>DITR01000004.1:14232-22651 GCA_002422175.1 Alcaligenaceae bacterium UBA6179
GGGCGACAGATTTGTGTCATGCCAAACCAGGCCGTCACACCCGTCATACCCAACGCTCCGAGGTAAGCAGAAAGGGGGGCTTTCCTATCATCAACTTTACGCAGAGATTGAGTGTCACACAGAGCAAATTCTTGCCATCCGGTTGGGCCGACTACCGCATCACCCAACTTAAAATCGGGATGATCAGAAGCAACAACGTAACCTGCAGCCTCCCCAATCATGACTTCATTCAGCTGCTGAGAGACGGCGTATGAACGCGACTCATACATACGGCCCAACATGTAAGGGTCGATCGACAAGTAGCGGTTACGGATCAGCACTTTGCCATGAGACACCGAAGGCATCTCTACATCTTCAACACGGAAATTCTCTTGCACAGGCTTGACATCGGGACGCGAGGCAAGCACAACGCGTTTGTAACGACGCGGTAGATCATTGGGAAAAGTATGTTCAGCATTCACCTTAAACACCCATCAGTTCGCGGTAATGTTTGTAGAAGGCTCTGATCAATACTTCTGTAACCATGTGATCTTGCGGTTCAACATCGCGTCCGCCCATTTCAATCACTGCTGCGTGCTGAGAGTAGTGATGAGTGCCCAACTGAGATTCGCTCAACACCTCACCATCCTCCATTGCAACAAAGCCAGCAGGACCATAAAGGTTGGCGTGCCGCACGCGCAAACGGGTCATTTCATCGTCGTCGTCTGCGTAGCCGAAAAACGTCCAAGCAAGTTCGAATTCGCCCGGCCCTTTTGGAATAACATGACGCATGCCGAAGGTGTTGGCCTGCTGATGAATGACCACACTAGGAAAATGAGTAATGGCCACAACCTTGCCATCTTCAAACTCGGACTTGGGCGTCACCGAATCTAAATCATTTAATACAAGCCCTTCCTTGAAGCGCATGATCTCGGATGTCGCCTCAGTTTTCTTTTTGCCAACGTTGCGCGAAATCATTAAGCTGTGCCCCGAGTTCACGGGAATACTTTCAGATTGGGTATCTGCGCGCCAAAGACCAAAGGTAATTAGAAAGGAGTGAAGTAGGGTTGCATGATATGGGTCTTTAAGGTTTTCAAAGTACAGTTTCCAATTACTTGGGATTCGCTGACGGTTGTAACCAAGTAGCCGCAATTTTTTACCAGGAAACTGGCGATTCAAGTTGGCAAGCACTTGAGGCCCACAATAATCGTTGAAAGATGGTGGGGTTTCATGAAAGCTTGCCCATATAGAGCCACCTTCAATATGCACATTCAGTCTTTTTAAGCCATGTTTCGAATTATCAAAGTCTGAAGGCATTCCTCCTTTTCGTAGTACCCCGCGCTTCAAGGGCACACCCTGAAGTTCGCCGTCTAATGCAAAGTTCCATTGGTGGTAAGGGCAAGTGAATGACTCCTCTTTGCCTTTGTTCTTCCAGCATACTCGTGCACCTCGGTGGGCACAGCGGTTCTCCCAGACAAAAACCTCATCATTCTTACCCCTTACAACAACAACCTGTCTCTCACCGATCCAGCTACGCTTGTATGAACCCGTTTCAGGAATTTCGCATTCGAGCGCGACATAGTTCCAGCTTGGTCCATAAAAAAACGTTTCGAGTTCGCGTTGATATAGGTCAGGGTCGGTATAAACCCAGTAAGGAACACGCGTCCACCCTTCTTTAGGCCACACACGATCTTCAGCTAAATTAGGCTTTATTTTTACCTGCATGACACTCTCCTTTCTCAAACTGGGATGATCAAAGAACGTGTAACGTGGTGGTTGTCATAGACAGCCAAACGTTGTTTAAATTTAAATCCAATGCCATCACGAACCAGAACGTCCAAATACTGACCTACCAGAAAAAGCGTAGGATTTTCATCAGACATCGCTTCAGTAATCATGAAGTTGGCACGAGCATGAATTTCGTTGCCTTCAAGCGCTGTCACTCTGACGCCACTGATAAAATGCCGCCAAACACGTGGCACATAAACCTGGGTTTCACGAAGTGCGACAACGCGATCTTTGACCATTGCAATGCCATCACAATAGATAGTCGCCTGGGGTAACTCTTCGTTGTAGTTTTCACGTGAGACCACTTGATACACGCAATCTTCTATAAAGTAATCTGGAAAGCGTTCAACCTCGTCCTCGTCGAGCAGGTCGGCAATTTCTTCGTAAAACCGCCTGATCAAACCTTCTAGTGCAAGCAAATTAGCATCTACAGGCAAGGGACGGACAATTGGTTTGAGACGTTCGCGAGCCATCTTACCCTCCGAGAGCGGCTAGGTTTGTCTGCACGCCCCGCTCGGAACCAAGCTTCAAAATAGGTGACTTAAGGGTCTCTTGCCAAAGCAAAGACTCCATAGCGATATGTAACGGATGGTCTTGAATTGTCAGAGCCGTGAACCCTTCTTCCCGCGACGCATGATTATGCACGGACCACCCAGGCGCTGAAAAATGTAAGTCACCCTCTTGCCATTCGATGCGTTCACCGTTAACCACACTTTTGCCATGGCCCCACATAATGTAGTTGATGGCGGCTGAAGTATGACGATGAGGTTTATCTACTTTACCTGGCGGCAACTTTGCGATCGTTGCAAAAAAACTGTGTGATGTACCAATTCGACGCTCAGTTGCTGGGTTGTACAACACATAAAGGTGACGCCCTGTATATTTCAAATCAAGACCGTAAACATTGTTCAAGTGAGGCGAGACTTCTTTCCAAGGCCAGTGCAGCATTTTCGAGTCAATGGTGTCAATATCGACTAGCCATTCGTAACCCATCAATTGGGCGCCTTCGGTGCCGATGAGGATGGGTTTGGCGGCATTGCGGGCATTGCGTTGTTGCTCGGCCAGTACATTGTCATCCTCAGAAGCAGACATTTGGGCTTGCATTTGACCAATGTAATGAACCTCTAAGCGTTCCAGAAGGGGGGTATTGCTGTAAGACAGACGAACAAACAAGTCATTTCCGTTATTGCTATAAACAACCGGTTGCATAGAAGGCGTATTCCAGACGTCGAATTTCTCAACCTGAAATGTCTTCTCACCACTGGCAACAGTTCCTGTTCCTCTGATGCACATGTCAACAAAGCTCGAGTTGCGCAACATGGGTTCCGATTTTTCGCCAGGTTTAAGCACGACGATATGCACATCAATACCTGGGGCGAATGATGGTACCGGGCCTGTGTTCATGGGATGATTGACGGCGGCGGCACGTCGGCCGTCGCTGGGCCGATCGATGCTTGCCAAAGACTCAATTTGTGCATCGATTTGAGCCTTGGGTAATACGACCGTTGGCCAAAAGGTCTGCTCTCTGGGTTTCGTGCCACTTACATCTATCAGGGTGACGTTGTTGTTCATTCTGATCTCCTATTGCATGTATGTTGTGAGATTTTCATGCCTATATTTTTAGGCCTGAATAGATATTTATTTTTCCCAACGTATGTCAGCATTTTGGGTCAAGGGAATTGACAGACCGAGTCCAGCTTCCTGTGCCCGTTGGTAAGCCAGGGTAGCAACTGATAAATCAGAAATGCCCATTCCCATTGACTTGAACAAAGTGACGTCACCACCGGTCAACTGGTGTTGGTTGTTAGCTATCACGTCACCTAAAGGTCGTACGAGATTCCAGTCGTGACCACCCTTGTCAAAGTAGTCAATGAATTCGCGCGATGCTTTACGTGTGCTTGGCACATCGTCTACAGCGATCATACCAACACGATCAAATACATCTTGATGAAACTCAGCGTTACTTGGCAAAATTGCGCCGACTGCGTTGTAATGAGCCCCTTTGGCAAGTAAATTACCATTAAAGAAAGGCGCACTTGCACGGGTTACAGTTGTTACAATTTCTGCTGAGTCGGTAGCCTGCTCAAGTGAAGACGCATCCATGACTTCCATGTCAAACATCGTGCGCACCTTGTTGCAGAAGGCTGCTCGTTTTTCGGGTGTTGGGCTCCAGACACGTAACCTTTTCAAGGGACGAACTGCATTGACTGCAGCAATTTGTGCCAACGCCTGTCGGCCAGACCCTATGATTGCCATGTCGGCAGCGTTAGACGGTGCTAACCATTTGGTGCCCAGACCCGTCATGGCTGAAGTACGCATTTGACCTAGCGCGTTAGCTTCCAAAATAGCAAGCAAGCGCCCTTCTATCGCATGGAAAAGAATGAACACGGCCTTGGCACCTTGAGGGGTGTTGACCCAGTTTTTATACCCGCAATAACCATCCTGGGTCAGTGCTGAACCAAGAGAATGCATGGACGCTTGCGGCCCAATTGATCCGAGCGCTTTGGGGATATTGAAAGCTTTACCCTGACCAAGGTGCCGAAGCCCCTTTTCCAGCTCGGCAATGGTATCGTTTAACGTCACCAACGATGCGACATTGTCCTCGCTCAGCCAGATTGCTGATTGATGCATTGAATATTCCTTTTTCCTTTAGTTACCCTGGATAACCACATTCTTTAACCGGCCCACATTTGAGATATTCACCTCAAACACATCACCTGGTTTTAGATACCTAGGCGGTTTACGTGAAAAACCCACCCCAGCTGGGGTACCAAGGGAAATGACATCCCCAGGCACCAACTCAGTAAAGGTGGACAAGTATGAAATTGTTTGAGCGACAGAAAAGATCATGTCGGCGCCACTATCGCTTTGTACGCACTCACCATTCAGCCAGCCTTCTATGGTCATCATCTGCGCTGGGCCGGACTCATCAGGGGTGACAAGCCATGGGCCAAATGCGCCAGAGCGCATGAAGTTCTTACCTGGTGTGGCTTGATTAGAGTGGCGCTGCCAGTCACGAACAGAGTTCTCGGCCAGGCACGAGTAACCTGCTACGTAATCAAGTGCTTGCGCTTCACTAATTTGATAGGCCGTTTTGCCTATGATGACTGCCAATTCTGCCTCATAGTCGAATTGGTCAGAAACGGTAGGTCTTTCCACCGCTGCGTCATGGCCAACCAGTGAAGAGGGGTAGCGTACGAAAATTGAAGGCTTAGATGGAACCTCCATACCGGCCTCTTGTGCGTGCTTAAAAAAATTTAAACCGACGCAAAAAATTTTTTCCGGATGGGTAATCGGAATGAGTAACTTGACGCTTTCTAGAGGCATGCCATCACCACTGGCCAAGCGCTTGGTTGCCCGACTCACCAGCCCATCAAGTCCTTCGGAAGTGAGCGCGTCACGAAGACTAGGTTGAAAAGGTGTCTGTAAATCGTAAACCATGCTGTCAACAACCACGCCATAGTGTGGCTGAACCAACTGTGCATGGGCATGCATATAGCTTGCAAATTTCATTGCCTTATCTCCATTATGGACATACTCAAAACTGCAGAGTAGTAATTTTTTTTATGAATAAAGTATGGCACCCAACACATAGGATCACAACGCCATCAGCGGAAAAGCATTTATTCCATTTTAGAAAAGCGTTCACTAGAAAATCAATTTCAACAAAGCATACAGAGCTAAGATTTATGTATCACTTTGAATGAGGTGTCTGCATTTAAACGCTGGGGTTAAGTTTTCTTGCTTGACTGGGCCTGCTAAACGGATAACTCAGTTAACGCATCGATCTGACACAGCAACTTAAATAAATCATCTGACAGTTGTCGATGTCTTTAGCGAATTTTGCCGCATTGGAATAAGTGCTATTACCATTCAAGCTATCTCATCTAGCCTCTCGATAGAGATAATGTCCTAAAAGCTAGCGTGTTTTAATTTGGAAAAATATTTCTTTGAATAACATCGGGCAGACAATATTTTGGCGAATAAAAAAGTACATCAGATGATGGTATCCATGCATCCAGTCACGCAAGCAGCATTTTGGATGTCGGGCGCGCTTGTTTCACTAGGGGCGATGGCAGTCGCAACACGAGAACTATCTGCTTTTCTTAGCATTTCGCAGATCCTTTTCTTTCGCAGTGCATTTGGACTGTTGATCATTATTTTTTTTCTGTTTCGCACTAATTGGCGTCAAGTTATCAGTCCGCAACTGGGTTCACATTTTGTTCGAAACTTGAGTCATTTGTGCGCTCAGTACACTTGGATCTACGGGATTATTTTCATCCCTATGGCTGAAGTTTTTGCAATTGAGTTCACAGCACCAGTTTGGACGACAATACTGGCTGCAATCATTCTAAAAGAGCGCATCACTTACCCCAGAGTCATATCCATTGTGCTGGGGTTAGTCGGTGTTCTTTTGATCGTACGCCCAGGGGTTGCCTTAGTACATCATGCTGCCCTTGTTGTTCTGGGGGGTGCGGTATGTTTTGCGTTGGCCTACACCATGACAAAGAAAATTTCCAGCACTGATACGCCTTTGTGCATATTGTTCTACATGACTGCCATTCAACTACCTCTAACCCTTATTCCTTCAGCGTTAGATTGGCAACCTGTGGTGCATCAGGCTTGGCCTTTGATTGCTGTTGTGGGGGTGGTGGCCCTTACGGCACATTACTGCATGGCGCGAGCGATGAAAATGACAGACGCTACGATTGTCGTACCTATGGATTTTCTTCGACTGCCATTGATTGCAGTGGTTGGCGCGATGCTGTACGGCGAAAAAGTGGAGATTTGGGTATTCGTGGGGGCAGCGGTGATTTTGGCTGGCAACATGTTCAGCATCAAGATGGAAAGGCGCGCAAAGAAAAAATCATAATAGGCTTGCTGATCAATCTAGCAGACTGTTATTGCATTTCAGAAAAGCAACGTTTCAGAAAATCTATGCCAACTTTCAACTTTGCGGACTCGTTGCTACGATTCAACAAAATGGCATAGACTGCACGATTTTGTGGTACGAAGTTTGACAGTATTTCCACCAAACGCCCTTGGGCTAAGTCTTCCTCCACCATCCAGCGTGGACACATCATGACACCAATACTTTCAAGACAGAAATAGCGAACAGCCTGCCCGTGATCTGCAACAAAATTGCCCTTTACATGCACGTAGCTGATTTGGCCATCGATAGATACTGGCCAGCGCGTGTCCATGGTTGAGCCGCTGGTAACTAGACAGTTGTGTGCCATTAAATCTGAGGGTTCTTGCGGCTCACCGTGAATACTCAAGTATGTTGGTGTTGCACAAAATATTCGACGATAAGGAGCAAGTTTGACGGCAATCAAACCAGGTTCAACAGAGTCTGCGATGCGCACAGCAAGGTCTAGCCTTGCCTCAAAAAGATTAACCTTAGTCATGGAAAAGCTGACGTCAAGCGTTAGTTTAGGATTCTCTTTCAGCAATAAGGGAAGTTTTGGTGCAATAAACTCACGGCCTAACATTGTCGGCACTGTCATGCGAAGGCAACCACTTGGCTGATCTTGCATGGAAGAAAGCTCTTCAGCTGCCTGATCAAGCTCGATCAAAGCTCGCATGCAATGGTCATATAGTCGCTCTCCTGCCTCTGTGACCATAAGACGACGTGTGTCTCGGTTGAACAGGCGCTGCCCTATGTCTTGTTCAAGCGCAGCAATGCGTTTGCTGACCATGGCGGGTGTCACATTAATACGACGCGCAACCTCGGAAAAGTTTCCGATTTCAACAGTGCGCACGAAAATACGCAATGAGGTTAAGTCCTTGAACATGGCTGACTGCACCAGCCGAGACTCTGTGAGTTCGAAATTGTTAGCCAAGAGTACTTTTCCCCTCTGGATAATTGACAGCTCAATACTATCTTACTTAACAACGATATCTTACTTTGCATAAGCTAACCAACAACATTTTTTCACTTTGCAAACGTTGCTTTTACTAAACCAAAAGGTTTCATGTCAAATTAACAGTGATTAAAAAAGTTTATGGCTGACCTAAACGCCCCCGGCATGTCAACCGAAGGGGGTAAATGATTCAGTGACTCATGTGGTCGCGCGCCATTGAATGGCCTCAACATACGGTATGGTTAAATATGGCGATAAAACTGACTAACAGATAGCATTTAGGTGGTCTAAGACAATGTTTTCCTCAAATTTCTTATACGAATTTTTAGCTCTTTTAATTATCTTAGACCCGATTGCGACTGTCCCTATTTTCTTGTCTGTCACGCGTGGCTTAGCTTGGAAAGACGCCATGAAGGTTGGCATGGCTGCGCTAGGCGTGGCTTTTTGTATTTTGACTGTTTTTATTTTTATAGGGCTTGAGTTTCTCGAAGCATTAAATATTCCGACTGCGTCGTTTCAATTAGCAGGGTCTTTTATCTTGTTTACTTTAGGCTTGAGCATGGTGACAGGAAAACTGAATGCTGAAATCGCCCAGCTACCTGCCAATGCTTCAATTCTCGATCGAGCCATTTATCCCCTGGCCATGCCAAGTATTGCTGGTGCCGGTGCTATTTTGACGGTCGTCATGCTGTCAGATAACCATGCTCGCACGATATCGGAACAACTGCTGACGACTTATGTTTTGGCATTATGTTTGTTGGTTCATCTTTTATCTTTTTCGCTAGGCG
>DITR01000004.1:22727-24554 GCA_002422175.1 Alcaligenaceae bacterium UBA6179
ATTAATGAAAAATCACCGTTCTAGGGCTGATCACAGCATAATAATGAGGCGTAATAAACATCACAGAGGCTGTTAAGATTCACAACAATTAACAATCATTCATAATAAAAATAACTTGAGGCACGCCATGCTTGTACTTGATAACCATCCTTCTGGGCGCCATTTTTTACATATTCCAGGTCCCAGCCCTGTGCCCTCACGCGTTCTACGCGCGTTGAGTTATCAAACGATTGATCACCGTGGTCCAGAGTTTGGTGTGTTGGGTCTAGAGATACTTGAGGGTATTAAAAAGATATTTCAGACTAAACAACCGGTCATTATTTATTCGGCCTCCGGTACGGGCGCTTGGGAAGGTGCTTTAGTGAATGTGCTGAACCCCGGCGACAAAGTGATGTTCTACGAGACGGGTCAGTTTGCAAATCTCTGGCGTGCGCTGGCACAACGCATTGGTTTAAATGTTGAGGTGGTGGGTAAGCCAGGCCAAGATACGTGGCGCTGGGGTGTTGATGCGGCAGTAATTGAAGCGCGTCTACTTAAAGATACGCAGCATGAAATTAAGGCCGTATGCGTTGTTCATAACGAAACATCTACGGGTGTGACCTCTAATATTGCTGCCGTGCGTAAAGCAATAGATGCCGCCAAACACCCTGCTTTATTGATTGTAGACAGCGTTTCGGGCATTGGTGCGGCAGAGTACCGCCATGATGAGTGGGGTGTTGATGTGACGGTGTCTGGCTCGCAAAAGGGTTTAATGTTGCCCCCTGGTATGGGCTTTAACGCGTTGTCTGCAAGGGCAATTGAGGTCAGCAAAACCAATAAAAACCTGAGGTCTTACTGGGCTTGGGACGAAATTTTAGAATCAAACAAAACGGGCTATTGGCCGACAACTCCAAGCACCAACCTCATGTACGGTCTGCATGAGGCCATAGACATGATGATGGCAGAAGGTTTAGAAACCATTTTTGCACGCCATCAACGTTTGGCAGCTGCGTGTCGCCTGGCCGTAGATGCATGGGGGCTTGAAAACCAAGCTTTAGATCAAGAGTGTTATTCACCCATCTTGACTTGTGTTGCCGTTCCTGAGGGTATGGATGCCGACAAGCTACGCAAACATGCCTTAAAGAAGTTCAATTTATCGTTGGGTACGGGTTTAGGCAAGATTAAAGGCAAAGCATTTCGTATTGGCCATTTGGGCGACTGCAACGAATTAAGCTTGATGGCGGCCTTATGCGGGGTCGAGATGAGTCTGGGTTCGATGGGCTATAAGCCCAAGGCTAGCGGCGTGGTCGCGGCACAAGCTTTTCTTGCTTAATTACAGGGTCGTTATGTCAACACAGTCAGTTGCAAGATAGAGTTGCCCCACAAAGTGACTACGCATTCAAGGCTAAATTATGACAAATGAATGGCTATAAATAAATTATAAGGTAGTAAACGACATTAACTTTTAATTCACAATTTTTGATAGAGGTCATGCCATGAGTCAAAATGCTGCACAAGTTATCGTAGAAGTGCTCGAGTCTGCTGGGGTCAAACATATTTATGGTGTGGTGGGCGACACGCTGAATCACATCACCGACGCCATTTCAAAAAGTAGCATTCAATGGGTACATACTCGGCATGAGGAAGTCGGTGCTTTCGCAGCGGGCGCTGAGTCATACATGAGCGGTGTCTTAGCTGGTTGCGCCGGCTCTTGTGGACCAGGCAGTTTGCACTTAATCAATGGTGTTTTTGAAGCGCACCGCAACCATGCACCCTTAATTGTCATTGCCAGTCAACTCGACACGATGAGCCTTGGCTTAGATATGCCTCAAGACGTCGACTTTAAAA
>DITR01000113.1:0-2387 GCA_002422175.1 Alcaligenaceae bacterium UBA6179
CATATTTAAAATCAAAGAGAAAACAATGTCATCAGTTGATTTGTCAGCATGGTTAGGTCGTTCACAAACATTTGAAGATGCACTGGATGCAGGTCACGCGAGGCGCATTGCCGCTACTTTAAGCTGCCCTATGCCTGCTGCGGGTGATGCGTTGAGCCACTTGTGGCATTGGTGTTACTTTTTAGAGAGCATACCTTTAGTCGAAATAGGGTCAGACGGTCACCCTGAGCGGGGTGGTTTTTTACCCCCAGCCGACAATCGAAACCGTATGTGGGCGGGGGGTCGCGTGACGTTTGAGGGTGAACTCAAAATTGGTGTGGCGGCACGTAAGACTTCCACTATTAAAAATATTCAAGAAAAGCAAGGTAAAACAGGCGCCTTATTGTTTGTGACGTTGACGCACGAAATTGAGCAATTGGGCAAGCGCGTCATACTTGAAGAGCAAGATATTGTTTACCGTGAACCTAGCCCACCTAAATTGGCAGGCACTGAGGTGCCACCTCCGGCGCAGTGGCAACGCACTATTGAACCCAGCCCCGTTTTGCTGTTTCGTTATTCAGCCATTACGTTTAACGGGCATCGTATTCATTACGATTATCCTTATGTGACCGAGCAAGAAGGTTACCCAGGTCTTGTGGTGCATGGCCCCATGTTGGCTACGTTTATGGTGCAAGCCTTTAAAGGGGCGCACCCTCAGGCACGTTTAAAGCATTTGAGTTATCGCGGTTTACGCCCCATGGTCTGCCCCACGCCGTTTGAAGTCGCGGGTACGGTTCAAGCACCCGGTGAGGCCATGTTATGGGTAAGTCAGGGTGGAACGCTGGCCCACCAAGCTCAACTCACATTTGAATAATTAAAATATGAATGTATCAAATCAACCAACGCAAGGGGTGCTTAGGCCTTTAGAGGGCATCACCGTTATTAGCCTTGAGCATGCGATTGCTGCGCCTTTTTGTACACGACAGCTCGCTGATATGGGTGCGCGGGTGATCAAAATTGAGCGACCGGGTGTCGGTGATTTCGCACGTGCGTACGATGAACGGGTGAACGGTATGGCTTCACATTTCGTGTGGACAAACCGGTCCAAAGAAAGTTTGACGCTTGATTTGAAACACCCTGATGCAGAGGCTATTTTGCACGAGCTGTTAGGTCAAGCGGATGTACTTGTTCAAAATTTGGCACCGGGCGCAGCCAAGCGTATGGGGTTGTCATTTGAAGCCCTGCAAGACACATTTCCAAAACTGATTGTTTGTGATATTTCAGGTTATGGTGAGGGCGGGCCTTACGAAACCAAAAAAGCGTATGACTTACTGATTCAAAGTGAAAGCGGTTTTGTATCGGTCACCGGCTCAGCGAATGAGCCGGCTAAAGCGGGTTGCTCGATTGCAGATATTGCGGCAGGTATGTATGCATATTCCAGTATATTGAATGCGCTGTTACTGCGGGCTCGAACGGGGTTGGGCAGTCAAATTGATGTGTCGATGCTTGAAAGTATGGTCGAGTGGATGGGCTTCCCCCTTTATTATGCTTATGATGATGCACCACAACCACCACGGGCTGGCGCTGCGCATGCAACGATTTTCCCATATGGTCCTTTTCCTGTGGGTGATGGCAATACGATCATGTTGGGTTTGCAAAACGAGCGAGAATGGCTTGTATTTTGTGAGAAGGTTTTGTTAAACCCAGCTATGGCATTAGAGCCCCTGTTTGCATCTAATTCAAAGCGAGTTGAAAATCGTGATGTGTTGCGTCAGCATATTGTTAATGCATTGAGTTCATTAACGATTGATGAAGTTGTAGCGAGGCTTGAGGCTGCACAAATTGCCAACGCTAGAGTTAATCAAATGAAAGATGTATGGGAACACCCTCAATTAAAAGCCCGTCAACGTTGGGTAGAAGTGGCGAGCCCTGTCGGTATGTTGCCCACTTTAAAACCGCCAGCTAGCAATCAATCATTTGAGGCACGTATTGATGCGATTCCTGCTTTGGGACAACACACTGAGGCCATTTTGGCTGAAGTGGGGTGTAGCCCAGAGCAAATCGAAACGCTTCGTCAAGCCGGGGCTATTTGATTTTTAGCCGATTTGTTTTAGTTTTAAAGATGATGCGCGTGGGTTCATGCATGCCCGTTGCGTAGGCTGGGTGTCACGCCATCGTTTGGAACGTTACGTCTTTAAACAGATTTGATCAGTAATGGCCTCAAGCCAAGCATGTAGTGTTTTTGATTGATCAGCATGTTTAAGAACAAAATCAGTGGGTGCAATATCAGCCCAAGGCATTAAAACAAAAGCTCTCTGATGCGCTCTGGGGTGCGGAACAGTGAGTTGTGGCAAATCAATTGTTTCATCATTAAACCAAAGCACGTCTAAATCAAGGGTGCGTGGGGC
>DITR01000113.1:2409-20684 GCA_002422175.1 Alcaligenaceae bacterium UBA6179
GTTTCAATGCTAATCACGGCATTGGTATAGCTTGGGCCGGGTGCATCAACTGGGGCTGAGGCATAAAAACTTGAGACGCCTAATAAAGTGATATTGGGGCTCATGGCAAGGGCCTCAATGGCTGTTCGTATGGTGCAAGATGCAGCACCTAAATTTGCACCTAAACCAAGATAAGCTAAAACAGATGTGTGGTTGCTATGAGCGGGCATGACATCAATTAAGCAAGCGGCTGATCGGATGGGTTTAGCGGCGATAGTGATGGGTCTGATAGTGCTGGCTTACGTTTGCGTGGTTTTCTTTTTCGAGGCGCCCGGTCTTGATTACTTGGTGGCAAGTTAGCCAAATCTTCAATCATGTCGTGTCGTTTATCATCAGTCGCGTTGGCAAGATCCATCCACCATTGTGCCAATACGCTATCGAACTCGTGAGCAGCAGCCCTTAATTGTAAAAAATCAACTGCAGCTCTAAATCGAGGCTGTTCAATTAAGCGATGAATCATGCGTGGAACCCGTTTCTCAAAACGAGGTTGCATAAACCAAATGTCACGCATGTCAGAGGTAAAGCGCCGATGGATCGCCAGTTTTTCGGTTTGCATATCGATAACAGTATCTGCCGCACTGACCAATGCGGGCATGCTGATAGCACCCGCAGCCACTTGCTCACGCCAGCGTAATTCAACTTGTTGCCACAATAATGCTGCAAATAGAAAGCTCGGACTAACAGGCTTGCCACTGCGTACCCGATGATCTGTACGATCAAGAGCAAGTTGCACGAAAGCCGCGCCAGAGGGTTGTTCAAGCACGACATCAAGCAAAGGTAAAAGACCTTGATGTAAACCGTTTGTGCGTAATTGTTTAAGACATTCGAGTGCATGGCCACATGTGAGTAGCTTGAGCATTTCGTCAAATAGCCGTGAGGCGGGCACGTTGTCGATTAAATCAGCCATAGCTTTAATCGGTGTACGTGATTCAGTCTCAATGGTGCCATTAAGCTTCACTGCAAAACGCACAGCTCGCAACATACGAACAGGGTCTTCACGATAGCGTAATTGGGGGTTACCAATGATTCGTACAACACGCTTTTTTAGATCGGGTACACCTTGATGAAAGTCAATGACTTCTTCATTGATAGGGTTGTAGTAGAGTGCGTTGATGGTGAAGTCACGCCGCGCAGCATCTTGCGGGTGGGAACCAAAGTCATTGTCACGAAGTATGCGACCATGATCATCTGTTGATTGAGCAGCGTGAGCCGGTGCTCGAAACGTTGAGGTTTCGATAATCTCTGAACCAAACACCACGTGTACCAGTTGAAAACGACGACCAATGATGCGCGCACGCCTGAAGAGGGGACGAATTTGATCAGGTGTGGCATTAGTGGCCACATCAAAATCTTTTGGTTCCAGGCCAATCATTAAGTCGCGTACAGCACCGCCCACAATATAGGCATCAAAGCCTTTTTGTTGCAAGACTTCGCAGACCTTAATGGCGTTACGCGACACCAAGCGTTTGTCAATACGATGATCTTTAACGTGATAGCGTTTGGCGGCGCCTTTGGTTAAACCTGAGGGTTTAAAAACTTTATTAACGATTGCTTTTATTGTTTGAGCGAGCATGAGTTCAGTGGTTGTCTTTTTTAAATAAATCAATAATGACCCATTGCTGTTTCGTCGCTAAGGTGCGCAAATCATCACTTGGGTTGGTGGCAACAGGGTGTGTCACACATTCGAGTAAGGGTAAATCATTCATTGAGTCACTATAAAAATGTGACGACTCAAAGTCACTTAACGCCAAACCCATTGTAGCGAGCCACTCGTTGACGCGCGTAATTTTGCCTTCTCGAAAGCTGGGTGTGCCTTCAATACGACCGGTGTAACGACCCTGAAGGTACTGCGGGGTTGTCGCGATCAGGTGATGAATACCAAAGGCGCGCGCAATGGGCGCCGTAACAAAGCTGTTGGTAGCCGTCACAATGGCACATAAATCACCGGCGTTTAAGTGTTTTTGAACTAAGGCAATTGAGTGAGGTTTTAACGCAGGGCGTATGACTTCTTGCATAAACGACTCATGCCAATCTGCCAAATCGTGTGGTGGGTGTGCTGCTAATAAGCCCAACATAAACTCGGCGGCTTCATGTGCCGTTAACTGACCCTCGTTATAACGTTTCATTAAGTCATTATTGCGTGCGCGCGCTTGATCTGGGTCGCCCGCGCGACCTGTGCGTGCCAAAAAATCAGCCCACTGATAGTCGCTATCAAGAGGTAATAGAGTATGGTCAAGATCAAATAATGCGAGGCGGGTCGGTTTCATAGGCGAAGCGTTTGTGAAGATGTTTGGTTGGCAAGCATTGTTTTTAATAGCGGCACGGTAATAGAGCGTCGGTTTGATAAAGCGTAGCGGTCAAGCGCTTGCATAGTGCCCCACAATACCCGAATATCACGAGACCCATGTGTAAGAAGCCACTGCAAGACTTCAGGAGCTAGGGGCATGGCCTGTTCGGCAGCTAAGGTTGTCAGGGCTTCATGCTTGTCTTGGTCTGATAGGGGCATGAGGCGTTCGACCAAACCCGACCCGAGGCGGGTGCGTAAGTCTTCTCGAAGCAACATATTGAGTGGCGCTCGGTCGCCCGCCACAATGAGCCTAAAAGCCTGTTCGCTTCCGCTCAGCTCTTTAAAGCGGTTGTAAAGCGTAAAGCAAGCTGCTTGGCTTGCTAAGTTAAGCTTGTGCACATCGTCTACAGCGACCCAGGGTGGCATGCGTAAGTCGCCAGTGGCACACTGGGTGATGTGCTCTGGTGGGGTTGTGGCATCAAAATATAAACCGGACCAATTGTGGATGCACGCCCGCAATAAATGCGTGCGACCAGATCCGTCAGGGCCCCATAAATAAAGGGTTTGACCTGCTTCTAGGGTGCGCGCTGCGGCAATCGCTTGGGCGTTATAACCCACCACCATGTTGTCAAAAGTAGGCTGGGTAATTGGCAAAATATCTAGAATCAGTTGATGCTTCATCGACTCATCGTAAAATACGGGGTTATACGGGTTTTATTATCCGCAATTATCCGCAATTGTCCCATATTGGCGCCTTATATGACTTCTAAACCCACTTCCCTTACTTACCGCGATGCGGGCGTTGATATTGACGCTGGCGAAGCCCTTGTTGACCGTATTAAACCTTTGGCTGCTCGCACCATGCGTGATGGTGTTTTAGCCGGTATTGGGGGGTTTGGTGCGTTGTTTGAGGTGCCTAAGAAATTCCGTGAACCCGTTTTGGTTTCTGGCACTGATGGGGTGGGCACTAAGCTGAAACTCGCATTTGATTGGCAGCGCCACGATACCGTTGGCATTGATTTAGTGGCCATGAGTGTGAATGATATTTTGGTGCAAGGTGCTGAACCTTTATTCTTTTTAGATTATTTTGCCTGTGGCAAACTTTCAGTTGATGTCGCTGCTCAAGTTATTGGCGGCATTGCTCGGGGTTGTGAGTTAGCTGGTTGTGCCCTGATTGGCGGTGAAACCGCTGAAATGCCTGGCATGTACCCAGATGGTGAGTATGACTTAGCAGGTTTTGCAGTCGGTGCGGCAGAAAAATCAGCCTTAATTGATGGTAAATCGATCATACCGGGTGACGTGGTGTTAGGTTTAGCGTCAAGCGGTGCCCACTCAAATGGTTATTCATTGTTACGTAAAGTGCTTGAACGTACACAAGCCAAACCCACTCAAGACTTTTATGGTCAACCTTTGGGTGATGTGGTGATGGCACCCACTCGTATTTATGTCAAGTCGGTTTTGTCAGTATTAGTCCAGTTCAGGCAAGACATTAAAGGCTTGGCTCACATTACCGGAGGGGGCTTGCTCGACAACGTGCCCCGCATTTTATCGCCTGGCTTGCAAGCTGAACTCGCGCGCGATGCATGGACACTCCCCCCCTTATTTGCCTGGCTACAAAAAGAAGGGGCTGTGGCTGATAATGAAATGCACCGCGTGTTTAACTGCGGTATTGGTATGGTTGTCGTGGTACCTGCTGAGTCAGCGCAAGCCATTGCCAGCGCTTTTACAAAACAAGGTGAAACGGTTTATACCCTCGGTCACATTAAGGCGTGTGCTGCCGATGCGGCTCAAACCGTAGTGGTTTGAAGCCAATTTAAAAAACGATTTAATTAAAATGTGGCGCTAAAGTATCAATGACTTGAGCTGTGGCGCTTGGGTCTAAACAATCAATGATTGTGCGCTCTGGCATGCTTCGCAACCACGTCAACTGACGCTTAGCCAGTTGGCGTGTGGCCGCTACAGCTTGTTCGCGGGCATCAGAAAGTAATAACTCATTTTTTAAGTGTGCCCAAATTTGCCGATACCCGACGCAGCGTATTGAGGGCATATCTGGGTTTAAGTCACCGCGTTCAAACAGCGCGCGTACTTCGTCTACCAACCCCTCATCAAGCATGGCGTTAAAACGGCTTTCTATTCGTTTGTGAAGTGCGATGCGATTGGTGGGTTCAAGGCTAATTAAGCGTATTGAGAAGGCATCAGAAGAGTGAGTTAAGGGCTTGGCCAACCATGCTGAAAGGGGTTCACCACTGACGCGCCACACTTCCAGGGCGCGTTGAATACGTTGACTGTCGTGGGGTGCCAACCGTGCAGCTGTGATGGCATCAATTTGACCAAGTTGTTGATGCATTGCTGGCCAACCTTTAACAAGCGCTTCTATTTCAAGCTCTTTACGAATCGCATCATCTGCGTGGGGTAAATCGTGTAGACCACGTTGCAATATGTTTATATACATCATGGTGCCACCCACCAACAAGGGTATGTTCCCTCGACCGATGACCTCTTGAACAATTTGTTGCGCATCTGTTTTAAATCTTGCGACTGAATAGCTTTCACTGGGGTCAATCATATCGAGCAAATGATGAGAAATCTGTTGACGTTCTTGTACGCTGGGTTTGGCTGTGCCAATATTCATCTGACGGTAAATCGTGGCTGAATCAACATTAATGATTTCGATGGGCCAGCGTTTTGCGAGAGCGGCAGAAACGGCACTTTTACCTGAGGTCGTTGGACCCACAATACACCACACGGTTGAATGGGGTGTGGGTTGATTAGAAGCCGTAACCATTGATTACTGACCTCGTAGAAACAGTTTATCGAGGTCGTTCATTTTCCAGTGAACCCAGGTTGGCCGGCCATGGTTGCATTGATCAGCGCGTTCTGTTTTTTCCATCTGACGTAGTAGCGCATTCATTTCTTCAAGTGTTAATTGTCGGTTGGCGCGAACCGCACCATGACAAGCCATAGTGGCCAATAATGTATTGCGTTGTTCAGTGAGCAGTGCTGACACCCCCACGTCTGCAAGGTCTTTTAATACCCCGCGCGCAAGTGCTTCTAAGTCACCTTTGGCAAGCAGTGCCGGTATAGCTCGTATCGCAATAGATTGAGGGCCTGCAGGTGATAGCTCAAACCCAATTTTCTCTAAACTGGCTTGATGCTCTTGTGTCAGCGCGACCTCAGTCTCGCTGGCTGGCATGATGACGGGCACGAGCAATGTTTGAGTCGGTATCGTTTGATCTTCTAGGGTTGTTTTTAACTGTTCATACACCACGCGTTCGTGTGCCGCATGCATATCAATTAACGCTAAACCTTGGTGGGTTTGAGACAAAATATACACACCATGAATTTGAGCAACGGCACGACCTAATGGCCAATCGGGTTGTTCGGTATTGACGTCGTTAATTAATGGGGCGTGAGCAGGTATCCAGGCATTCAGTGGGGATGCATAGGGCGTTGTGGGTGCGGGGCTTATCCTTTTTAAGTCACCCGTCCTAGGTTCGCTTAACGTGAGTCTCGATTGAAAGGGTATAGATGTGTGGGTCAATTCGGCTTGAGCAAACGGGGCCGGGGTTAAAATTTGATCTTGTGATGGCGTAGCATCGTTAAATGCCACTGAACCTTGTGCAATGACATGTGACACGGTGCGTTGCACAAACTGATGTACGGCACCACTGTCGCGAAACCTGACTTCGTGTTTAGCCGGGTGCACGTTCACATCGACTAAGTTTGGTTCAATCTCTAAAAAAAGTACAAAGGCAGGCTGTCGATCACCATGCAAAACATCTGCGTATGCACTACGTAAAGCATGCGAAATAGTTCGGTCGCGAACATGTCGACCATTTACAAATAAAAATTGCCGATCGGCACGAGGCCTAGACGCTGTTGGGCGTGAAACCATGCCAGTCAAACGTAACAACCCAGTGTGGTCTTCAATAAATAACCCGTCTTGAACGAAAGATTCACCTAATATTTGATCAATTCGTTGTAACAATGAACCGGGTAACCAGTTTTTGATCGCTCGCTCACCATTAAAAACTCTAAAACCAATATCTGGAAAAGCTAAGGCTAATCGTTCTAATGTTCCGACACAATGTCCGAGTTCAGTTGCTTCAGCTCGTAAAAATTTACGTCGAGCGGGCACATCATCAAATAAGTCTCTCACTTCTACCCATGTACCCACAGCCCCTGACGCGGCTTCAGGTTCTGCCATATGTCGCGTTAATGCCCAGGCGTGTGGGGCAAGGGCTGTGCGTGATGTGATGGTGAGTTTTGAAACGGCAGCAATAGAGGCCAATGCTTCACCTCGAAAACCCATCGAAACCACCGATTCAAGCTCGGGAAGGGAGGAGATTTTGCTGGTGGCGTGGCGGGTGAGGGCCAACGCGAGCTCGTTAGGGGGTATGCCACTGCCGTCATCAATCACCGCAATGCGACGAATGCCGCCCGCTTCAAGGCGAATTTCAATCGTTTGTGCACCCGCATCAATCGCGTTTTCAACCAGCTCTTTTAAAACTGAAGCGGGTCGCTCAATGACTTCCCCCGCCGCAATTTGACTAATGAGCAAGTCAGGTAAAGCGCAAATTGATTTTCTATCGGGCATGGCAAAGTGAACCGTCAACGTTTAGGCCTTGCAGGCCTGAATCGTGACATTGTAGAAGCCCAGCGACTAAGATGGGTTTAGTCTACCATCGCCAAGTGGGGGTTTTGCTTGAAAAACTTAGAAATACCGCGCTGTAAAGCCGTTGCAATTTTATCTTGGTGATCGCGACTTCGCAATAAACGTTCTTCACTTGGGTTACTAATAAATGCGGTTTCAACTAAAACCGAAGGCATGTCTGGAGACCTTAAGACGGCAAAACCTGCGTACTCAACTTGAGGTTTATGTAAACGATAAACCCCTTCAAGCTCGTTGAGTACAGCGTCAGCGACATGCGTTGAATCTTTTATTTGTGCTGTGGTTGATAAGTCGAGCAAAAGTTTGGCGACTTGGTTGTTTTGTTCACCAATATTAACGCCGCCAATTAAGTCGGCTGAGTTTTCCTTTTTGGCCAACCAACGCGCCGCAGTGCTTGATGCACCTCGATCAGACAAGACATAAGCCGAGCTGCCGCCAGCCGTAGGGCGTACAAAGGCATCAGCATGGATAGAAATAAATAAATCAGCTTTAACGCGGCGTGCTTTTTCCACACGCACGTGCAAGGGCACAAAAAAGTCAGCATCACGGGTGAGATACGCTCGCATACCGGGAGTGCCATCAATCTTTTCTTTTAAACGTTTAGCAATCTGTAAAACCACATCTTTTTCGCGGGTGCCACCTTTGCCGATTGCGCCAGGGTCTTCGCCACCATGACCTGCGTCAATGGCGATAGTTAGAACGCGACTTCGTCCGGTGCGACTTGGTCTGGCAATGGCTGCAGTCGATGTTTCAGGTGTTAGCGATGGGGGGATGACAGGTTGTTCTTTTGAGGCTGTTGGGGGCAATGAACGATTTAATTCGCTCAACACCTTAGCCAGTGGGTCATCGCCTGAAAGTTTAGGTTGGTCTTTAAGAAAAGCGAGAAGTGGGTCTTGTGCAACGAGCGGGTACAAGTCAAGAACCAATCTGTACTGATAATCACCAATTGGTTTGAGCGTAAAAACCTGTGGTGCGATGGCTTGTTTGAGATCCATCACGATACGCACCACACCAGGACGATTTTGACCGACTCGAAGAGACTGAATGTAAGGGTCTTCAGGTTTGATGTCGCTCACCAACTTACCGAGCGCTGGGCTCATGTCAATACCAGTGATGTCAACCACAATACGGTGTGGGTTTTCAAGGGTAAAGTGTTCCGCTTTCAACTCACTATCGAGCTCAAGGGTGACGCGGGTGTATTCGCTGGCAGGCCAAGTACGAACCGCAAGCACCGTGGCGGCCATTGCCATTTTGGGGAATACAGGTAGGCATAAGAGCGTGCCAGCTGCCGTCAAGACGCGACGACGTGTGAACATTTTTGACTGTTCTAGATCTTGCGTCGTAGGTTTAAGTGATTTACGCATGCTACCCCTCTTTGTGTGTACGCACCAATCTTTACAATGCGCCGTTCACCCTCGTACAACATGTTAATAAGTAAGTCTGGTTGAGGCAGTAGCCCTTCAGCTTTTTCAGGCCATTCAATTAACACAACTGCGTTGTGATGGAATAAATCTCTGAAGCCTGCCTCTTCCCATTCTTGCGGATTTTTAAATCTATAAAAATCAAGATGATAGAAGTATAAGCTAGAAACTTTATAAGTTTCAAGTAGGGCGTAACTAGGGCTTTTAATTCTGCCTTGAACACCGCACGACCTCAGTAAAGCGCGCACCAACGATGTTTTACCGGCCCCAAGCTCGCCTTGAAGGTAAATAACCCCCCCAGTACTCTCAATTGAAAGGGATTCACCAAGTATTTGACCCAGCCAATCTGTGTCTTCGGGGGTTGCGAGTAAAAGCGACTGGGTTACCAAGGGGGTTGGGAGGTTCAGAGTCATAGCTAGGCTTTAAACGTAATAGATTGAGATCATGGGCGCGCACGCTAAGGATGACGTGAAAAAAAACAACAATTAGAGGGTGAACCAAGACATCCAGAAGGGAATGGTGAAGACGCTCAATAGCGTTGAAACCGTGATCAAAACACTGACGAGTTGAGCGTTCCCGCCCATTCGTACGGTCAGCAAATATGAGGCAGTTGAGCAGGGAAGCGATGCGAACAACACCATTACCTGCACCCCAGTTTGATCCAAACCAAATGCAAGCGCAATCAACCATGCCGCAATGGGTAAAAGCATCAATTTGATGACGACCATCCACAGCACCAAATCTGTTTTTTGACGTAAACCTTGCCAGTTTAAATTGGGGCCGATGCAAAGGACTCCCAGTGCAATGGCCGCAGCGCCAAGCCGACCGAGTAACGTGTCAACTGCAACGGGTAGGGTCAGCCCCGCAAAATTGCAAATTAAACCTAATAGGGTTGAAATCAGTAGCGGGTTGCGTAAAAGCTCTAAACCAACACGTTTACCCTGCTGATGTGCCAAGGTATAGACTGCAATGAAGTTTATAACGGGTATGGCAAAACCGATCACTAAAGCCATTTTGGCTTGACCGCTAACGCCCGCAACGACCGGGGCCAGCGATAAACCAATAAAGGTGTTGAAGCGATAACCACACTGCATGGTTGACGCAAAATTGATTGCGCTGGGTTTAAGTATCGGCTTGGCTAAGGCCGAAAGAATCACGCCAACGACAATAATAGCCAGGGTGGCTAAAAATAAGTCGCTCGCTGTTTCAATAGAAATAGGGGCTCGTAAAATCGATTGAAAAAGCAAAGCGGGAAATAAAACGTAATAAATCAGTTTTTCAAGACCTGTGAAAAACTGACGATCGAACCCAAACCGATGAAACAGCAACCAGCCGATTAAAATCAGTAAAAAGTCAGGTAAAACCAGTAGAGCAACATTCATATGTTTGCGTTCTTTAGCGCACAATCAGACTTTAATGCCTACATTGTGGCGCAATTTTTAAAATAAGGCCTTGTCGTGTCAAAAAAACAGACGACTCCCGATTTCAAAGTGATTCCCCCCTCATTAGATTCATTTATTGAGTCATTGTGGCTTGAAGACGGTTTGGCACAAAACACACTTGAGGCTTATCGGCGTGATATTCAGGCCTTTTTTGATTGGTTATGCGTTGAGTGTGATTCGCTCGATCTTGACCGGGTGACGGGGGTTGAAATTAACGGCTGGCTCGCTGATCAAATGAAACTGACGCGCGCCAGTACAGCAAACCGACGTTTAGCTTCGTTGCGACGTTACTACTTGTGGGCGCGACGACAGGGCCGTATTGAGGCTGATCCGTGTCTACGTATTTCCGCTGCTAAACAAGCCGTGCGCATGCCCAAAACATTGACTGAGGCACAAGTTGAAGCGCTTTTACATGCACCCAACTGTCAAACACCGCTAGGTTTGCGTGATCGCGCCATGTTTGAAGTGTTGTACGCAACCGGGTTACGTGTTTCAGAATTAGTAGGGTTGGCCGTGCACCATATATCGCTAACAGATGCGGTGGTGCGGGTGGTGAATGGTAAGGGTGGTAAAGACCGGCTCATTCCGATGGGGGCCGAGGCGGCGCACTGGGTTTCAACTTACCTCAAAGACTCCCGTTCAAGCTTATTGGGTCAGCAAACCAGCCCAACGTTATTTGTGACAGCCCGTGCGGTAGCTATGACGCGTCAGTCATTTTGGTTAATTGTAAAAAAATATGCGCTGATAGCGGGTATACATGCCCCACTATCGCCACATGTTTTAAGGCATGCATTTGCTACCCATTTAATTAATCATGGGGCTGATTTACGTGTTGTGCAGTTATTACTGGGCCATGCTGACATTTCAACCACACAAATTTATACCCATGTTGCGCGTGAACGCCTCAAATCATTACATGCCCAACATCATCCACGTGGTTGACGCGCTAAAATAGTGCCATCTTGTTTTTTTTGCCGCCGTAACTCAGTGGATAGAGTACCTTCCTCCTAAGAAGGGAGTCGCACGTTCGATTCGTGCCGGCGGCGCCAGTACTTGTGTGATTTCAAGAACGCTAAATTAAGTGTGAGTTCAATTACCAAGTGCAACTTTACTTAAATCGACGGGTTGGCTAAGATTTTCCAGATACTTTGACAGTAAAGTTGCCACCCGTGCCGCAATACCTTATAGATAGATCCAGTGACGATCAAGTCGGTCGCTGAGCGTCTTTTAGGGAATCAGATTTAAAAATAGATAAGCGGCAAATACCACTAAATGTACGACACCTTGCAGTATTGTTGCGCGACCCACCGCGATGGTCAGGGTACTGAGTAAAAACGTCAGAGCTAGAAAGGTCATGCCTAGTGCATCGACACCTAAGCTTATGGGCAAATCAAACACGATCGAAACGAAGGCAACGGCCGGTATCGTAAGCCCAATGCTTGCTAGCGCCGAACCAATGGACAAATTTAAACTGGTTTGTAGACGATTATTGATTGCGGCGCGCGTCGCGGCGACGCCCTCAGGTAACAGAACTAGTAAAGCGATTGCAATTCCCACGACTGCGCGTGGCGCGTTCATTTCGTCTATTGCGAGTTCAATTGAGGGACTTAAGGCTTTAGCAAGGAGAACCACGGCTATTAGTGAAATCAGCAATAAAATACTGCTGACAAATGTTTTTGCATTTGAGGGAGTAGACACATGAATTTTGGGATTCGCAAGTTCAGCTTCGCCTTGTTGCAGAAAATAATCTCGATGCCGAATGGTTTGTACAAATACAAACGTACCGTACAGTACTAAAGACATCACACCGGCAAATATCAATTGACTATTTGAAAAAGTGGGGCCTAGTGTTGTGGTTGTAAAGTTAGGTATTATCAGGGTCAAAACTGCCAGTGCAATCAAGACGGTCAAGCTTGAGTTGCTGCCCTCTATGCGAAACGATAAAACGCGGTGGCGTAAGCCACCTAACAATATTGATATACCGATAACGCCATTCATGACAATCATGATTGCCGCAAAAACAGAGTCGCGAGCGATTAAGGCACCGTCTTCACCTGCCGACAACATGATTGAAACAATTAAGGCGACCTCGATAATTGTGACACACACCGCTAAAACAAGCGTACCTAAGGGTTCGCCTGTTTTATGCGCAATCACTTCGGCGTGATGGACAGCATTGATCACAGCAGCGATTAATAGCACTGCCATTAATATGATTTGCCAAAGAGCTTCAGGATATGGGAGCATTATCTAGTGCCGCATGTCGATTAAATCAGGTTTGTATTCTAGCTAATGCATCATGAATATAGTGGATCAGCTAGGAGTTTGGCTTTCATCCAGAAAAGGTCGCTGAACACGCCGAACTCGAGTGCCTGTATCACCAAAACTTAGAGACAAGCGCTATTTATTAATTTGACTAAGCATAGCTTGCCCCCAGCAAAGTGGAGTTAATATGGAATACGGATACGCACTAAAGCTTAATGGGTCTAGTCATGTTCTTTTATGTATTAATAATTGATGTATAAATAATAGTTTTTACGTTCAGCCACTGAAAATCGACTGAAAATTCCAATAACAAGGGAATCGCACATTTGATTCGTGCCGGCGGCGCCAAATTGGTCATATGCTTTCCTAACCAGATATAAGCTTTCCTAACCAGATATAAAATTAAAAAAAGTTGCAGGCACGTTATGTCGACTCAAACAGAACAAGAAAATATGAATCGCACCATAATCGTTGGCACATTAATTGTGCTGATGGCAATGGGTACGCGGGCAACATTTGGATTGTTTATGCAGCCTATGGGCTTGCATCACGGGTGGTCTCGTGAAGTGTTCTCAATGGCGTTCGCGATTCAAAATCTGACTTGGGGTGTAGCTGCCATTGGGGCCGGCATGATGGCAGACCGTTGGGGTTCAGGTCGAACCATAGCACTCAGCGCCTTACTGTATGCCCTCGGCTTAGTCGGCACACGTCTGGCAACCGATACGTTTTCACTTTATATGTCAGCCGGTGTGTTGGTGGGCTTAGGTCAAGCGGGCACAACTTTTGCGGTGATCTTGCCGGTTGTCGCGCGCGTGGTGCCACCGGCTTCGAGAAGTACGGCTATGGGTATTGCGAGTGCGGGTGGTTCTTTAGGGCAGTTTTTGGTGGTGCCTACGGGGCAGCTGCTGATCGATACATTTCAGTGGTCTGGTGCGTATTGGTTTCTATCGGTCTTTTTGGCGATGGCCATTCCCATGGCTTGGTATATGCGAGGGCGACCCGATCAAGCAATGGGGGTAGGGCCACAATTATCAATGAAACAAGCTATTGGGCAAGCCATTCATCACCCTACCTTTCATTTTCTATTTTTAAGTTATTTTGTATGCGGTTTTCATACTGCATTTATTACATTGCACTTACCCGCTTTTGTGACAGACGGCGGTTTAAATGCCAGCACAGGCGCGATTGCCATTGGTTTAATTGGGCTGTTTAATGTTTTTGGTTCATATGGTGCCGGCCGCTTAGGTGGTATTTACAGCAAGAAAAACCTTTTAAGTGCAATTTATACGTTACGAGCAGTGGGCATGCTGTGGTTAATGGCTATGCCCCTTACACCTTTTGTTATTTATATTTTTGCCGCTTGGATGGGTGTCTTCTGGTTGGGCACTGTGCCCTTAACTCAGGGGTTAATTGGCCAAATCTATGGGTATAGGTTTGCTGCAACACTGTCGGGTATTGTATTTTTAGGACATCAATTGGGTAGTTTTACCGGCGTATGGTTAGGCGGTAAAGTTCAAGCCGTTACGGGTAGTTATGACATGGTTTGGTGGTTAGGTATTGCTTTAGCGTTGATTGCGGGGGCATTATGCTGGCCCATCAAAGAACAGCCTATTGCGCAGTCTTCACTTGTGCAACCTGCATCAGCGCTAACTTAAAGGGGGTCATTATGGTTGTTAAATCTGCGGTAGAGCAAACATCTCATCCCCATCCCTTACAGTTTTCTAAACGAGCGCGGGTGACGGGTTGGGTTGTGCTTGTCGCTGTTATGGCGCTTGGTTTTTTGGGTTACTTGATGCCCAGTATTCGGGTAAATTGGCAGACTATTGCATCAATGTGCGGCTTTTAGCGCGTCAACGATGACGCTGCCTAACTGGCCTTTACTTACTTTTCAAGCGCTGCTTGAACACCCCCTTGATCAAACCCATATTCTGACGGTTAACAACCGAACAGCACGTGAATTGATCAAATTCTTTAAGCCTGACGTCAACAAAGTGCAGGCTTTGCCCACCATTGCGCCATGGTCTGGTTGGTTAAAACAAAGACTATTTGATGTGGGGCTTAGCGACGCGTCTGAGCATATGAATACGGTATCGACGGTTGTTGATGCGTTTAGCAGTCAGGTCATGTGGGCTCAAATTATTGAAGAGATTGAGGTTGATCGCCCGCTACTCGATGTATACCGAGCGGCACAACAAGCGGCCGGTGCACACAGTCTGATGCTGGCTTGGCATATTGATGTACCCGCACATCAACAAACGCCAGAATTTAAGCAGTTTAAGTTGTGGCGTGACCGTTATGTTGAATGCTTAAAAAATCGGTCAGCAATCGACGCTTCGCAACTACCCCAGCTGGTTGAAAGTTTGATTCAAATGGGTGTGGTCGATTTACCCCAAACCATTGTTTTGTTAGGCTTTACTGAATGGTCACCCGCTGATTTGGCCGTACTCAATGCCTTATCGCTGAAGGGTGTGGACATCAAGCAATTAATGTTACCGAGTGATGACGAACCCGACGTGATGTTAATTTCTTGCCTTGACGCCTCTGCTGAGTGGCAACGTGCTGCGCTTTGGGCTCATAAACAACTCAGTCAACGTCCAAGCGAACGCTTTGCGATTGTTGCGCCTAATTTACAAACTGACGCACCACACGCTAAGCGTGTATTAACCCGTGTTTTGCAAGACGTTCAGCGCAATCAACATTTTGCTTTCAACATCGCGGTCGCGCCCGCATTGGCTGATTGGCCTGCTATGCGTGCGGCGTTGGGTTGGTTGGGGTGGTTGATGCAAGCGAGTCAAGGCCATGACGTGCCGGTTGATCAAGTGGGTCAAACTTTGCTTCAAGGCTTTTGTGTTGGTCATGAGAGTGAAGCGGCTGATCGTGCTTTGATTGACAGCACTTGGCGATACCGAGATATCATGCATGTCACACAAAGCGACTGGCAGCACGCGTTGAGCCGTTTACCTAAGCTTGCCCAAGCTTGGCAAGTTGCGCTAGATGTGACACAAGAATTAAAGCCTGCTTCAAAAAATCTGAAAAAGTCTGCATTAGACTGGACCATATTGTGGCGTAAGCAGCTTGCGGCTTTGGGCTTTCCGGGTGATACGTCTATCGACTCAGTGACATACCAGGTGGTACAGGCGATTGAGAAACAATTTGAAAAGTTTACTGCGCTTGATCAAGTGCTCAAACCTATGTTGGCTAATGAAGCATTAGGTTTGATGAGCCGTATGGTTAGGCAGTCGCCATTTCAGCCACAGCGTGACCCATCTGCCCGTCTAGATGTACTGGGTTTGCTTGAGGCAGAGGGTGGCCGATGGCACGCAGTGTGGGTAATGGGGCTTAATGATGAGGTCTTACCTGCAACGCCCAACCCCAATCCATTTATTCCACTTCCCGTTTTAATTGCGGCTCAAGCGCCACGTGCAACACCAGAGCGCGAGCGCTTATGGGCCGAACAAATATTTAAAACTCTACTTCAAAGTGCCCCTGAGCTTGTTTTATCATGGCCTGAGCAAGCTGGTGAGAGGCAATTGCGTGCGTCACCTTTATTAACGAGTCTGTTGTCAGCGCAATCATGTCAATCTTTAGTCGAAGAAAACACCCTTACCAGTCCAGCCGTATCGGATCAGCTTGAGATGTCGGTTTGGGTTGACGAAGATGTGCCACATGTTAGAGCCGAAGAGAATGTCAAAGGGGGGGTGGGTTTATTCGAAACACAAGCGCGTAACCCTTTATGGGCATTCTTTAAATATCGATTAGGTGTGAATGCTTTAAAACCTTACGCTTTAGCCTCACCGTTTAGCGAGCAAGGTGATTTTATTCACGCCGTGATGCGAGAATTGATTGCTCGCTACCCAACACAAACTGCTTTACAGTCAGCGTTTCAGCAAGCAGACTGGCAGAGCAACATTCGCGTTGTCGTCGTTGCAAAAGCTCAGCAAAAATTAAAAGGCATGGCCCCTCAATTGCAAGCCATGCATGTTGAACGGGCATTAAATATTGTTCACACTTGGTGCGTGTTTGATTCTGCGCGCTTGCCTTATACCAATGTGGCCGCAGAAGAATCATTTAAATTTATACATGGCCCGCTTCAGCTTGCCCTACAGATTGATCGTATTGATCAATTAGACGAAGGGGGTTATGTGGTGATTGATTACAAAACCGGACAGATACCAAAAGATTTTCAAAAAGACTGGTTGCGTGCTCAACCTATTTCAAATCAACTGCTGACTTATTCAATTGCTTGGCAACAGCAACATCCAACTGTTGCACCTATTCGTGCGCTGGTGTTGGCTCAAATTAAACCGCATCAGGTTAAAACTGTAGGCTTGAGTGTTGATGATGTCGGCCTAGCAGGCGTCAAAATTTATGAGGCGTCTGAATGGGTGCTTGCTCCCCAAGTGGTTTCATATGAGTTGATAGCGACTGAGCAGGTTGCACTTGAGCACACAGTAGATGACTCTTTTGCAAATGAGTGCTCAGCAAATCAAGACTGGCGGCTTGCACTTGATGGTTTGCAACATAAAATATTAAACATCGCTGATGGCTTTATTTCAGGCGATGCGAGAAACGCCTCAGGTTCAATAAATGATTTGTTGTTTTGTGACATAAAAGCTTTACTGAGGTTGCATGAAATTGATCAAGACTCAGCAGATGAGTCAGATGTTGAAGTGGGGGGTGATCATGACTAAAAGCTTGCCCTCCGATATTGAACAGCGTCAAACCGCTATTGATCCAACGCAATCTTTTATTGTGCAAGCGCCAGCTGGTTCGGGTAAGACTGAACTTTTAACCGATCGCATTCTGGCATTGTTGGCGCGCGTGAATCAACCTGAGCAGATCGTTGCGATTACGTTCACTCGTAAAGCTGCCGCTGAAATGCATGCGCGCGTGCTTGAAAAACTCACACTCGCTCAGCGTCCTGAGCCTACCGAAGCGGGTCACCATCGTGAAAGTTGGCGTTTGGCGCGCGCGGCTTTAGATCGTGATGAAGCCCAGCAATGGCACTTGCTAACGCACCCTGCACGATTGAGCATTCGTACGATTGATGCATTTTGTGCGGCTTTGGTGCGGCAAATGCCTTGGCTTTCAACGCTAGGGGGAATGCCTCGTATATGTGATGATCCGATGCGTTATTACATGGTTGCAGCAAGGCAAACAATGGGAATGGTGCAAAACCCTGCCGTGCGCACACTGCTTGAACATTTAGACCTTAATCAACAAGCAGCATGTGAAGCTTTGGCGTTAATGTTGTCAAAGCGAGACCAGTGGTTACCTCTGATTCATCATGGTCAAAGTCGCATAGATATTAATCAAAGTTTGGCGCATTTTGTTCAATATGACATTGAACGGCTGTTGCAAAGCCTGCCCCCGACATGGCAGTCTTCTTTGCAACCGATTGCGCAAAAAGCAGCAGAGTGCTTGGCGCTAGAAACACAACCTCATGCAAAGATAAATCCACTTGCGGCTTTATGTGACTGGCACTCGGGAACGTTGACAGCTGAAATTGATCAGTTGCCTGCTTGGCGAGCCATTGCTCATCTTGTCATGACTCAATCAAAAACCCTACGAAAAGCCGTCAATAAAAATCTGGGTTTCCCACCCAAGTCAAACCATAAAGAATGGTTTGAAACGTGGTTAAGCGGCTTTGATACCCCCGACAATGTGATCTGGCTTGAGGCTTTAGCTGCGCTAAATTATGCGCCTGATCCCTTTTTAAGCGATGCTCAATGGTTGGTGCTCAATGCGCAACTCGAGTGCTTGAAATTGGCTACTGCCGCGTTATGGACAGCGTTTGCTCAAACGGGCGAGGTTGATTTTATTGAAGTGGCACAGCGTGCCAACCAAGCGATGGGTTCAAGCGAAGACCCCAGCGATTTGTTACTTAAACTTGATACGCAAATTCAACATATTTTGGTTGATGAATTTCAAGATACCAGTCAAAGTCAAATCGAATTATTGCAAAAACTGATTGCAGGCTGGCAGCCAGGTGATGGACGCACGCTATTTTTAGTGGGCGACCCGATGCAGTCGATTTATCGTTTTCGTAAAGCTGACGTTCGATTATTTTTAAATGTGCGTGATAAAGGATTGAGTGACAACATAGAAATAAAATCACTACAAGTGAATACTAACTTTAGATCGCAGTC
>DITR01000141.1:0-1411 GCA_002422175.1 Alcaligenaceae bacterium UBA6179
GCGGGCATGCCCGAGTCGTTCAACGTGCTTGTCAAGGAAATTCGTTCTTTGGCATTGGACATGGATTTGGAGCGTAAATAATGAGAGCGCTACTCGACCTATTCAAACAAGTCACTCCTGACGATCAGTTTGATGCAATCAAAATAAGTATTGCATCACCTGAAAAAATTCGTTCGTGGTCATTTGGTGAAGTACGTAAACCTGAAACGATCAATTATCGTACCTTCAAGCCAGAGCGTGATGGCTTGTTTTGTTCGAAAATCTTCGGTCCGATTAAAGACTACGAGTGCTTGTGTGGCAAATACAAACGACTCAAGCATCGCGGTGTCATTTGTGAAAAATGTAACGTTGAAGTTACGGTCGCAAAAGTACGTCGTGAACGCATGGGTCACATCGAATTAGCGAGCCCAGTTGCTCATATTTGGTTTTTAAAGAGCTTACCCTCACGTTTGGGTATGGTGCTTGACATGACCTTGCGTGACATCGAGCGTGTGCTTTACTTTGAAGCATGGTGCGTGATTGAAGAAGGCATGACCCCGCTTAAGCGCGGTCAAATTATGTCTGACGACGACTATCTGGCAAAAACAGAAGAGTACGGCGATGAATTTAAAGCGCTGATGGGTGCAGAGGCGGTGCGTGAATTGCTGCGTACAATCAACATTGATCGTGATGTTGAAACGTTGCGTGTTGAACTTAAAGCCACGTCATCTGAAGCCAAAATCAAGAAAATTTCGAAACGCCTTAAAGTGTTGGAAGGTTTTCAAAAGTCAGGCATTAAGCCTGACTGGATGATCATGGAAGTATTGCCCGTCTTACCACCAGATTTACGTCCGCTGGTACCACTTGATGGTGGTCGTTTCGCAACGTCAGATCTAAATGATCTTTACCGTCGTGTCATCAACCGTAATAACCGCCTTAAGCGCTTACTTGAATTAAAAGCGCCCGAAATCATCTTACGCAACGAAAAGCGTATGTTGCAAGAATCGGTTGACTCATTACTTGATAATGGCCGTCGTGGTAAAGCCATGACGGGTGCCAATAAGCGCCAGCTCAAGTCATTGGCTGACATGATCAAAGGTAAAAGCGGTCGTTTCCGCCAAAACTTGTTGGGTAAGCGCGTTGACTACTCAGGCCGTTCAGTCATTGTTGTCGGTCCACAACTTAAATTACATCAGTGCGGTTTACCAAAGTTAATGGCACTTGAGTTGTTCAAACCCTTTATTTTCAATCGTCTTGAAATGATGGGTTTAGCCACAACGATCAAGGCCGCCAAAAAATTAGTTGAAAGCCATGAGCCTGTTGTTTGGGATATTCTCGAAGACGTTATTCGCGAACACCCTGTGCTTCTTAACCGCGCACCGACTTTGCACCGTTTGGGTATTCAAGCCTTCGAGCCTGTTTTGATTGAAGG
>DITR01000141.1:1450-2793 GCA_002422175.1 Alcaligenaceae bacterium UBA6179
CGCACCTTAATGTTGGCATCGAACAATATTTTGTTCCCTGCAAACGGTGAGCCTTCTATCGTGCCTTCACAAGATATCGTGTTGGGTTTGTACTATGCCACTCGTGACCGTGTTAATGGTCGCGGTGAAGGTATGTTTTTAGCTGACGTATCTGAGGTTCAACGTGCATATGACAGCAAAGAAGTTGAATTACAAAGCCGCATCACGGTTCGTTTAGAAACATGGTCACGCGACAATCACGGTGAATGGATTTCAAACCTTGAGCGTGTTGAAACAACAGTTGGCCGCGCTTTGTTATCAGAAATCATGCCAAAAGGTTTGCCTTTTGCATTGTTGAATCGTGCGTTAAAGAAGAAAGAAATTTCACGCTTGATTAACCAATCATTTCGTCGTTGCGGGTTGCGTGCTACGGTTATTTTTGCTGACAAACTTATGCAGTCAGGCTTCCGTTTAGCTACACGTGGCGGTATTTCTATCGCCATGGGCGACATGCTGATTCCTCAAGTTAAAGAAGATATTTTGGCCGCCGCCACAGCAGAAGTGAAAGAGATTGATAAACAGTACTCTTCAGGTCTGGTGACATCACAAGAACGCTATAACAATGTGGTTGATATTTGGGGTAAAGCTGGCGACAAAGTGGGTAAAGCCATGATGGAAAAACTCGCTACTGAACCTGTTGTTGATCGTCACGGTAATGACACACGCCAAGAGTCGTTCAACTCAATCTACATGATGGCCGATTCAGGTGCGCGTGGTTCAGCCGCTCAGATTCGTCAGCTTGCAGGTATGCGCGGTTTGATGGCCAAACCAGACGGTTCAATTATTGAAACGCCTATTACAGCCAATTTCCGCGAAGGCTTGAACGTACTGCAGTACTTTATTTCTACACACGGCGCACGTAAAGGCTTGGCCGATACGGCATTGAAAACGGCAAACTCCGGTTACCTGACTCGTCGACTGGTTGACGTAACACAAGATCTCGTCATTACCATTAGCGATTGCGGCACAACCCAAGGTTATGCTATGAAAGCTCTTGTTGAGGGCGGTGAGGTTATTGAGCCGTTACGCGAACGTATTTTAGGTCGTGTTGCAGCGGTAGATATTGTCAACCCCGATACACAGGAAACAGCCGTTTCGGCAGGTACCTTGCTCGACGAAGATATGGTTGATTACATTGATCAAATTGGTGTTGACGAAGTACGTGTTCGTACACCTTTAACATGTGAAACACGGCACGGCTTGTGTGCTCATTGTTATGGTCGTGACTTAGGTCGTGGCAGCTTAGTTAACGTGGGTGAAGCAGTCGGCGTGATTGCAGCACAATCAATTGGTGAGCCCGGTAC
>DITR01000110.1:0-10958 GCA_002422175.1 Alcaligenaceae bacterium UBA6179
GGCACAGCCAAGACTTTGCCATCTTCACCGGCTTCGTCAGTCATTTTAAGAATGCCAATAGCACGGCAAGGAACCACGACACCCGGTATGAGGGGGAAGGGGGTGATAACTAGCACGTCAACGGGGTCACCGTCACCACTTAAGGTGCGGGGCACGTAGCCATAATTCGCTGGGTAGTACATGGCTGTACTGACAAAGCGATCAACAAAAATAGCCCCCGTTTCTTTATCGACTTCATACTTAATGGGGTCAGCATTCATGGGTATTTCAATGATGACATTGAAAACTTCAGGTGCATTTTTGCCAGGGGTAACATTTGCTAAAGACATAGCTCGCCAATATGAAAGGGGTTGATCGATGGCAACGACTACATAACCGTTGTTAAAATTGATTTTAATGGATTGTTTACACTACTGTCACGAGTGTTACTCATGTCATGAAAACAAAGAACTCATAGGCCAATAATGAAAACTCAGTTTATATTTGAACCATCTGCTCAAATAAGTTTACCTATTATGGGTCAAACGGCGCAGTACCCCGTTCGACGCGTGTACTGTGTAGGTCGTAATTATGCGGAACACGCAAAAGAAATGGGCTTTACGGGTCGTGAAGACCCATTTTTCTTTTCTAAACCAGCCGATGCTTTGGTTTCCGTTGCAGCTGACCAATGGGGCGAAATTCCTTATCCTAGTCAAACATCTAATTTTCATTTTGAAATGGAATTGGTTGTTGCGCTTGGGTCGGGGGGTAAAGACTTAACGGTTGAGCAGGCTGAAAAGTGCATTTATGGCTATGCCACCGGCTTAGATATGACGCGTCGCGACCTTCAGTCAGAATGTAAAAAACAAGGTCGCCCCTGGGAAGTCGGCAAAGCATTTGATCACTCAGCGCCGATTGGTCCGATTTACCCCATTGCAGATGTACCAGGTATAGAAAAAGCGGCCATATCGCTTGAGGTGAATGGGCAGGTCAAACAAAATAGTCAGATTTCTTCGTTGATTTGGTCTATTCCGGAAAGCATTGCTTTCTTGTCAGGACTCTTTGAGTTGAAGGCAGGCGATTTGATTTTTACAGGTACCCCAGAAGGGGTGGGTGCGGTGGTGAGGGGTGATGCTATGGTCGGTCGTATTACGGGCTTAGCCGCGTTGCAGGTTAAGGTTGTTTAAATAATTTTCCGATCACGCCACGAACGTTGGGTGTCGGCGCTGATACCCAACTCATTTAAGATCTCTTCGGTGTGTTGACCCAAGGTTGGTGCAGGGCGATCAACTTGGCCCGGGGTTTTGCTCAGTTTGGGCACAATACCGGGTATTTTGACGGTTGAACCATCAGGTAAGGGCGTGTCAAGCAGCATGTCACGGGCTTTAAAGTGTGGGTCATTCATAATGTCGCGGGCATCATAGCTTTTGCCGCAGGGCACATCAACGCTGTTTAGCATTTCAAGCACATGGTCTAAAGCGTATTGTGATGTCCAGGCGGTAATGGCGTTATCTATTTCATCAACGTGGGCCGAGCGACCATCGTTATGGCTAAAGCGTGGGTCATCGGCCATGTCTTCACGGCCCATTATGCCCATTAGTCGTTTGAAAATACTATCGCCATTACCTGAAATCAGTGCATAGCGGCCGTCTTGGCAAAGATAAGCATTGCTTGGTGTAATGCCCGGTAAACGGGCGCCAGCTGGCTCGCGTATAACCCCAAATTTATCGTATTCAGGTATTAAGCTTTCCATCATGTTGAAAACTGATTCGTAAAGTGCGACATCAATTTCCTGCCCTGAACCGCCTTGCTGCTCGCGATGTCTGAGCGCCATCATGACACCAATAACGCCGTGCAAACCTGAAAGCGTGTCGCCAATTGAAACCCCAACACGCACGGGTGGGCGACCCGGTTCACCACTTAAGTATCGAAAACCACCCATTGCCTCACCAATTGCCCCAAATCCTGGACGGTCGCGGTAAGGGCCTGTTTGACCGTAACCTGACACCCTGAGCAAAATCAGCTGGGGGTTAATAGCACGCAGTGCATCAAAACTTAAACCCCATTTTTCAAGGGTGCCTGGTCGAAAATTTTCAATCAAAATATCAGTATTTTTAACCAAGTCTTTGACGACTTGTTGGCCTTCAGGTTGACGCAAATCAAGCGTTAAAGAGCGCTTATTTCGTGCGTGTGAAGCCCACCAAACAGACGTGCCTTCATACAATAAACGCCATTTACGTAAGGGGTCGCCTTTTTCAGGGGGCTCAATTTTGATGATATCAGCACCAAAGTCACCGAGAATTTTGGCTGCAAATGGGCCCGCAATGAGTTGCCCGATTTCAATGACGCGTAAGCCCGATAGTGGTTTCATCATTTTTATTCATTTTTGGTTGGGCTTGAGGCCGTTGATAAAGCGAGCCCCGTTTACGTAAACAAATTAATCATTGCGGGTCAGGTCGAGACCTTGGTTTCGGGGTCAACGCGTATTGGGTTCTCAACGATGTTGAGTAAACTCACCGAGTCAACTGGGTCAACGTGAGCCAATAGGTCTAAGACGCGGTGACGCTGCATCACTGCATTTCGTGCTGCTGTTGAAATGTCATGGCCTTGTTCAACTGTCAGGTGACGATTCACTTCAATATGAGCATCAACAATAATCATGTCCCCCATTTTGCGGGCACGAATGTCGTGAGCGCCCTGTACCCCAGGAGTGCGTTCAAGGGTGTCACGTATGGCTTTTATCTCATCGTCGTCAACGGTGCGATCCATGAGGTCGTGAAGCGCTTCCGTGCCGAAATTCCAGCCCATGCGACCGATCATCAAAGCCACAATCAATGCGGCGATGGGGTCTAAAATGGGGTAGCCCAAGAGGTTGCCCATAATGCCGACAGCCACCACTAAAGATGACGCTGCATCTGAGCGGGCATGCCAAGCGTTAGCGACCAACATACTTGATTTAACCGCTTTGGCAGCCTTAAGCATGTAGCGAAACAGACCTTCCTTTGACAGCAAAGTGAACAGTGCGACAAAAAACGCAAAAATACTGACATCGGGAATGTCATCAGGGCTCATGAGTTTGTTAACCGATGACCACAACATGCCCACAGCCACCAGCATCAAAATGATACCAAGCATTAACGATGCAGCGGTTTCAAAACGTTGATGACCATAAGGGTGGTCATCATCTGCGTCTTTTTGACTATGGTGGTTGGCAATCAGCACAACAAAGTCAGCAAATAAATCAGACAGGGAATGAATGCCATCAGCAATCAACGCTTGTGAGCGTGCAAAGTAGCCCACCACAATTTGTAAAATAGACAAAACGATATTAACCACCACACTGACTAGCGTTGTTTTACGTGCCGTGTTGGCCCGTATCGCTGAGGTAGTGAGGGTGTCTTCGCTTTCGTTGATCGTTGAGAGGGGTGTGGTTTTCAAATTAACAGTCTTGAGTGTTGAGTAAAAGGTGTGATATTGGCTTAATCATCAAAGGGTTGCGCTCACCATCTTGATACCAAAAGTTAAAAAAACCAAGCCCACTGCACCTGTAAATAATGCCGCAAGCTTTTTATTTTGTTCCAACCGTTTTGCTAATGCGATTCCACCATATATCAGTGTAACCAGATAGGCAATACTAAATACTTGCACAATCAAACCTAAAATTAAAAATGTCAGGGCAGGATGTGGGTAAGTCGGGTCAACAAATTGTATAAAAAATGAAACAAAAAACAAAATGGCTTTTGGGTTCATTAAACTAATTAAAAGTGCAGTTCGAAATGACTTCGGGTTCACTGTACGTTCTTTAATTCGTTTTGTGACAATAGATGATGATTGCTTAACTCGACTGGCTAATCGCCAATTTTGCTCGGCAGACCAAAGCAAAGTGAGACCAATGTAGCTTAAATATGTAGCGCCAGCATATTTAATAATCGTAAATAAATAATCATTGGTTTGCAGTAGCGATGCGGCCCCGGTAGCAGCTAAGATCATCAATATAGAGTCGCCCACCACAACGCCTAATGATGCGCGGTAACCATAATTTTTACCAAGTTTTGACGATGCGGCTAAAACGTAGAGCGAATTAGGCCCAGGTAAAAGCACAATAAAGATTGTGCCTAAAACGAAGGTCACTAAATCGGTAATGCCAAACATAGTGCCTCGAAACAGATGATCATTATCTGCAAGTGTAAATTAAACAAATGAATTAAAGTCGCTATATAGAAGTCATATCTTTGAAGCAGGTAGCATGATGATGTTAGAAAGTTCAACAAAAGTTGTTTTTATCGACGCCACTGAATCGTTGACTCGGGTGGCTGAGAGTCGGTTGGCAGCGGCTAGCATAAAAGGTGCTGAAGATAAACCTTTGCCGTTCACGCTAGATATCAACTGTCAGCCCGACATAAAACCTAGCGATATGCCGCAACGCATAGGCGATGCTGAGGTGATTTGGGTTGATCACACGTTATTGTCTACCGAGGTTGCAAAACAGTGCCCAAACCTTAAGCACGTGGTGTTTATGGGCACGGGTGCACGATCTTACATGAATATAGAGGCCTTGGCAGAGCTGGGCATTCAAGTACATTTGATCAAAAACTACGGTGATACGGCGGTGGCCGAATGCGCGTTTGGGTTGATGTGGGCTGCCGCACGTAATTTGGCTTTTATGGACCGTGCCATGCGTCAGGGTCAGTGGCAACGTAGTGAAGGTGTGCAATTAACCAGTAAAACCATCGGTTTGATTGGTTTTGGGGGCATTGGTGCTGAAATGGCTAGGCTGTGTCTGGGCGCTGGGCTTAGGGTGCTGGCCTGGAACCGCTCGCCACGCCACTACCCAGGCGTTACCTTTTTGCCACTTGAGCAAGTTTTAGCCCAAAGTGATGTCATTTCACTCCATTTGTTGCTTGATGACTCAACAAAAGGGTTTGTCTCGCGTGAATGTTTAAATCAAATGAAAGCAGGCATCATATTGCTCAATACCGCCCGTGGCGCCTTAATTGATGAATCAGCTTTAATTGATAACCTCAAATCTGGCCATATTCGTCACGCTGGTTTAGATGTTTTTACGGTTGAACCCTTGCCAATTGACCACCCGTTTACAACACTTGATAATGTGACGCTTTCAGCACATTCGGCGTTTCGTGTACCTGAGGCAAACCAACGACTAGTCGATTTAGCATTAAATGTAACAGTGAATATTTTTAATTAGAAAATCAAAGTAGAATCACGAAATGTCGACAAATTTCAATTGTTTTTGCAAACCCGCGCTCAAGTCGCTGGTACTCACAGCACTGATATTATCGGGTTGCATGGTTGGCCCTGATTTTAGTCGACCACAAGCCAAACTTAGCTCAGAATGGCAAGCTGAAAAGCCAGGTGAGTTCACCGCAGCGGTTGAAGTGGTTCGTAATGCACAAATTAACCCCGTTCGTTGGTGGGAAGGTTTTAATGACCCGACCTTAAATCGTTTGCTTGAGATTGCCGCAAAACAAAATTTGACTCTTCAGGTGGCAGCGTTGCGAGTTTACGAAACGCGGGCACAATTAGGTGTGTCTCAAGGCACCCTGTTGCCTAACGTAAACTTGGGGGGGCAAGCTGAAATCACTCGAGATGGCGGTTCGGGTCGTGAGGGTATTTCCATAGAAAATACAAAAACACGAAATGTACTCATTGATGCCAGCTGGGAAATTGACTTTTGGGGTAAATTTAGGCGCGGCATTGAAAGTTCCCAAGCGACTTACTTAGGTGCGGTTACCGCCTACTATGCGGCAGATGTGTCGCTGGCTTCCAATGTTGCCAACACATACATCAATATTCGTAATAATGAGTCGCTGATTCAAGTTGCACTGACAAATTTAGCCCTGCAAGCTGAAAGCTTACGTATTGCTAAGGCGCGCTACGACGCCGGGGCAACCTCTTTGCTTGATTTAAGCCAAGCACAATCGCAATACGAGCAAACTAAATCTGAAATTCCCGGTTTGATTTCTTCGTTGCGTCAAGCTCAAAACTCAATGAGTGTCTTGTTGGGTCAGCCACCCCCTTACTATGTTTTAGAATTTGGCCAATCGCTTACTCAGCCTTCACCCCCAAAGTCACTAGCTGTGGGCATTCCGCAAGACTTATTGCGCCGTCGTCCCGACGTGTTGCAGGCCGAGTATGCTGCAGCCTCTCGCTCGGCCTTAATTGGTGTGAGCGAGGCGGCTCTGTACCCAAGCTTTTCTTTGAGTGGTTATTTTGGGTTTCAGTCTGGAAGCATCGACACGAGCGATGGTACGTTTACTTGGAGCGGAAGTAATTCATCAATCGGCGGAAGTTTTCTATTCCCCGTTTTTTACCGCGGTACCCTGGTGCAACAGGTGAGGGTGCAAGACGCTATATTCCAGCAAAGCATTTTGAATTACCAGAATGTTGTATTGAATGCTCAACGCGAAGTTCAAGATGCGCTTTCAGTTATTTCTACTTCACAAAGTGCCAGCACTGATTTGGCCCGAGCTGTTTCTGCTGCGAAACAAGCCGCATCGCTTGCCCTTGAACGATATATCAGTGGTCAAAATGACTACAACACAGTTATTGTGGCGCAACAAGCACTTCAACGTGTGCAAAACGCTTCTGTTCAGTCACAAACCAGTACATTATTGGGTTATGTGGCAGCATTTAAAAGCCTAGGGGGCGGTTGGTCAGGCGACATGACCTTACCCGTTTTACCCGCTGAAATGGTAGCGACCATGACCCAACGAACCGACTGGGGCGATGCCCTCTCAAGCAATTCAAACCCCCGTATGGTCTCAACCAGTGAGCCCAAACCATGAGTATGCACATGTTTAAAATATTTTCAAAAGGGTGTAACGTTGTCGCGCCAGGCATTTTAAAGTCACGCGCAGCAACGTCAAATCATACTGCGTCAGGTACTTCATCATTTAATGCATCAACAGTCACAGTAAAACAAACGCTATTGTCGAATCGGTTGAGTTTTTACCGCTTGTTGTCGTTCATTTCAATTGTGGGTTTGGCGGGTTTAATATCGGGTTGTGACAAGCCTACTCCTCCAGAAAGGCCACCTGCTTCTGTCACGGTATCGGTACCCACTAAGCAAAAAATTGCGAGCTATCTAACGTTTGATGGTACGGTCTCAGCGACACAAGATGTTAATTTAGTGGCGCGCGTGCCAGGCTACCTAGACAAAATTTTGTTCAAAGATGGCGCCCCGGTCAAGAAAAATGATTTACTTTTTGTGATTGAACAAGAGCAATACATTCAAGAAGTTAAGTTAAATCAAGCTGTTTATAATCAAGCTAAAATCGAATATGATCGGCAAGCTAAACTTTTAAAACAAAATGCCACCTCGCAAGCTGCCGTAGATCAAGCATTTTCAAATTTGCAACAAGCCTCAGCGAACTTAAAGCTGGCCCAAATTAATCTAAGTTATACCGAAGTGCGCGCACCATTTGATGGTTTGATGGGGCGGCACTTAATTGATGTGGGCAATTATCTGCCTGCTGGGGCGACAGCCGTTAAGTTAGCAAACATTCAAATGTTGTCACCCATTTATGTTTATTTTGCTTTAAATGAGCTAGAGGTTTTGAAGTATTTGCAAACAACAGCAAAAGACCCAGAACGTAAGGCAGGCGTTGATAAAACGCCTGTTTATGCAAAGCTACAAACAGATGCAACCTATAAACACAAGGGTCTTTTAGACTTTGCATCAAATGAACTCAATACGTCTACCGGTGCTTTACAAGTTCGGGCCGAGTTTGAAAATGCCGATATTTCGCTTTTGCCGGGTTTATATGTCACGGTATTAACGTTAACGAGCGATCTTAAAGACGGGTTGCTGGTGTTAAACAGTGCAGTACTGAGCGATCAATTGGGTGATTATGTATTCGTTGTGGGTGATGATAAAAAAGCGATTCGTAAAAATATTAAATTAGGTCAGACTTATGGGCCATTAGTAGCGGTCGAATCAGGTTTAACAGAAACAGACCAAGTGGTGATGAATGGTTTTATTACTTTAAGCCCAGGTCAAACTGTCAATGCAACGGTTGGCAAGTTGCCTGAGCCCATCATGCCTGCGCTTCAATAAAACGGGCAACAAAAATGCTTTCAAAAATATTCATTGAGCGCCCGATATTAAGTAACGTCATCGGCATCATTATTGTGCTGATTGGCGCAGTTTCAGTATTCGGTTTGCCGGTTTCGCAATACCCAAATATGACCCCCCCAACCATTCAGGTCACGACTAACTGGCCCGGTGCCAGTGGGCGTTTGATACAAGAGCTGGTGGCGAGCAATATTGAGACCCAAGTAAATGGTGTTGATGGCATGTTGTATATGCAGTCATTTTCTACCGATGCGGGAACCTACTCTTTAACGGTTACTTTTGCAGTGGGCACAGACCCTAATTTGGCACAGGTGAACGTTCAAAACCGCGTTGCGATTGCGTTGCCATCATTGCCTCAAGCTGTTCAAAAGCAGGGCGTCACCACTAAAACTCAATCCACTGCTATTTTGTTGTTTGTCACCGTTACATCAAAAGATAATAGCCGAGATGCACTATTTTTAAGTAATTTTGCAAACTTGCAGATGCAAAATCGCTTAGCGCGTATTCCGGGTATTGCTGCAGCCAACGTGTTTGGTGTGGGTAATTACAGTATGCGTGTTTGGCTTGATCCGGCAAAAATGCAAAGCCGTAATCTTTCACCTAGCGCGGTGATGGAAGCCATCAACAAACAAAATGTTTTACTCTCAGCGGGTCAAATTGGTGCCCCTCCTGTGCCCAGCGGGCAAGATTTTCAGTTTACGCTGAATGTCACGAGCGCTATGAGTACCCCCGAGCAATTTGAACGTATTGTGCTGAAGGCTGACAAAGATGGCGAAATCACGCGCCTGCACGATGTGGCCCGTGTAGAGTTCGGCAGTCAAAACTATAACCAGTTTTTTGAACTAAACGAAAAGCCTGCTGGCGGTATCGCCATTTATCAAAACCCCGATGCCAATGCAATGAACGTGGCACAAGCGGTGCGTGATGAAATGACTGCCATGGCTAAATCTTTTCCTGCTGATATTGAATGGACGATTCCATTCGACACCACCACATTCGTTCAAGCCTCAATTGACGAGGTTTACACCACGTTATACGAAGCGGGCTTGCTGGTGTTGTTAGTTATTTTGGTGTTCTTGCAAAATTGGCGTATGACCTTGGTGCCGGCTGTAACCATTCCGGTCACCATTATTGGCGCGTTTGCTGGTATGGCAGCCTTGGGTTTTTCAATTAACTTATTGACACTCTTTGCGATCGTGGTCGTGATTGGTATTGTGGTTGATGATGCCATTGTGGTAGTTGAGGGCGTAGCTAAAAAAGTGGAAGCGGGTGCTAAGCCCAAACAAGCGGCCATTGAGGCTATGACCGAGTTGATGGCGCCTATTATTGGTATTACTTTAGTACTGATGTCGGTGTTTTTACCCGCAGCGTTTATTTCAGGTATTACGGGTGAAATGTATCGGCAATTTGCCTTGGTTATTGCGATTACAGCTTTACTGAGTGGTATTTGCGCCATTAGCTTAAGCCCTGCTCAAGCGGGTGAGTTTCTCAAAGTAAATAAACCGGGTGAAGTGAAAAAGAAAAACTTCTTTTTTGCTTGGTTTGATCGTAGCTTTGAAAAAATCTCAACCGGCTACGCCAAACTCATGCATTTTTTCATGGAAAAACGCAACATTGTGGCGCTAGTCGGTTTAGTTATGATTGGCTTTTCGGTCTACGGTTTAGCACGGGTACCGTCTGGCTTTATACCGACTGAAGACCAAGGTTACTTGTTGATTACGGTTGAGACCCCCAAGGCGGCATCTCTTGAGCGTACTAAAAAAGCAATGAACGAAATACGCGATATCGTTTTAAAAGTACCAGGGGTTGATCGCATCGTCACGATTGGTGGCATCAGTGCTCTAAATAACAGTTCGCCTCAGTCGAGCTCGGGTGTGCAGTACGTTATTTTGAAACCCTGGGATATTCGTGGCAAAGCTAAAAATGAAGATTTAAAGTCAATTTATATTGCTATGTCTGAAGCGATGTCTAAGGTTCAAGATGCTAGCGCACGGGTTTTGTTGCCACCTGACATTCCAGGCTTAGGTATGTCGGGCGGGTTTTCTTTACAGTTGGTATTAACTGACGGTAGCAATAGTTTTGAGAAGCTAGATGCCGCAACGAACGAATATATTGCCAATGCTCAAAAATTACCTGAGATTATGGCTGCCTTTACGCCTTTCACAAATACGGTGCCTCAGTACGAATTAACCTTTAACGTGCCAAGAGCTGAAACCCTCGGGGTGATGATCGGTGACGCTTATGATGTGTTGCAGACGTATGTGGGTTCGACTTATGTCAATCAGTTTTTTAGGTTTGGGCAAACTTACCAAGTTTATGTTCAGGCCGACGGCCCATATCGTAACGCGATTGAAGATATCAGTCGCCTTTACGTCAAAGGCTCGACAGGTGACATGGTGCCTTTGGGTTCGTTTGTGGAAATTAAAGAAACGTTTGGCCCACCGATTGCCTCTCAGTACAACCTCTTTCCAACCGCTGCAGTGGTTGGTGCGGCCGCAGCCTCGGTTAGCTCAGGTCAGGCACTCAGTGCCTTGACACAGTTGGCTAAAGACACCTTACCAGAGGGTGTGAGTTATTTGTGGACAGGTATGTCTTATCAAGAGCAGCTAGTGGGTAACACACAGATTTTAGTTTTTGCCTTGTCAATTTTATTGGTCTATTTAGTCTTGGCGGGTCAGTACGAATCGTGGGTCTCGCCTATTGCAGTGCTCAGCGCAGTGCCGCTGGCTTTGTCTGGCATTGCGATTGCGCTGACACTAACGGGTCTTTCAAATAATATTTATGTGCAAATTGGGTTGCTACTCATGATTGCCCTGTCTGCTAAAAATGCTATTTTGATCGTAGAAGTCGCGCTCGAAGCACATCATAAAATGGGTATGAGTTT
>DITR01000110.1:11008-15535 GCA_002422175.1 Alcaligenaceae bacterium UBA6179
TTTAGTGGCATGATCGCCTCGACCTTATTTGCGGTTGCTCTGGTACCCATTTTCTTTGTAAAAATCATGGGTTTCTTTGAAAGTGAAACTGAGCCATATGTTGTTGATGCAAAAGAAGAGCATTAATGCTGGCTTTTATTTGTCTGAGTTGCTCAATGACTTCATCAGACAAACACATTCGTCTCGTTAACATCATTAAACCTTCAAGCTTCACATTGATTAAGTTAAATTAATTAAATTAATCAATGTGATTTTTGTATTGAAGTTTATCTAAAGTTATCGCACCGCTATGTATTTGATGATTTCAACCGTTTTAGGTGGGGTGGGGTTGTTCTTGTTAGGCATGACCATGATGACCGATGGTATGCGTTTAGCAGCTGGTCCCACTTTATCGAATATTTTACAAAGCGCTACCCGAACGCGATGGTCAGCTTTGGTCTCAGGCATGACGGTCACTGCATTGGTGCAGTCGTCAAGTGCCATTACGATCGCTTCAATTGGTTTTGTGAATGCCGGTTTGCTGTCTTTATCGGGTGCCATATGGGTGTTGCTCGGTGCTAACGTGGGCAGCACCATGACTGGGTGGATAGTCGCTATACTCGGCCTCAAACTTAAGATTGATCTATTAGCCATGCCTTTAATTGGTGTGGGTGTGTTCATGCGTTTGATCGGCAACGGCAAGCAGCTCGGGGCATTCGGTCAGGCGTTAACGGGTTTTGGTTTGCTGTTCTTAGGCATTGCGATGTTGCAAACGGGTTTTGTTGATTTGACAACGCGCGTTGAGCTGCCTCAGGGTGATGGTTTAGCGACGATTTTGTTAGCCACATTAATCGGTATGGCTTTAACCATTATGATGCAATCGTCGAGTGCGGCGACGGTCGTTGCTCTGACGGCAGCCCAAGGTGGTTTGATAGGTGTAGAAGGGGCTGCGGCCGTTGTCATTGGCGCTAACGTGGCTACCTCATTTAAAGCTGTGTTGGCTGCATTAGGGGCTACCCCTAATGCACGTCGGGTCGCAGCATCACATGTTTTCTTTAACGTATTGACTGCTATCGTGGCCTTAGTCTTGTTGCCACTTTTGATTGATGGCAGTGAGTGGTTAAGTCGTTTGGGCCGTTCAGATTTTGACCCTGCCATCACCTTAGCAATTTTTAATACGCTGTTCAATGTCATGGGTATCATGCTCATTTGGCCTATGAGTGATTTTTTAATCAGCAAGTTAAAGGGCCTGTTTGAATTAAAGCAAAATGATATAGGGCGGCCACGCTACCTTGATGAAACAGCACTGCCTGTTCCCGCTTTAGCGGCTCAGGCCCTCTCGCGCGAAATCATGCGCATGATGCGTTTTGCCTGGCAGTGCGTCAGTCAAACGATTAGGCCACAACAGTCTTTGCCCAGCGAAAACACCTTACAACAATCTTTGGCAGGCTTATTATTGGCCAGTGAAACTTTTGTCACAGGCATGAATCGTAGCGCGATGGACGATCAGACCGCTAACCGCTTAGCTCATTTGCTTCGCATTCGGCGCTACCTTGAGAACGTACAAGACTTAATGATTGAGGTTTTAAAACGCCCCAACCTTGAGCCAGTCAATGTTGATATGCGTCAAGCTGCACAGGTGTTTGAAGAAACGGTGCTGACTATTATTCAACAGTTTGGGCCAGCTTTAGAAAATGAACTCGAAGGTTCAAGCATTGACCTTGTTGAAGTAAAAAACCAGATTGATGAAGCATATGAGTCTTTAAAATCAACTACGCTGACAGCCGGTGCAATAGGCCTGATCGCTATACCCGAGATGGAAGCAGCCTTGGCACGTTTTAGTGCACAACGCCGAGCTATTCATCAGTTAATTAAAGCGCAAAGTTGGTTAGAAAAAGACTTTATGGGTCAAGCCAAGTTGAAATCTGACTGAGTCGTTCAACGGGGTCGTTGATAGACATGATGTTGACTTTGTCGTCTGTGGTGAGTGGTAACAACATAGCCCATTGATTCGCAACCCAACCCGCTTCATCTAAGCGATAGGGCGCCTTGAGGGGTAATTGCTCAATCACGCCTTGGCGTTGAGATTGCGCAATTAAAGCCCCCAACTTGTCTGCACAGGCTTGAAGGTTTGCGGGAATATCAACATGAGGGTCTTCAGGTAAGAATGTCGCGTCAGCGAACCATAGCCCGAGCCCCTCTTTGCGAGCATTGCTTAAGCTAAATCGACTACTGCCCCGGCAGATAATGCGCAACAGGGCAGGGTGTATGGTGTCAACACTGTCTACCCATGCCAAACAACCCAGCGAGTAGAGGGTTTCTTCATCTAAACCTGCCTTTTGCACTTCACTGCCTTGCCGAATGGCCACAATGCCAAAAGGTGTTTGTTCAGCATGGCACTTTTTAATAAGATGCAAGTAGCGCACCTCAAAAATTTGTAAAGCCATGATTGAGTCTGGCAACAGAAGTGTTGAAAGCGGAAATAAAGGAATTCTTTGAGGTTGCAAGGCTGAGAAACTCTTAATAGGTCGTTAAAGAAAAGGTGCTGAGTTTTAATGAGAGTAAGGTCAGATTGTAAGGGTGCTGAATTTGAAAATGATACCTGTCAATTCGTCAATCATTATTTTTAGAAAGACGGCGGTACAGCATTTCCTAGTACCCAAAGCCAAATACTCCCCGCAGCTAAGATCACTATTAGAACAAGCGCAAGTAAACGTAAGTTGAAATCGTCTCGCGCTGAAGGGGTATTCGGGGCTAATTGAGTTGACATCACATCACCCGTGATCATGGGGGGGATCAAACGCTTGCCGCGTAAGGCATAGATAATGATGGCCCCAATATGAACGATTATCAATGCAATCACAGCGTTGCTGAGCAATTGATGAACGCTTGTTATCGTTTCTGCTGTGGCATTACTGACATAGGCATTTAAAGGCCCTTGCGTCATGATGTCGTCAGTTGAAAATAGGCCTGTCAGGGCTTGTGCGCCAATCACTCCGAGCATCAACATGACAGACCAAGCACCAATAGCGTTGTGACCTGCGCCCGCTGGGGTTGTATTTGAATTTTTCAAATAAGCTAAAACCCCTTTAGGGCCTTTTACAAACTGGCTAAAGCGTGCATAGCGAGAACCCACAAACCCCCAAATAATTCGAAAAACGATTAGGCACAATGCAGCTATGCCAAACTTAATGTGCCATTCCATCCATAACCCACCCACATTGACCGTAATGATGGCCCCAAATACACAGATGGTGAGTGCCCAGTGAAATAAACGGGTGGGAAGATCCCAAACGCGAACGCGCGAATTTTGAGCGAGACTTGAACTCTTTGTTAGAGTGGGTTTCATATATAACTTTTTTATTTACGTATCAGATTGCTGGTATACAAGTTGCGAACAGCCATTTGTATGTCGTTATTTTGCGGCCTTTGTAATCATAGCCCAAACTGCCCATCAAACTCAATGACGGCCAATTGTTCATGGCAAGCAGCCACTCGGTGTATGCCTTATACGTTGGAGTTCGGGGTGCTGTGTGATGGTAATGAGGCACCATTGCTTGTGCAGAGCCATACGGGCTAACAGGGTCGTCTGCAGAAATCTGAAAAAAATGCTACGATTCTGCCTCTTGGTTAAGAGTCAGTCAGGTTCTTATCCGTGGAAGGCGCATTAGCTCAGCCGGTTAGAGCGACGGAATCATAATCCGCAGGTCCCCTGTTCGAATCAGGGATGCGCCACCAAAAACATCAAATAAATCAAGGCTCTACCCTGCTTCATTGACATGTAATCATGATCAGCTAAGATAAGTTTATCTAACTTAACTAGGAGATTGTCTTGAACGCATTTTGGAAATGTGCCTTTCTGTCTCTGTCAATCGTGGTCTGTTCGCCGTCAATTGCTGAGGCGCCAAAGCGGCAATTGTTGGTTCAGACCATCTACTTGGCACCAGCGCAGATTTTGCCACCGCCACCAGCAGCCGATAGTGTATTAACACGTGAAGAGATTGCTGAAGTCAAGGCGTGGGTGGCTAAGACAACCCCCGAACAAAAAGCGCTTGCCGCGAAAGATGCGCTTAACAAAACCGCCAGTTTTTTTTCAGATACGATCACCGGATTTGATTTGAGCAAATTGCCTGCCACCAAAGAATTGTTTGATCAGGTGCGTTTTACAGAAAATCAGCAAGCCAAGGTATTTAAAAATTACTTCAAACGGTCTCGTCCATATGTCACCGACCCGACCATCTCGCTTTGCGTAGCAGCAGAGTCGGGCGGCGAACGACAGAGTTATCCCAGCGGACACGCCACCATGGCATATTCAATGGGCGTGGTTCTCGCTCACCTGATCGAGCCTCAAGCCGTCGCGATCATGGCCCGCACCCAGCTATACGCAGAGAATCGCATACGCTGTGGTGTGCACCACCGATCTGACATCGTTGCTGGGCAAGTTCTAGGTACATTGGTGGCAACTCAATTGCTTCAGAGTGCCGAGTTCCAGAAGATGTTTGCTGCCTCACGCCAAGAGCTTCTGGCCGCTGGCTTAATTCGCTAGGT
>DITR01000003.1:0-22683 GCA_002422175.1 Alcaligenaceae bacterium UBA6179
GATTCATCACGTTATTTTGCAAGGTTCCGGTACGGTTGAAATACCTTTTTTCTATTTGCAAGAAAACGGTCAAAGCTCAGTGAAACGTCATGTCTTTGAAGGCGTTATGCCTAATTTAGAACGACGTTATCGTGAGTCTGAACTAGGCGCTGTGCGTGAAGAGCTTAATAAACAAAGGGTGCAAATCGTATGCCCTGATTGTCAGGGGTCACGCATCGGTAGTGTGGCACGTCACGTGCTCATTGAAGATCGCGCCATTCATCAAGTCGAAGCCATGCCACTTTCAAAATGCTTGCAATGGTTTGAAGCGCTAAAATTAGCGGGTGCACGGCAAGAAATCGCTGAACGTATTGTGAAAGAAATTAGCTCGCGCCTTAAATTTCTTAATAACGTTGGGCTGACTTACCTTTCTTTAGATCGACGTGCTGACACCATATCGGGGGGCGAGGCGCAACGTATTCGACTGGCGAGTCAAATTGGTTCAGGCTTAACGGGTGTGATGTACGTTTTAGACGAGCCCTCAATTGGGTTGCATCAACGCGACAACGATCGTTTAATTCATACCCTGCAACACTTGCGTGACTTAGGTAATAGCGTCATCGTGGTCGAGCATGACGATGACATGATTCGACAAGCTGATTGGGTGGTTGATATGGGCCCCGGTGCCGGTGAGCACGGCGGTTTTATCGTAGCGCAAGGCACCCCTGATGACATCTGCAAGCACCCTGATTCCATAACGGGTCAATACCTTAGCGGTCAACGCCGCATACAAAGCGCGCAATATCGCCCTGTCACAGACGACACACCACGACTCGAAGTACTAGGCTGTTCGGGCAACAACTTAAAGTCGGTTGATTTACGCATACCTGTGGGTCGCTTTGTTTGCATCACGGGTGTTTCGGGTTCCGGAAAATCAACTTTAATTAACGACACGCTAGCGATTGCAATGGCACGAGCACTTCATCGCGCCCACGCCGAACCCGCCCCCTTTAACGACATACGCGGCCTCAACCTATTTGACAAAATCATCACCGTCGACCAAAGCCCAATCGGTCGAACACCCCGTAGCAACCCAGCCACCTACACCGGCTTATTTACCCCCATGCGCGAACTGTTTGCGGAAGTACCCGAAGCTAAAATTCGTGGCTATGACCCGGGGCGTTTTAGTTTTAACGTCAAAGGCGGTCGTTGTGAAAGCTGTCAAGGCGATGGCGTGGTTAAGGTTGAAATGCATTTTTTACCTGACGTTTATGTCATGTGCGATACCTGTCAAGGTAAACGTTACAACCGAGAAACCCTTGAAATTCGCTATCGTGGGTTAAACATTCACGATGTACTTGAGTTGACGGTTGAGGCAGCCTTGGCATTTTTTGAAGCTGTGCCCGCCATACAACGCAAGCTAAAAACTCTACTTGATGTCGGCTTATCTTACATACGACTTGGGCAAAGTGCCACCACGCTCTCGGGGGGCGAAGCACAACGCGTCAAACTCTCTCTGGAACTGTCTAAGCGTAGTACTGGGCAAACGCTTTTTATTCTTGATGAACCCACCACAGGGCTGCATTTTCAAGATATCTCAATGCTACTTGAGGTATTAAATCAACTGGTAGCCGCCGGCAATACAGTCGTGGTAATTGAGCACAACCTCGATGTCATCAGAACTGCTGATTGGGTCATTGATTTAGGGCCAGAAGGCGGCGACGGTGGTGGGCAGATTATTGCACAGGGCCCACCCCAAACCATTGCCAACACGTTAGCCAGTTTTACCGGTCAATACTTACTTAAAGCCAGCTAAACGCGCAGCATGAGATGCCTGTGTAGAGCACGTTGAACTGGCGACGATAGGCACGGTGCTTTGGCATATTTGAAATCGCTCAAACGAACGCATATCAACCGCTTGGTTCAAAGGCAAGGTCGCGAGTAAAGTGCTTTTTTCAGGCCAAAAAGCCCACTGCATATCAATGCGGCTTGCTTGACTACACATACCTAAGTTTTGCTCATTACAAGCGCCTATGACTGCTTTAAGTGCCGATGCGGCGTCGGCATAACCACACACAACCGCCTCGCCACGATTCACCCCACCTTGCTCAACCGTACCTTGCTCAACAGATAAATAAGCCAGCCACCCGGGGGCACATGTTGCATGAATATTGCCAGCTGGCGTCAGTTCGTTTTGAGTTGGTACGAACAACAATTGGCAACCCCCACCACGCGCCATCTTTGTGCAAACCTGAACAATAGACAGCACAGTTACAGACTGCACCGATTGAGTTGTTGATATGGACGGGGTATTAACCGTTTGAATAGACGAAGGTTGCGCCACGGCATTTAACGAAGCGGTTGCGCTCAATACCCATGCCACTGTTACAACACTTGCACGAAATAATTGATGCAATTGGATGGTTTTTTTTAATAATGATAACAATCTATATGTCACAGTATTCATGTTCAAAACCCCTCTTCAATTTGAAATAAGCGTCGGTATTCAAGCACGGCATAACGGTCAGTCATGCCGGCAATATAGTCAGCAATTGCTCGCGCTTGCTCAGTTTGACCTTCGCGGCGGTAATCTTCTGGAAGTAATCGTGGTTGATCAATAAATGCTTCAAATAACTCTCGGACAATGCGCTGTGCTTTGCTTGTCATTCGCAAAACACGATAATGACGATAAAGATTTTGTAACAAAAACTTTTTTAGCTGATCAGCCTCTTCACGCATTTGGGGAGAAAAACGCACCAATGGTTCACATTGCCGCGCCGCATCAGCATGCGCCGGGTTGGCCGATTGAATACGCTCAGTGGTTGTGCGCGTTAAATCAATAATTAATGTGTTGATCATTTGACGTATGGTTTCAGACACAAGGCGACGCTCTTCAAGGCCAGGCCAACGGTGTAAAACTGATTCATAATGGCGCGCAAAAAAGGGCACACTCATTAATTGTGTCAGTGTTATGAGACCCGAACGTAGACCATCATCAATATCGTGATTGTTATAAGCAATTTCGTCAGCCAAGTTTGCTAACTGCGCTTCGATCGAAGGCTGTGTACGATCAATAAAACGCTTTCCCACATCACCCAATTGCTTGGCATGATTTAGCGAGCAGTGCTTCAAAATACCTTCTCGCGTTTCAAAAGTAAGATTTAAGCCATCAAACCCTGGGTAACGCTCTTCAAGCGTATCGACCACCCGCAAGCTTTGCAAGTTGTGCTCAAACCCACCCGCTTGGGGCGCGTACTGATTCATACATGCATTCAGTTCATCTTGACCCGCATGACCAAAAGGTGTGTGACCTAGGTCGTGCGCCAAGGCAATCGCCTCGGTTAAGTCCTCATCAAGTTGTAAGCTGCGTGCTAAGACACGTGCAATTTGTGCCACTTCAAGCGAGTGGGTTAACCGGGTTCGAAACCAATCGCCTTCGTGATTAATAAACACTTGGGTTTTGTATTCCAATCGTCTAAAAGCATTGGCATGAATAATACGATCGCGATCACGTTGATATTCACTACGATTAGAGGGTGGCGTCTCGGGGTAAAGGCGCCCACGTGTGTGCTCTGGGTCACTGGCATAGGCTGCACGAAGACGCATGAAGACCTCTCTTTTTAATCTGTATTAATCTGTAAAGTATGCATTTAAAACAGCCTTAACGTGCTCGAGATCTGCAGGAATGACCTGCGCCTGCCCTATCTTTGGCATCACCACAAAATGAATGGTGCCTGCCTGTGATTTTTTATCGCCCCGCATATGTGTGAGCCACTCTTCTGTGCCTGATAAACGAGGTGCCTGAGTCGGGCAACCTATGTCAGCAACAATTTTTTCAACTCGTTTGACATCGGTTGCACTCATGCCAGCAACTTTAGACGACAGGGCGGCAGCCATAATCAAACCACAACCCACCGCTTCACCATGTAACCATTGGCCATAACCGAGGCCTGCTTCGATGGCATGGCCAAACGTGTGGCCTAGATTCAAGATTGCCCTTTGCCCAGCCTCACGTTCATCGGCCGATACAACTTGGGCTTTAAAGGCACATGAACGCCTAATTGCTTCACCAAGTAGCGCCGGGTCACGCGCCTTAAGGGCCGTTGCATTGTGCTCACACCAGGCAAAAAAGTCAGCATTCATAATCAAACCATACTTCACAACTTCAGCCAAGCCCGCAGAAATTTCTCGGTCAGGCAAGGTTGACAGAACGTCGGTATCGATCTCAACCGCTATGGGTTGATAAAATGCACCAATCATATTTTTACCCAACGGGTGATTAACGGCAGTTTTACCACCCACGGAAGAGTCAACCTGCGCCAATAGCGTAGTGGGCACCTGTATAAACCGAATGCCTCGCATATAAACCGCTGCCGCAAAACCCGCCATATCACCGATAACGCCTCCACCTAACGCCACAATCACTGCACGGCGATCAAGCTGTGCCGCCAGCATTTGGTCAAAAATAGTATTGAGCGTCGCCCAATCTTTATATGACTCGCCATCTGGCAAACTGATGGTGAGGGTTTTAAAACCTTTGGCTTGAATCGATTGACGTACCCGCTCACCATATAGCTGATCGACTACTGGGTTTGTCACCACAACAACGCGGGTCGCGTCAGCCGGAATACTCTCGCCCACATAATCGAGCCTGCCTGGGGCAATATGTATGGGGTAATGGCCACCTGGTGTGGCAACGTCTACGGTATGCATGGATCGAGTTCCGTTTGGAAATGTAAAGCGGGCAGAAGTATTCAAATCTGGCCCTATTAAGGGGTTAAAACCCTGCGACGCTTGAGACAATTTAAATTGGTGAACACGCTCTATCAATTCTTGAACAACCGCTGAGACAGTTGATGAGCCCGTATCTAAAATAATATCAGCGACCGACTCATAAAATGGCTCACGCTCTCGCAACAAGCGCTTAAGGGTTGCACGCGGGTCACCTGTGGCCAGTAAGGGCCGGTTGCGATCGCGGGCTGTGCGCCTATAGAGATCTTCAACAGATGCGCGTAAATAAACGACCAAACCACGTTGTTTTAAGACGGCTCGATTTTCGGGTGCAATAATGGCACCCCCGCCTGTCGCTAAAATTAGGCCAGGCGTTTGGCTCATTTCATCTAAAACCTGAGATTCGCGCTTGCGAAACCCTATTTCGCCCTCAATTTCAAAGACAACAGGTATGCTCACCCCGCATCGCGCCTCGATTTCATGGTCAAGGTCGACAAATGTTCTATGCAGGGTACGAGCCAGGTTTTTACCAATTGTGGTTTTACCTGACCCCATCATGCCAACAAGAAATATTGAAGGTTCGTCATAATTCATACCGACATTATCCCATTGCTTGGCCACTCAGCGTAAAATTCAGGGTAATGAGCAAAATTACCCATCACCGCGCAAGCGACGACAACGATTCGTCGCCTCCTAGCAGCCCTTGGTTGATAAGGCTGTTTTTTAAACTGATTCTGCTTGGTTTAGGCTTGGCTACAGCAGGCTTATTGTTAGCCTCTATTGCCGTTTCTATCGCTTGGCCTAACTTGCCAGATCTCAACGCCATGACCGATTACCGGCCTAGAGTTCCCCTTCGGGTTTTCACGGCTGACAAAGTGTTAATTGGTGAGTTTGGTGAAGAACGTCGCAACGTGTTGCGTTTTAGCGAGTTTCCCGATGTATTGAAATCAGCCGTATTATCAGCTGAAGATGACCGTTTTTATCAGCACGGTGGCATTGACTTTATGGGTGTAGCCCGTGCGGGTTTAGCCAACTTGATGGCCATGTCTAAAACTCAGGGGGCCAGCACCATCACCATGCAGGTGGCGCGTAATTTTTATCTTTCATCTGAAAAAACCTGGTCAAGAAAATTCTATGAGTTATTACTCACCTTTAAGATTGAGGCGAGCTTAAGTAAAAATCAAATTTTAGAGCTCTATCTCAATCAAATTTACCTCGGCCAGCGGTCTTACGGTTTTTCTGCAGCAGCGCGTACATACTTTGGTAAACCGGTATCTGAACTCACTGCGTCTGAAGCTGCCATGCTAGCAGGCATTCCTAAAGCCCCTTCTCGCTTTAATCCTATTTCAAACATCGAGCGTGCAACCATTCGGCAGCGCTATGTATTAGGCCGCATGCAGTCTCTGGGTTATTTAACTGAAGCGGAATATAAAACAGCGCTTACAGCGCCCATCGTTTTAAGATCGGGCCAAAGCGGGCCAAGAGGTGGCTACGCTGTGAATGGCGAATATGCATCTGAGTTAGCGCGTCAATTGATGTTCTCTTTATATGGTGAAGACATCTATTCACGTGGTCTGAACGTTTACACCACTATTTTGGCGAAAGACCAAGAAGCCGCCTGGTCATCATTGCGGGCAGGCGTTCTTGATTACACCCGCCGTGCCCGCTACCCTGGGCCTGAAGACCGCATCAAATTACCCCCCGGTATTGAAAACAACCCCTCGCAGTTTGATGATATTTTTGATGATGTGCTTGACAAGCACCCTGATGCAGTCGGTTTTATGACTGCAATCGTCTTGTCAGCCAGCCCAACTGAAGTCAAGTTGGCCCGCAATTCTGCTGAAATCATTACTATTAATGATAAAAAAGCCTTGGCGATTGTGGCGCGTTCGCTTAACCCCAAAGCATCGGCTACCGAACGCATTGACCGGGGCTCAGTGGTTTACATCAACAAAGACCAAGGTCAATGGGAAATTTTAAATCTGCCAGAAGTACAGGCGGCGTTTATTGCTTTAACACCACAAGATGGTGCCATACGCGCCATGGTCGGTGGGTTTGATTTTTATCGCGGTAACTTTAACCGTGTCACGCAAGCGTGGCGCCAACCGGGTTCAGCCTTTAAGCCGTTTATTTATGCTGCTGCGCTAGAGCGGGGTTTAACACCCGGTACCGTCATTTCAGATCAACCCTTTTCTTTAACGGCTGCTCAAACGGGTTCAAACAAAGATTGGAATCCTAAAAACTATGGTGGTGATTACGAACAGTCGTTAACCATGCGTGAAGCCATTGCACGCTCTAAGAACATGGTGTCTATTCGTATTTTGCAGGCTATTACGCCCCAATATGCACAAGACTACATTACACGGTTTGGTTTTGATCGTGCAAAACACCCTGCCTATTTACCCATGGCATTGGGCTCAGGGGCGGTTACACCGATGCAATTGGCCACAGGTTTTGCTGTGTTTGCCAATGGGGGTTATCGCGTCACACCCTTTTTAATTGATCGTGTTACCGACTCTGAAGGCAAATTGCTCATGCAAGCCCGCCCAACTATTGCGGGTGATATTGCAGCACGTGCCATTGACCCACGCACTGTATACGTAATGGACGATTTATTACGTGGGGTCGCCACCAGCGGCACAGCTGCCAAAGCACGCCAGGTTCTTAAGCGCGATGATATTGCAGGCAAAACGGGTACCACTAACGATTCAGTTGATGCCTGGTTTGCGGGCTATACGCCAAACTTAGTTGGGGTAGCTTGGTTAGGCTTTGACCAACCTAAGTCTCTTGGTACACGCGAGACTGGCGGTGGGGCAGCCCTACCGATTTGGCTGGGTTACATGCAAGAAGCGCTTAAGGCCTTTCCAGTACAAAAGCGCGGCATGCCCCCTAGCGGCCTTATAATAGAGGGTAACAATATGTATTTCAGCGAATTCCCCCCCGGGCAAGCCGTTACCCGAGTTGGTATTGACGAAAAACCTGCATCGACAGACGCGATTGGTGACTTAATCAACAGTTTTAGTGGCAATAAACCATCTAATTAGCCTGATGACACGCTGGTCACACCTCATTTAAATTTTAACTTTTATCTCATGGCCCGTCGCAGCAGAAAAGATCTGTGACAGGGCTTCGTGCATCACTAAGCCACCCCGTGTATCTTTCCAGTGCTGACCATCAAAGGCGTAATGAAAGCCGCCACTCGGTGCGGCGACCCAAATTTGTTGCATAGGGGCTTGGCTATTGATCACCACAGGCGTTGTATTGTCAAACATCAAACTTAAAACGTTTGCTTCGCGTTTCGCATCAACATCAACGTCTAAGCGTTCAAACCAATCATCAACTTGTAGCTCTAATGCGTCTAAAATGCTTTTTACGCGGTTATCAAATTCTGTATCAGTCATTTCGTTTTTCCTGTCATTTACCGGAGCTTGATGTGGGTTTATCAAATCAAAAGCGTGTCATGTGTTTTATCACGATATCAGTGTTAGGCTTTGCCATGCTAGGTGGTTGTGGTTTTAAAGGGCCTTTATATTTGCCGCCCCCACCTGATACCCTCAGTAAACAACCTCAAAGCTCATCTGGTCAATCACCTTCACAAACCTCTGGGCAAACGGGAACAGAAGTATCGCCGTATTCGCCATTTCCTCAAGAAAACCCCTCGCTTGAGCCTGCACCCCGCGTTATGTAATAAATAATTTAACGACTCGTCATATTAAAGAACAGAACATGTCTGCAACTTCCAAGCCCACACAACCCTTATTACCTGCTGGGTTCCCACATTTTCATTATGAAAATGACTGTTTATATGCTGAAGGGGTCAACTTGACTGAGTTAGCGCAGCAAGTGGGTACGCCATCTTACGTCTATTCTAAAGCGGCCATACACAGCGCATGGAAGGCATACCAAGATGCAATTGGTTCGCGCCGGGTCTTGGTCTGCTATGGCATGAAAGCGAATTCTAATTTAGCCATTTTGAATACCTTCAGGGCATTGGGTAGTGGCTTTGATATTGTTTCGGGGGGTGAGTTAGCCCGTGTTTTAAAAGTAGGGGCTGACCCTAAAAAAATTGTTTTTTCAGGTGTCGGTAAACAAACCTGGGAAATTGAGCTTGCAATAAAAGCGGGTGTGAAATGCTTTAACGTTGAATCTACTTCAGAATTAAAACGAATTTCTCAAGTTGCTTCTGGTATGCATGCCACGGCTTCTATTTCTTTGCGGGTCAACCCCGATGTTGATGCCCAAACACACCCCTATATTTCAACAGGCTTGAAAGAAAACAAGTTCGGCATCGCTATTGAAGAAGCCCTTAAAACCTATCAATTAGCAGCAACTTTACCTGGGCTTAATATTGTTGGGGTTGATTGTCACATCGGCTCACAGATCACAGAGGTCGCACCTTATTTAGACGCGCTTGATAAGCTTTTGGCACTTATCGACACGTTAAAAGAAAATGGCATAACCTTACAACATTTAGATTTAGGGGGTGGTTTAGGTATTCGTTATGAAGACGAAACACCCTTAGCCCCCACGTTATTGCTTAATGCTATTTTCAAGATTGTTGACCAACGCGGTTATCAGAACCTAGAACTCATTTTTGAACCGGGTCGCTCGCTAGTTGGCAATGCGGGCGTATTGCTCACGACGGTGCAGTATCTCAAGCATACTGAGTCACGTAATTTTGCTATTGTTGATGCGGGCATGAACGATCTCATTCGTCCTGCTTTGTACCAAGCCTGGCACGGCGTACTACCTCTTAATGTAGGCAAATCTTCGCAGGTAATCTATCACTACGATTTAGTGGGCCCGGTTTGCGAAAGTGCAGACTGGTTAGCCAAGCAGCGATTGTTAGGTTTACACGAAGACCAAGTCCTGGCACTTGACTCAGCTGGGGCCTATGGTTTTGTCATGGCTTGCAATTACAACACTCGTGGTAAGCCTGCCGAAGTACTGATTGACGGTGCAGCGTGGCATGTTGTTCGTGCACGCGAAACATTCGAAGATATGATTCGAGGTGAAACGATTATCTAGCTTCGCTTATTTAAATGTTTAGTGCTCTAGAACTAAATTCATCAATGAGTACGTTACATCATTGAGTACTTTACACGGCTGCACGCTGATGCGTAAAATTTAATGGCATGATCAAGCAAGGCCAATTTAAGCCTTATCAGGTCGGTTTAGTATTCCAGATATGTCTATTTGACCAAAGCAATACCAGCACGATTAATGCCGGTACTAAAAGCAAGGTAAAGCTCACGCCATAGCTGTGCACGGTCGCTGCAATCAAGCCAAATAGGGGTGGACCAAACAGCACACCCAAGTAAGTAAAGCCAAGTGTGCCGCCCGTTGCCATACCGGCCATTCCTTTTGGTGCTTGACGCGCCACCTCTGCTAAGTAGACGCCATTCCAACCGACTGCTGTGGCACCTAGAACGATCAATACTAAATATAAAAATACATGAGGTGTCTGCGTTGTTAACGCGCCTGTGGCCACAGCAGCAAAGGCTAAACCCACTGCAATCACCATAAGCATCTTGCTTGAACCTAGCCAGGTATCAGCCACCCAGCCCCACAAAATACGCCCAGCCACGCCAGCCCCTTGCGCCACGGTTAACGCCACGCCTGCTGCGACCAACCCCCAACCTAAATCTTCGTATAAATAAGTGACTAAATAGGTTGTCAACGACACTTGCGTCACAGAAAACATGAAAGACACAATCGCCAAAACACGCAAACTTTTATGTTGCCACACGAGTTTGATCGGTTGAACCAAGCTATGGACAATTGATGCGCGTGCTGTTGGGTCACGATCGTGGTCAAGTGCTGCGCGTAAAGGTTTGACAAGTAATGCGCATAGTAAACAAGCCATCGCCACAGAAATTGTTGCGACTTGCCAACCAAACCAACTTTCCACCCTAGGTACCACTAAGCCAGCCAGCATACCGCCAACGGGTACGCCCGTTTGTTTAATTGAAAAAACCAATGACAAGCGCTCAGGTGGGGTCGATTGAATCAACAAGTGCGAACTGGCTGGTGTAATAGGGCCATAACCTAAACCAATCAACATAGCCCCTATAACAATGGTGACTGGATGTGCAATCGCACATAGCAACAAACCTGCTGAAGTAATACCCAAGCAAATTTGGCTTAAACCCAAAGCACCCCAGCGTTTAACCGCGGCGCCTCCCAAAATGGATGCAAACATGGCCGCTATGTAAACAGCTGCCACATAGAAGCCCACAAAAGCTGGAGAGACACCAATTGAACTGCCGACGACAGGTGCCATCACTGGCAAAGTGATCAGCGCCATAGAGCTTAGGGCTTGAATGGCGAGAGTTGCGACCAACACCCCTGTTGAACTAGGAGGCTGGCCTTGTGATGCTGTCATGTGGCCTTGATGTTTTTTCAGTTGTTATGAACACATTTTATATTCATAACAACTGAAAAGAGGATTGCCGCTTAAGTTAATCTTAAAAACCAATATTAAAGATTAAAGAGCGCCATAAGAGTGCAGGCCAGATAAAAACATATTGACGCCCAAAAATGCAAAGCCGGTAATCAGTAAACCAACCAAAGCCCAATAGGCTGAGACTGTACCCCGCATACCTTTCATTAACCGCAAGTGCAACCACGCTGCATAATTTAGCCAGACAATTAATGCCCAAGTCTCTTTAGGGTCCCATTGCCAATAAGCACCCCACGCATCAGCAGCCCAAAGAGCACCTAAAATTGTAGCAATTGTGAAAAACGCAAACCCGATCGCGATCGCTCGATACATAATGTCATCAAGAACTTCAAATGACGGTAGTTTTTCTGCAATAGGGCGACGAAAAAATAATATTGACCCGACAACGATTGCACCGATACCAAAATAAACCATCCAGGTAGCCGACAACCCATCTGAGCGAAACACCATCGGTTCGGCCGCCAACAATACGCCCATGATAAATAGTGGCAAGAGTTTTAGCCAAGAACGCGTTTGACCATTTTCTTTAACTAAATAAGCAAAACCCACCATGGCCGCTAAAGAAAACGTACCATAACCAATAAAGTTAGCCGGTACATGTATTTTCATCCACCAACTTTTTAGGGCAGGCACTAACGGCTGAATTTGATAGGCATCTCGAGTGATGGAATACCATAATAAAAAAACAACTGTTGAGGCCACTACGAGCATAACAAAGCCACCGAGTGCACGGGTGTTGTAGCGTCGCTCGTAGTACAAATAGAACAATGAAGTGATGATTGCAAACAGCACAAAGACTTCATATAAATTACTGACAGGTATGTGACCTAAATCAGGACCCAGCAAATGCCCCTCTCGCCAGCGCACTAGCAAGCCTGTCGTGCCAGCAAATACCGCAGACCAAGTGAGTGCGGTACCTAACCATGCCGCCGTTTTACTAAACAACCCCACCCAATAACAAATAGTCGCGACAACAAAGAGTACGCACATCCATAAAACGGCAGACTGAGACGACAACAAGTACTTCAAAAGGAAAGCTTGATCAGCTCGCGCTAAGTCACCTTGATATAACCAAATAGCAAACAAAGCTGTTGAACCACTTACGACCAAAAGTGTTCTTAATGGTCGCCATAACCAACCTAACCACACCGTAAATGGGACTGCCGATACGAGAATAATTTTTTCGTAGTAATCCATCGAATCAGGGTATTGCATAAGCGCGTAGGCTGCCCCAACTGATAGCAAAAGAAAAAATGTGATATCGGTCCAGTCAACTCGGCGTTTATCGAGATGTGACTCACTTGGGCCGTTTAAATCTCCCCATTGCGGGCTGGCAGTTACAGTCGTTGTATTCATGACGAATCCTTCTTCACATCGAGGCGATTCATCGCCTGCTGAAATTGCTCAAACTCTCGGTTGAAATCAAGTGTACGTTTTTGAGACGTCATGGCAGCTAAAACATGTGTGTTTTCGCCTGGTTTCTGGCGTAACCAAACCCAAATACGGCGGTCACGGACATAAAACATCGAAAACACACCTAAAATTAATAATACACAGCCAATATACACAGACACCATACCGGGTGCACGACTAACCTGAAAAACACTCGCCTGAACATGGTTAAATGTTTTAAGCGTAAATAAAATGGGGGCTGGGTATAACGATAGATCAGATAGGGCTGCAATAGCCATTTGCGTCCATTGGCCTTGCTGCGGATCAAGTGGATCAAAAGCTTGGCGGCCCGCTTGAGCCCGAGACAGCATGCGTAGCTCAGCCAATGAAGAACCCAATACTCTAACCACCACATCGGCCGCACGAGGCAGCTCGTTAGCAGGCACATTCTTTTCAAGAAACGCAGAAACACCTTGCAAACCACTCTGTGCAAAGGTATCAAGCGTTCTCTCTGCAGAAAGCTGTAAAGCCTGTTGATCAGCAATAGAACTTGCATTGTTGATCGCAAATTGTCGTGCCGCAGCATTTCTAAGGTCTGAACTGGCTAAGGCCGCGCGCAATTCCATGAACTCAAGCGGACTTGATTGATCATCAACAGGTATACGCATATACCTAAAACCGCCACCTTGATTCGGATCTTCAACCCCAGCTAACAAAACTCGAGCGCCATCTAACTCAATTGGCAACATGTAATTATGAAAACGGTTAGCTTGACCGCTTTCATCAATGACTCGGTACTCGACGCTAGGGCCAATGTTGCGAAGATCTGTCGATTTCTTTGATGCGGCACTTCCTGTGACAGCCGCCACATGCTCTCTAAGTACCTGAGGTTGGGGGTCGCCTGCGCTCAGATCTTCGACATTAATCGGGCGCAACCCCGTTACTTCAACCTGGACCTTACGATCGTTTTGACCTAGCGTGAGCTCAACACTTTCACCCACCTGCTTTGTCATTGAAATCGGTTCAACTCTTGGCCCTTGAAGGGGGTACCCCTCAAGCACCAATTCACTACCCCCATCATCAAAGCTTGATTGATAAACAGTAACCCCTTTATAACGAAGGGGCTCATTGACTTCAATCGTGACATCAAATGTTTTACCTGTGTCGGGGTCGGTCACTTGAACATCGCTTGCGAAACGACTGGGCATACCAGTAGAGTAATAGTCAATATGAAATTTATTCAGCTTGAGCTCAAAGGGTAAGGGCTGCACTAACGCACCATTGCCGACATTCACAATAGCGTTACTACGGGTAGCACCTTCGGGAATCAAAACATTTGATCTAAAACTTGGGTTATCGATTGACAAGCGCCCCGAAGGAGGAACATCAGCAATCAACATATTTTCAAGTAGTGGTTTTTTATCAAATAGCCATACTTGCAATCGAACGGGCAACTCGCTGTCGAGCAAACCACCTATGCAAATGATAACAATCGAGGCATGCGCTGCGATGTAACCAAGACGGTTTGCACTACCTCTTTTAGCAGCTAATAAGACGCCGTTTTCTTCTTGGCGTGTTTTGAAGCCGTAGCCCTGTTTAGCTAACCATGCTGAAACCGCTTGGGTACTTGATGTTAAGTCTCGTGCTGTATCAACTTCAACTCGGTGGTGAAAAGCCCGAAGGCTTGAGCCACGAACCGTTTCACGATAAGACCGCATATCTTTGATCATTTTGGGCGCGTTGCGTGACAAGCATAAGCTTGTTGACACGACTAAGAACGCCATAATCAGTAAGAACCACCAGTTGTTGTAGATGGACCAAACCGAGAATTTATTGAGCACTTCAAACCAAAAGGGACCAAACTGATCGATGTAGGTATTTTCAGCTCGATTTTGTGGCAAAACGGTACCGACAACGCTAGCAACGCAAATAATGGTTAGCAAGCTAATTGAAAAGCGCATTGAACCCAGCAGCTCAATGATGTCAGCAAGTGAAACACTGCGCAGCGGTTGTGCTGGCGGCGTATCAGCGCTTGTCTGCGTCATGACAACCCTTCAAAAAAGATGGGCTACCATAAGCCCGATAGAAGTATGACCTCTTAACGTGCATTACGTTCGCGTTTTCCACACCAAATAAGGGTAATTCCTTGTTTGGTGTGCATCAACTGAGAATTAACGCAACCCAGCTGCGTAATCAGAAACCGCCTTAATGTCTTCAGGAGTCATTCTGCTGGCGATTTGTGTCATCATTGTGCTATTGCCACGATGACCCGCGCTAAAGTAATTAAGCTGATCTTCAAGATAGCTAGCGTATTGACCGCCTAGACGAGGGTACTGAGATGGAATACCTGCACCATCGGCAGAGTGACAAGCCGCACAGGCCGGCACACCGCGATCTGCTATGCCGCCACGCCAAATTTTTTGCCCGCGTTCAACAGATTTTAAATTTGAAGCATTAGCTGGGGCAGTTAAACTTTGCTCAGCAAGATATAACGACACATTTCGCATGTCGGCTTCAGTAAGTGGCGTAGCAAGAGCTGTCATCATAGAAGGTGCACCATCAGCACCTCTACGCAATGCCGTGGTTGCGCCCTCTTTTACTTTAAATTCAACAAGCTGCTTATAAATGTACTCGTGCGACTGAGCCGACAAATTGGGGTTGACGGGCAGAGCACTGTTACCGCCTGGGCCATGACACGCTATACAGGCAACAATGCCGCGAGCAGAATCACCTTGCTCATAGAGCTTAGCCCCTTGCTTGATATCAGGCATGACGGGGCCAGTTACCGTTTCAGATGCCTGAGCGGGCGACACCAATAAAATAGATGCAACCGTAGCTAAAGCTAGGTATGCAAAAGAGACTGCTGTTAAACGAACACGCTTCATGTATAACCTCGACAGATTCGGTCACTGCTTAGACCCTAGCGATTATACAATAGGGATTCATCGCTAGTTAGGGCTAATTCATCTTGTCTATTCTTCATCGTGCTTCTTTTGCCATTTCAGCCGCTCGGCTTGACCAACTTCCGCCGCCTGGCGCCCCGGAAGTGTGTTTTGTAGGGCGGTCAAACTCAGGCAAATCGACCGCCATAAATGTGCTGACCAATCAAAAAAAACTGGCTTATTCCAGTAAAACGCCGGGGCGTACCCGTTTAATCAATATGTTTGGGTTACCTGACCCAATCGACCCAGATGCCAAACTGGGCTATGTGGTTGACCTTCCAGGCTATGGCTATGCCGCTGTGGCACACTCTGCGCGTCTTGAGTGGGCTGATGTCATGGGTGACTATTTGGCTACCCGCACAAGCTTAGCTGGGGTGGTGCTACTCATTGACATCAGACGCGGCGTCACTGAGCTCGACCGTCGCCTGGCAGACTGGTTAGCGCCTGCACGCCGCCCAGTCTTGGTTTTATTAACCAAAGCCGACAAACTACCTTACGGCCAACGGATCAATGCCGTATTTGCCGTAAAAAAACAGCTTGAAGATTTAGGTACTCTGCAAGCCATACCCTTTTCCGCCACGTCACGTTTTGGTCTTGATGAAGCGACTCAACGTATTACTAACTGGATATCTCCTCAGGTCGTGCCATGAACTCTACTCATTTTGATTTTGCTGATTTTCCAGCTCACCGCCCACGTCGCTTAAGGCGCGATGACTTTTCTCGACGCCTTGTTCGTGAAAACCAACTATCACCCAATGATTTTATATACCCTGTCTTCGTTTTAGAAGGGCACGGCATTGAACAGCCGGTGCAATCAATGCCTGGTGTATCGCGTTATTCTCTTGATAAGTTACTGCATATTGCTGAAGAAACACTAAAGCTCGACGTACCTGTCATGGCTTTATTCCCCGTTATTGAACCGTCTAAAAAAAGTTTAGATGGTGCTGAGGCTTTGAATGAAAAAGGCTTAATACCTCGCGTGGTGAGGGCGCTAAAGTCTCAATTTCCTGAGCTAGGCGTCATGACCGATGTGGCGCTTGACCCTTACACGAGCCATGGTCAAGATGGCGTAATAGACGACGCGGGTTACGTTATTAACGATGTCACGCTTAATATTTTAAAAAAACAAGCGTTGGTTCAAGCGGGTGCGGGTGTTGATATCGTGGCTCCGAGTGACATGATGGACGGGCGTATTGGTTCCATTCGTCAGGCACTTGAATCAAATGAACTTATTCATACGCGCATCATGGCGTATTCAGCAAAATTTGCCAGTGCATTTTATGGGCCATTTCGTGATGCGGTAGGCTCTGCCAGCAATCTTGGCAAATCAAACAAAATGACTTATCAGCTCGACCCCGCAAACCTTGATGAGGCACTGCGGGAAGCAGCGGCGGACCTGCGCGAAGGTGCAGACATGATCATGGTAAAACCTGGCATGCCTTACCTTGATGTTTTACGTCGCATTAAAGATACGTTTCGTGCGCCTACCTTTGCTTATCAAGTGAGTGGTGAATACGCCATGATTAAAGCAGCGGCAGCCAATGGTTGGTTAGACCATGACAAGGTCATGCTTGAAGCGCTATTAAGCTTTAAACGAGCTGGTGCAGATGGCGTCTTAACTTACTTTGCGCTAGAAGCAGCCAGACTTATGCGGCGTTGATTCAGTTTGTGAGAAAACCAAAATGCAATCACAGGTATCACACAAATTGCTAAAATAAACACACCGCTCAAACCCACTCGATCAACAATTTGTGCACCCAGCGTCACGCCGATTGCCTGACCAGCAAATAGAAAAGATGCAAATAAGGCGACGCCCGTACCCCGTCGCTCGGGTGCCATTTGGGTGGCGTTTGTTTGCAAAACAGAATGCATAAGGTAGTAACCTAAGCCACACATTAAACTGGCAAATGTTGCAAACTGCCAACCTGGAACGAATAGAAAAATGATGTAGCTCAATGCTAACGTCACGCCACCCGCTTTGACCATATGCGCTTCGCCAAAACGTTTGATTACCCATTTAGAAATCATGATGTAAATTAAAGCGCCACCGCTATATAAACCGGTTATAAGACCCGCTACAGTAGAAGAAACCTCATGCTTCATTTGTAGATACGAAGGTACAAATGAAAGCACACCAAAAACTAACGCGCCTTCAATAATGACAACCAACAAAATAACTCTAGCCCACGGAACGCTTGTTACGGCTTTGATTGGTGCGAGCAGTTCAAAGCCCTTTAAAGCTGAGGTTTTTATATCGGGCATGCTGGCTCTTTTGCTATAAAGCAATGCGCCCACCACCAAATAGAGCGTACCCAAAAAGTAAAACGATGCACGCCAGCCTAGCGTGTCAGTAAATACCCCGCCTAAGACTAAACCACTACCCATGCCAGTTACGACACCAATTGAAAACTTGGCTAAGGTCTCTTGACGCTTTTCATATGGCACATGATCGCCTATCCAGGCCATCGACATCGGTATGATGCCTGCCGCTGCTGCCCCTGATAAAAATCGACCGATGACAATTAAATCAAAAGAGGGTGCGATCGCAACCCAATAATTACCTATCGCACAAGCTAACGTGGCTATTGTAACGGTGCGGTATTTACCAAAACGATCGCCAATTGGTCCATAAAAGAATTGCATCACGCCGTATGCCACTGCAAACCATGTCACCACATGCGCCGCTTCGCCAGTCGTTGTTTGAAACTCTTGTGACAGGTTCATAAGTGCTGGGTCTAAAACCCTAAATGCACTTGTGCTCGCAAACGAGGCAATACCCAGTAAAAGAATTGCTCGGGAGGTCGATAAATTAGACATTTCTTTCAGTAAAAAAGTATTTCAAAGTGCATCTGCTTTGTTGTTATTGATTTGCTCTTGTTGCTTTGCTGTTATTGCTTTCACATAAGCCGATTACGGCTTTTCTGTTTTGCTTAAAACACGGTCGAGTATCTGAGTAAATTTGTCAGCGTTTTGAAAACCCACGACACGTATGCTATTTATTTCATTGCCACGCGTATCAAAAAATATAATGCCAGGTGGCCCAAACAGATTAAATTTTTTCAACAAAGCTCGATCTTGCGGTGTGTTTTTAGTCACATCAGCTTTCAATAAGATCATTTGCTGCATCCGCTCAATCACTTTTGGATCAGTAAAGGTGAAGGCTTCCATCTCTTTACATGACACACACCAATCAGCATAAAAGTCGAGCATGACCGGTTTTGTTGTTTGCGCCAGCGCTGTTTGCAGTGTCTCAACTGAATCAACTATTTGAAAAGCGGGCATACCATTTGACAATAGATTAGAAACATTACCTTGACTTGCTTGACCTGTTTGCGAGTTGCCTATATTTACGCTTGTCTTTGTTAATGTTAATTGACTGAGTGGGTTTATCAATGAACGCGCACCCGTTAATGCACCAATTAACCAGAACATCGCTAACAACATCAAAATAAAACCAATTGTTTTTTTAATGGCTTGAAGCAATGTTGATTGATTTTTATTTTTAGGATCAAATGTGCCTAGCAACATACCACTGAATATGGCCAGTACAGCCCAACCGATTAAGTTGGTTTGAGTAGAAATAACGGGGGACAACATCCACCAAGCCGTACCTAATAGCAAAACACCAAAAAAAACTTTGACATTTTCCATCCATGCTCCCGCCTTGGGTAGCAAGGTTCCCGCTGACGCGCCAAGAACTAGTAATGGCAAACCCATACCCCAAGCCATCGCAAATAATGAACCACCGCCCAGCCAAACATCTCTGGTTTGTGAAATATAAAGTAGGGCGCCTGCCAATGGTGCGGCCACACAAGGCCCAATAATTAATGCTGATATGGCACCCATAACAAATGCGATAAGTGCTTTCCCACCCCGCATAGACGATGCTTGCTTTGATAGTTTTGTTTGAATGACTTGTGGCATTTCAATTCGCACTAGGTCAAACATAGCTAAACCCATTAGTGCTAATAGTGATGCAAAAATACCGAGTACCCACGGTGTCTGTAACCATGCCGCAAGGCCGGCGCCACTCAAGCCTGCTAGCACACCTAAAGCGGTGTAAATTAATGACATACCTGCCACATAAGCCACAGCCAAGCCAAAGCCACGCTTACGTGTCACAACATTACCTTGACCCACAATTAATACCGATAAAATCGGAATCATTGGCAGCACACAAGGTGTTAAGGACAATAGAGCGCCTAATAGAAAGAAGAGCGCAATGTTTCCCCAAAATGAACCCATGCTAAGGGCTTTAGCAAATTGCGAGTCGTCTGCACTATTGACTAATTTTGTTAAAGTTGAATCGTTAGCCGTACTTTGACTAAAGCGACTTGTTATATTGTCTTGTACCTGTGCAGACGTTAATTCACTTATTTTTAAGCGTGGTGCACGGGGCGCTATATCATCATCTGTATTAGCAGTAATACTAATAATTCGATACCCCATCTGTTCGCCAATCGCTTCTATTTGAAGTGCTGAAGTAACAGGTGGGTAACAAATTCCTTGCTCTGCACACCCTTGGCTCACGACCTTTAAAATGAATGCCTGATTCATTAGACCCTGTGGCCATTCGCTTAAAACTAATGAAATATTTGTTTGTTCGAAATACAACCCCATGTCTTTTTCAAATGTAGGGTCATACTTAACCTTCGCAGGTGGAAATTCAATGCTTTCTATTTTGATGGGTGCATTATCTAAAGCAAACTCAAAACGCTCTTGGTACATATAGTACCTAGGCGCAATTTTAAAATTCACATTTACAGTAGTATTATTTGTAACAACTGCATCAATGTAAAATGCTTTTTCAGGCGCTAAAAATGTTTGTGCAAAGCCTGTCGCACTAAATAAGCTGACGCCTAATGCTACAAAGCAATAAGTGAGTAGTCTCAACATATTTCTAGCCCCAATGATCAATCTTCAATGCCTTCATTCATAGCTCAGTTTACATCTTAGTTAAGCATAAAAAAAACGGGCCAAGGCCCGTTTTATCTTTTATCAGAGCTTAAATGTATCGATTCACATTAAGATAACGTACCTTTAATTTATTCGGCTTTTTCGTTTGAAGCATCAGCATCTAAAGCTGCTGGACGATCAACTAATTCCATAAAGGCCATTGGCGCATTATCACCTTGGCGAAAACCCATTTTTAAAACTCGCGTGTAGCCACCATTACGTGTTGCATAGCGTGGGCCGATCTCAGCAAACAATTTTAAAACAGCATCACGATCACGCAAACGAGCAAATGCTAAACGCTTGTTAGCTAATGTTGGCGTTTTACCTAAAGTAATAAGCGGCTCAATTACGCCACGCAATTCTTTTGCTTTAGGAAGAGTTGTCTTGATGGCCTCATGGGTCAACAAAGATACAGCCATGTTTCTAAACATCGCTAAACGATGGCTACTTGTGCGATTTAATTTACGAAGACCATTACCGTGGCGCATTATATTTCCTTTGAATCTTAGTGACTGTCTCTTCTATCGGCAAGCCGCGGGACAGATAAGTGAATGTGTGAATTAAGGACGATCAAGACCCATTGGAGGCCAGCTTTCTAATTTCATACCTAAAGTTAAACCGCGTGCACCCAACACTTCTTTAATTTCATTGAGTGATTTACGACCTAAATTAGGTGTTTTAAGTAATTCATTTTCGGTACGTTGAATCAAATCACCGATGTAGTATATATTTTCAGCTTTCAGGCAATTAGCTGAACGTACAGTTAACTCTAAATCATCAACAGGACGCAACAAAACAGGATCAACTTGCGGTGAGCCACGTAAAGGTGTTTCAAACGAATCACCATTACCTTCAAGTGCAGCAAAAACTGAAATTTGATCCATTAAGATGCGTGCAGATTGACGCACGGCTTCTTCAGGAGAAATAACACCATTGGTTTCGACATCAAGAATAAGCTTGTCAAGGTCAGTACGTTGTTCAACGCGAGCGTTTTCTACAATATAGCTCACACGGCGAACAGGACTAAATGAAGCATCAAGAACAATGCGACCAATGGTGTGGCTGCGATCTTCAATTAAAGCGCGCACATTGCCAGGTACATAGCCACGACCTTGCTCAACTTTAACTTGCATTTCAATGCGACCTGACTCAGTCAAATGGGCGATCACGTGATGCGGATTAACGATTTCAACATCATGAGGCAACTCAATGTCTGAAGCTAAAACAGGGCCAGCACCTTGTTTACGCAAAACCAATGAAACTTCATCACGGCTATGTAGTTTAAATACAATGCCTTTCAGATTTAGCAAAACATCAACAACATCTTCACGAATACCATTAATTGTTGAGTACTCATGTACAACACCCGTAATCTGCACTTCTGTTGGAGCATAGCCAGTCATTGAAGACAGCAAAATACGACGCAAAGCATTGCCTAACGTATGACCAAAACCACGCTCAAAAGGTTCCATGATGACTTTTGCGTGATTGACACCAACCATTTCAACTTCAATGGTGCGCGGCTTAAGAAAACCTTGTGTTGACATGATGCAAACCTTTTTTCAATACCCTCGGTTCATTACACCGATAAGGCTGATATAAATTAAGAATTTAAGAACAATGACTTGCAATCACTGATTGCAAGTATTGTTATTAACGAGAATACAGTTCCACGACCATCGATTCGTTAATTTCACGAGCAACATCAGCACGATCAGGTACCTGTTTAAATATACCTGACAGCTTAACTGCATCGACAGTTACCCATTGTGGGAAACCTGATGTTGCCGCTAAATCAAGCGCTTCACGAATACGTACTTGTTTTTGAGCTTTTTCACGAATCGCAACAACGTCACCCGCACTAACCAACATTGAAGCGATATCTGATGTACGACCATTAAGCTCAATTGCACGATGCGAAACCAACTGACGTGCTTCAGCGCGTGTTGAACCAAAGCCCATGCGATAAACAACGTTGTCTAAACGTGATTCAAGCAATTGAATCAGTGTTTCACCCGTATTGCCACGGCGGCGCTCAGCTTCAGCAAAATATTTACGAAATTGTTTCTCTAAAACACCGTACATACGCTTGAGTTTTTGCTTTTCGCGTAACTGCAAACCGTAGTCTGATGTACGAGCACCCGAAGTACGACCATGTTGGCCAGGCTTTGAATCAAATTTGCACTTAGATTCAAGCGAACGACGGTTACTCTTTAATGA
>DITR01000003.1:22706-37150 GCA_002422175.1 Alcaligenaceae bacterium UBA6179
TTCCTTAGATGCGACGGCGCTTAGGCGGCCGGCAACCATTGTGCGGAACCGGCGTAATGTCAGCGATACTTGAAATTTTAATGCCCAGTGCATTCAAAGCGCGAACTGAAGATTCGCGACCAGGGCCAGGGCCTTTGATACGAACTTCAAGTGTTTTAATACCGCACTCAATTGCAACACGACCCGCAGATTCAGCTGCAACCTGCGCAGCAAACGGCGTTGATTTACGTGATCCTTTAAAACCAGCACCGCCCGAAGTTGCCCAAGACAAGGCATTGCCTTGACGGTCGGTAATCGTAACGATGGTGTTATTAAAAGATGCATGAACGTGTGCTATACCATCAGACACGTTCTTTTTAACTTTTTTGCGCACACGCGATGCGCCTGTAGTGGCTTTAGCCATGTTCAATTCCCCTTATTTCTTAAGGCTTGCTGCTGCACGACGCGGGCCCTTGCGGGTGCGAGCGTTTGTGCGAGTACGTTGACCACGTACGGGCAAGCCACGTTTGTGGCGCATGCCACGATAAGTACCCAAATCGATGAGTCGCTTGATTGACAATTGAACTTCGCGCCGCAAATCGCCTTCAACCGTTAACATACCGATGTGTTCACGAATGCGCTCAAGCTCAGCATCGCTGAGATCTTTTACTTTTTTGGAAACTTCAACACCAGCAGCCTCGCAAATTTTGCGAGCGCGCGTGCGTCCAATTCCAAAAATCGCAGTTAAGCCGATCTGAGTATGTTGATGCGGCGGAATATTGATGCCAGAAATACGGGCCATGGCTGTTCCTTAGATAAAATCGATGCGTGGGCACATATAATTAGCCCTGGCGCTGTTTGTGACGAGGGTCGGTGCAAATCACACGAACCACACCGTGACGTTTAATAATCTTGCAATTTCGGCAAATGCGCTTGACTGATGCCATTACTTTCATGGATGACTCCTAGTTTTCTGTAACCCGTCGCTCATTTTGAACGAAAAACAATTCTTGCGCGTGATAGATCATATGGCGTGAGTTCCACAGTGACCTTATCACCCGGCAAGATCCGGATGTAATGCATACGCATCTTGCCCGATATATGACCCAGTACTACGTGGCCATTTTCGAGTTTGACACGAAAAGTAGCGTTCGGAAGATTTTCAACAATCTCCCCCTGCATTTGAATGACGTCGTCCTTTGACATACTCTCGCTTATTTCAAGGATTGACCCGGACCCTTGAAGTTTGCCTTCTTGAGTAACGAATCATATTGGTGTGACATCATATAAGCTTGCACTTGTGCCATGAAATCCATTGTGACAACAACAATAATCAACAATGAAGTACCACCAAAATAAAATGGTACATTCCAACGCATAACGAGGAATTCAGGCAAAAGACAAACGAGCGTGATGTAAAGCGCCCCACCCAGAGTAAGACGGGTCAAAATTTTATCAATAAACCGTGCTGTTTGATCACCAGGACGAATACCAGGAACAAATGCACCGCTTTTCTTTAAGTTATCAGCTGTTTCGCGGCTATTAAATACAAGCGCAGTATAAAAAAAGCAGAAGAAAATTATAGCTGAAGCATACAAAGTAATGTACAACGGTTGGCGAGGTGCTAAAGCCGCAGCGAAGTCACTTAACCAACGGATATTGTCTCCGCTAGCAAACCAGCTACTTATGGTTGCAGGGAACAAAATAATAGAAGAAGCAAAAATGGGGGGAATAACGCCTGCCATATTTAATTTTAAAGGCAAGTGCGAGCTTTGACCTTGATAAAGCTTATTTCCGACCTGGCGTTTAGCGTAGTTAACCGTGATTTTACGTTGACCACGTTCAACTAAAACAACAAAAGCTGTAACCAAAACAACAACAACTAAAATAAATAATGCTGAAAGTGTCGACATGGCATTAGTACGAACCAAGTCAAACAAACCGGCCATTGCTGAAGGTAAACCCGCAACAATACCCGCAAAAATAATTATAGATATACCGTTACCCAAACCGCGCTCAGTAATCTGCTCACCGAGCCACATCACAAACATCGTACCGGTTACAAGAGATAAAACGGTTGTTACAGTAAATAACGTTCCTGGAACAATGACAAGGTTAGGCTGTGCTTCGAGTGCCACCGAAATACCAATAGCCTGAACGAGTGCGAGCACTACTGTACCGTAACGGGTGTACTGCGTTATTTTACGACGACCGGCCTCACCCTCTTTCTTTATCGCTTCAAGAGAAGGTACCACCACGCTCATCAGCTGCATGATGATCGAAGCTGATATGTAAGGCATGATGCCTAAGGCAAAAATCGAGAAGCGAGATAGCGCACCGCCCGAAAACATATTAAAGAGACCAAGAATGCCCCCTTCATTTTGACGAAACAAGTCAGCCAAAACGTCGGGGTTAATACCTGGTACAGGAATGTGCGTACCCAGTCTATAAACGACGAGGGCAAGAACAAGAAACAAGAGACGACGACCTAAATCGCCATATCGAGAGCCTGATTTACCAGATGTTTGAGTTGTGGCCAATCTATATCTCTTCTTTAGGCGATGTTGCCACCAGCAGCTTCAATAACGGCGCGAGCACCGGCTGAAGCTGTTAAACCTTTAAGAGAAACCTTACGGCTTAACTCACCAGATTTAAATACTTTTACAAATTTCACTGCTTGGCCAATAACACCAGCTTGTTTGAGAACCTGAACATCAATATCTTCAACCGGAATATTCTGCAAGTCAGACAAACGAACTTGTGCATATAAGTGATGGTTTAAAGATGTAAAACCACGCTTTGGTAAACGACGGTGTAAAGGCATTTGACCACCCTCAAAACCGACTTTATGAAAGCCGCCTGAGCGAGATTTTTGTCCTTTGTGACCACGACCCGCTGTTTTACCCAGACCCGAACCAATGCCACGGCCTACACGCCGTCTTGCACGATTTGAGCCTTCAGCTGGTTTGATGGTATTGAGTTGAATTTCAGTCATTGTCATTCCTTTAGGCTTCTGACACGGCCAAGAGGTAGCTGACTTTATTAATCATGCCACGCACTTCAGGTGTGTCGACCAAGACGCTTGTGCTGTTCATACGACGCAAGCCTAAACCACGCACAGTATCGCGGTGATCTTGTTTGGTACCAATTACTGAACGAATCAGTTGAACTTTAATATGTTTTTGAGCCATCACTTACCCCAAAATCTCTTCAACGGTCTTACCACGCTTAGCAGCAACTTCTGCTGGCGTAACCGCAGCGCGCAAACCATTTAAAGTTGCGCGAACCAAATTATAGGGATTGCTTGAACCCAAACTCTTAGCAACCACGTTACGCACACCCAATACATCAAAGATTGCGCGCATAGGACCGCCGGCTATAACGCCTGTACCTTCAGCTGCAGGGGCAATGAGTACTTTAGAAGCACCATGCTTACCGACGACAGTGTGGTAAACAGTACCATTCTTAAGTGGCACCTTAAATAAATCACGACGGGCTTGCTCCATTGCTTTTTGAACAGCAACCGGCACCTCTCGTGCTTTACCTTTACCCATACCAACACGACCATCGCCATCACCAACAACAGTTAGTGCTGCAAAGCTCATGGTACGACCACCTTTGACAACTTTACTCACGCGATTGACAGCAATCATCTTTTCGCGAAGACCATCATCACGCTCTTCTGGAGCATTCTTGCCTTGTACTTTAGCCATTTGACATTTCCTCGCTTAAAACTTCAGACCGGCTTCACGCGCGGCTTCTGCCAAGGCTTTTACGCGACCGTGGTAGCGAAAGCCTGAACGATCGAAGGCAACTAATTCAATACCAGCAGCAATGGCTTTTTCGGCCACACGCTTACCAACAATTGAAGCAGCTGACGTATTACCGCCACGACCCGTTGAGCCGCTGAGTGCTTGACGCACTTCAACTTCTAACGTTGAGGCAGAAACTAAAATACGGTCGCCTTCGGGCGAAATAATGTTTGCGTAAATGTGCTGATTCGAACGAAATACACAGAGACGATTAACTCGTAGCTCTGATATTTTTCGACGAGTCGGAATTGCACGACGCAAACGGGAGATTTTCTTATCCATGAATTTTCCTTGTTTGCGCTTTATTTTTTCTTGGTTTCTTTGATGATGACTCGCTCATCAGCGTAACGAACGCCCTTACCTTTGTAAGGCTCAGGCGGTCGATAGGCACGAATTTCAGCAGCCACTTGACCAACAACTTGTTTATTCACGCCTTTAATGATGATCTCAGTTTGGGTCGGACATTCTGCTGTGATACCTAAAGGCATACTGTGCAAAATGTCGTGAGAAAAACCAAGCTGCAACTTAACTTGCGCACCCTGAATCTGAGCACGATAACCCACACCAACTAGAGTAAGTTTTCGCTCAAAACCTTTGTTGACACCGTTAACCATATTTGCAACAAGTGCGCGTAACGTGCCTGACATTGCCTTAGCATGACGGCTATCATTCGCTACAACAAACTGAAGTTTGCCTGCATCTTGATTAATAATGACATCACCTGTTAGGTGCTGATTTAATGTGCCTAAGGGGCCTTTAACTGTGATTGAATCAGCAGCAATACTGGCTTCTACGCCCTTAGGTAATTCGACTGGATATTTAGCAATACGTGACATAGTTTTCTCTTTATGCGACGTAGCACAAGACTTCGCCGCCCACGCCAGTGGCGCGAGCTTTGCGATCGGTCATGACGCCGCGCGAGGTTGAAACAATGGCCACACCCAGACCGTTCATTACGGTTGGAATGCTAGTTTGACCTTTATAGACGCGTAAACCCGGGCGTGATACACGCTCAATACGCACTATGACAGGACGGCCTGCGTAATATTTCAAAGAAATTTCGAGTTCAGGCTTTGCTTGCGTGCCTTTTATCTCAAAGCTTTCAATATAACCTTCGTCTTTAAGTACAGCTGCAATAGCTGTCTTAATTTTTGAACCCGGCATTGTGACAGTTGGTTTGTCGACTTGCTGCGCATTGCGAATGCGTGTCAGCATATCGGCGATCGGATCGCTCATGCTCATCTTGATTCTCCTACCAGCTAGCCTTGGTCATGCCGGGTATTTCACCCTTCATGGCCAATTCACGCAGTTTGTTGCGGGCTAAACCGAATTTGCTGAATACTCCACGCGAACGGCCCGTGATCGCACAGCGGGTTGTTTGGCGAGTTGGATTTGAATTACGCGGCAACTGTTGAATTTTTAGACGCGCATCATAACGCTCTTCATCAGTCTTTGTTGCATCGTCTACTATTGCTTTAAGAGCAGCACGTTTAGGTGCATATTTCTTAGCAAGTTCGAGACGCTTAATATCGCGATTGATCAGTGAAAGTTTTGCCACAGTGCCGGCCCCTTAGTTACGAAACGGAAAGCCGAAGGCTGTTAATAACGCCTTAGCTTCTTCGTCAGTCTTGGCAGTCGTGGTGATACTGATATTCATACCACGTAATGCGTCGATTTTGTCATACTCAATTTCNNTGTAGTTACCACGACCATCAAATGCACGACCAGAAATACCACGGAAGTCGCGAACGCGCGGTAAAGCTACGCTGATGAGTCGGTCTAAAAATTCGTACATGCGCTGACCACGCAATGTCACCATGCAACCAATTGGGTAATCTTCACGAATTTTGAAGCCTGCAATTGATTTACGTGTTTTGGTCACGACTGGTTTCTGACCTGAAATCTTTGTCAAGTCAGAAACAGCATGTTCGATTACTTTTTTATCAGCAACAGCTTCAGATACACCCATATTTAAAGTGATCTTGCTAATACGAGGCACTTGCATTGGGCTCGTGTAACCAAACTGTTCTTTCAGTTGTGGTGTGATGGTGTCATTAAATATTGTTTGAAAACGTGACATATTAGTTTCCCCTTAAGCCTTTGCGCCGACTACTTCGCCACTTGAGCGAAATATTCGAACTCTACGACCATCAACTTCTTTAATACCGACACGATCTGCTTTGCCGGTAGCTGGGTTAAACAATGCAACGTTTGAAATATGCATGGGCATTGATTTTTCAATAATGCCACCAGTTGTACCCTGTGCTGGGTTTGGGCGAACGTGCTTTTTAACAACGTTAATGCCTTCTACTAACACACGCTCTGCATCTACACGCGCAAGAATCGTACCGCGACGTTGGCGATCACGACCAGTAAGAATAATGACTTCATCGCCTTTGCGAATTTTTTCCATGTCGCGCTCCTTAAAGCACTTCTGGCGCAAGCGACACGATCTTCATAAACTGCTCAGTACGCAATTCACGCGTAACTGGTCCGAAGATACGGGTGCCGATTGGCTCAAGCTTGGCGTTTAGCAATACTGCTGCATTGCTACCAAATTTAATCAAAGAACCGTCTTTGCGACGTACGCCTTTAGCTGTACGAACAACTACGGCGTTATAGATTTCGCCTTTTTTCACGCGACCGCGTGGTGCAGCGTCTTTAACGGTGACTTTTATAACATCGCCTATTGAGGCGTAGCGACGCTTTGAACCGCCGAGTACTTTGATGCACATAACATAACGTGCACCCGTATTATCGGCCACGGTAAGCGTGGTCTGCATTTGGATCATGATTTTTCCTGTTCCAACTTAACTCATCATTAAAGTAGTGTTTATTTAGCTACTTTACTTTTGTGCCAGTTTTGGTCCCGTCAGGCTTGCGCCCTGGGTTGAAATCTGCCGAAATTCCTAATTCACATATATTTATATATTAGCGAACTAGGAAAGCTCACTATATTAACTCAGTAAAAACCATAATGCAAGCCAGTAAATGGTTTTTAAGCATTTATTGCTTAAATTCAACTTAAATTATTCGTTATGATCGTTAATTTGGGGGCTTTATGTACGAAAAACTTGGTTTGTTTATTAATGGCAACCTTATCAGTGCAGATGATAGGCACACGCAGCCTATTACTAACCCAGCCACAGGTGAAATTTTAGCGTATTTACCCCATGCTTCGCTTAAAGATCTTGACTCCGCTCTTGAGGCTGCTCATCTCGCTTTTCAATCATGGAAAAACAGCTCTCCAATGGTGCGATCTTCAATTTTACGTAAAGTTGCCCAGTTAACAAGAGATCAAAGTCGAGATATTGCGCATAATTTGACACTCGATCAAGGCAAACCATTAGCAGAGTCTTTATCTGAAGTGATTTCTTGTGCTGATCATGCTGATTGGCATGCTGAAGAATGTCGTCGTATTTATGGTCGAGTTATTTTACCTAGGCAACCTGACATTAGACAATTGGTTATTCGTGAACCTGTAGGTGTTTGCGTTGCTTTTTCACCTTGGAATTTTCCTTACAACCAGGCTATACGTAAAATTACGGCAGCAATTGCTTCGGGTTGTACGATAATTTTGAAAGGACCTGAAGACTCTCCAAGTGCAGTAATGGCTATTGCACGCTTGTTTCAAGAAGCTGGGTTGCCTCCTGGCGTATTGAACATTGTTTGGGGCAATCCACCTCAAATCTCTGACTATTTAATTCGCTCGCCTTTAGTCCGTAAAGTTTCATTTACAGGCTCTGTACAAGTTGGAAAGCAAATAGCTGCTCTAGCTGGCGCGCATATGAAAAGAATCACCATGGAATTAGGTGGTCATTCACCTGTTTTAGTTTTTGATGACGCTGATGTAGAACGCGCCGCTAAAATGCTTGCGCGTTTTAAAGTTCGTAATGCGGGGCAAGTTTGTATTTCACCTACTCGTTTTTATGTACAAAAGAATGTGTACGATAAGTTTTTAGCAATCTTTGTTGATACCTTAGCGAAGATAAAAGTCGGTAATGGTCTTGATGCTAATGTTGATATGGGTCCTTTGGCACACGAACGACGCGTAGAAATGATGGGTCGATTTGTTGAAAATGCCCGTAAGGTTGGAGGGGCAGTTGTTTTGGGGGGTGATGCAATTTCTGGAAAGGGATTTTTCTTTTCACCAACTGTTGTAACGGGTCTACCCGATACTGCAATGTTGATGCAAGAAGAACCCTTTGGACCCATTGCGCCAATCGTATCTTTTAATGAAATGGATGAAGTCATTAAAAGAGCTAACAGTTTACCGTTCGGTTTAGCTTCATATGTTTTCACAAACAATCTGAAAACAGCCACTCATGTTTCAAATGCACTTGAGGCAGGTTTAGTTAACATCAACCATTTCGGTAGTGCCTTACCTGAAACCCCGTTTGGAGGCATTAAAGACAGTGGAATAGGTAGCGAAGGGGGGCTTGAAACTTTTGATGGTTATTTGACTACCAAATTTATCAGCCAAGCTTAATTCTAGTTTTTAATTCCAAATAGACATAAAAAAAGCGATGAGATTAATCATCGCTTTTTTTACAAAAATAAATATTTAGATCTCGCGTGAAGCTTCTATCAAACGTGTAACACGCCAGGCTTTGTCGCGTGAAATAGGGCGGCATTCTGATATTTCTACAGAATCACCCATTTTGTATTGATTAGCTTCATCATGAGCTTTGTAACGTGCAGAGCGCATAATCACCTTACCAAGCACTGGATGCTTAACACGACGTTCAACCATTACTACAACAGTTTTGTTCATTTTATCGCTGACCACTTTACCGCTAAGTGTTCTTTGATGTTTTACGGTTTCTTGAGTTGCCGTCATGTTAGGCCCCTGCCTTTTCTGTCAGAAGCGTACGAGCACGTGCGATGTCTCGACGTATCTTACGAAATTGACTGTTATTGGTAAGCTGCTGGGTTGCTTTTTGCATACGTAAACCAAATTGAGCTTTTAACAAACTTTCAATTTCTTTACGAATTTCTTCAGCGCTTTTGGTGCGAAGTTCACTAGCTTTCATCTCTATTCCTCTCACGAGCCAATATGGCGTGACACGAAAGTGGTTGAAATGGGTAGCTTAGCTGCCGCTAGGCGAAACGCCTCGCGTGCAATTTCTTCGCTTACACCTTCCATTTCATACAACACTTTACCGGGTTGAATTTCAGCAACCCAATACTCTGGATTACCTTTACCATTACCCATACGTACTTCAGCAGGTTTCTGTGAAATGGGTTTATCTGGGAAAATACGGATCCAGATGCGACCACCCCTTTTAATATGGCGATTGATAGCGCGACGAGCTGCTTCGATTTGACGTGCTGTCAAACGACCACGACCCGTAGCCTTTAAACCAAATTCACCAAAGGAAACTGCTGCACCACGTGTAGCTAAACCTGTGTTACGGCCTTTCTGTTCTTTACGATATTTTCTACGTGCTGGTTGCAACATGGTTATTCTCCTTCAGGTGCCGATTCGGCAGCAACTGCAGGCGCATCTAATTTCTTAGGTGCACGTGCGCGGCCGGCGACTGGACGACCTGGCTTTGCGCCCTCAGGGCGATCACCGCGTGGTGCACGACGGGGACGACGCTCTTCTTCGCGAGGGACAACAGTTTCGACAGGTAGTTCACCGTTAGGTAAACGATCACCTTTATAAACCCAAACTTTGATGCCAATAGCACCATAAGTTGTTTGAGCTTCAGCGGTGCCATAATCAATGTTGGCGCGTAAAGTATGAAGTGGCACACGACCTTCGCGATACCATTCTGTACGAGCAATTTCAATACCATTTAATCGGCCAGCGCTCATGATTTTAATACCTTGAGCACCCAGACGCATAGCATTTTGCATGGCACGCTTCATTGCACGACGAAACATAATACGCTTTTCAAGCTGCTGAGCAATTGAGTCAGCAATAAGTTGAGCATCGGTCTCTGGCTTACGAATTTCTTCGATGTTGACGTGAACAGGCACGCCCATCAAACGTTGCAAATCAGCTTTTAAACCTTCGATGTCTTCACCACGCTTTCCAATCACCACACCTGGGCGTGCTGAATAAACTGTAATACGCGCATTTTTAGCTGGGCGCTCAATCAAAACACGGCCAACTGAAGCGCTTTTAAGTTTTTTCTTCAGGTATTCGCGTACACGAATGTCTGAAGCCAATAAAATAGGAAAATCTTTTTCTGATGCGTACCAACGCGAATCCCAGTCACGAGTAACTGATAGACGGAAACCGATGGGATGAATTTTTTGACCCATAATGACTCCTTAGGCTCCGACCATGACGGTGATATGGCAAGTTTGTTTCTCAATTTGATTGCCACGGCCTTTTGCACGAGCTGAAAAACGCTTCATTGACTGAGCCTTATCGACATAAATAGTCGTAACTCTTAATTCATCAATATCAGCGCCGTCATTATGTTCGGCGTTAGCAATGGCTGACTCAAGTGCTTTTCTGAGAATTTCAGCTGCTTTTTTATTGGTAAAGTTCAAAATATTAAGTGCTTGCGAGACAGACTTGCCACGAATTAAATCGGCAACAATTCTAGTCTTTTGGGCTGAAATATGAACCCCACGGATGATAGCTTTGGTTTCCATTGTTTATCTCTTCGCCTTTTTGTCTGCCGCATGACCCTTAAAGGTTCGCGTCAGCGCAAATTCGCCAAGTTTATGTCCCACCATATTCTCGTTTATATAAACGGGTACATGTTGGCGACCATTATGAACCGCAATCGTGAGCCCGATGAATTCAGGCATGATTGTGGAGCGACGCGACCAGGTTTTGATCGGCTTTTTACCCTTTTCAGCGATAGAAGCATCTACTTTTTTTAGTAGATGAGCATCGACAAAGGGCCCTTTTTTAATCGAACGTGACATGTTTCGGCCTTTTTATTTGCGCTTACGGCGTTGAACAATCATATTGTCAGTACGCTTATTGCGACGAGTCTTGAAACCCTTCGCTGGAGTACCCCATGGGCTAACTGGCTCGCGTGCTTCGCCTGTACGACCTTCACCACCACCGTGCGGGTGATCAACAGGGTTCATTGCAACACCACGAACTGTAGGACGAATACCGCGCCAACGCATCGCACCGGCTTTACCGATTTGACGCAAGCTATGTTCTTCGTTACCCACTTCACCGATCGTTGCCCGACACTCAATGTGAACACGACGTACTTCACCAGAGCGCAAGCGTACCTGTGCGTAAGTACCTTCACGTGCCAATAACACAGCTGAACCACCAGCAGAACGAATCATTTGAGCGCCCTTACCGGGTAGCATTTCAACGCAATGGATAGTTGTACCAACTGGAATATTACGAATCGGTAAAGTATTGCCCGTACGGATCGGAGCTTCAATACCGGAGTGCAGCACTGTACCCACTTCAAGACCACGTGGAGCGATAATGTAACGACGCTCACCGTCTGCATAACATAGCAAAGCAATGTGTGCTGAACGATTAGGATCGTACTCAAGACGCTCAACCTTTGCAGGTATACCATCTTTGTCACGACGAAAATCGATTAAGCGATAATGCTGCTTGTGACCACCACCACGATGGCGAATCGTGATGTGGCCATTGTTATTTCTGCCTGAACCACGAATTTGCTTTTCAGTTAATGCTGCAAACGGCTTACCTTTGTGAAGGTTTGGCGTCACAACTTTTAACATGCCACGGCGACCGGGCGATGTAGGTTTTGTTTTTACGAGGGTCATTTAGTTAAACTCCCCAAAGTTAAGCTCTTGACCATCTTTGAGCACCACATAAGCTTTACGCTCATTGCGGCGACGCCCAACAAATCGGCCTGTACGCTTTTCTTTGCCTTTACGATTTAATACCTGAACTGAATCAACTTCAACCTTAAACATAAGCTCTACAGCTGCTTTAATTTCTGGCTTAGTTGCGTCTGGTGCAACACGGAATGCAACTTGATTATTTTTCTCAGCAATAAAAGTGGCTTTTTCAGTCACGATCGGTGCGAGTAATACTTGCATTAAGCGGTCGTTGTTCATCCCAGCATCTCCTCGAGTTGGGCAACTGCCGACTTCGTAATGATCACGTTTTTGTAGTGAATCAACGAAAGCGGGTCTGCGTAGCGGGGCTCAACCACAGCAACGTGTGGCAGATTGCGCGTAGCAAGGTAAATGTTTTCATCAACGTTGTCTGTAATGATCAACACTGAATCTAAACCCATTAAGCGCAACTTATCAGCTGCTATCTTAGTTTTAGGTGACTCAAGAGTGAAATCTTCAACAATTGCTATGCGATTTTCACGTGCCAGTTGTGAAAGAATTGATCGCATACCAGCACGATACATTTTCTTGTTCACTTTTTGGCTAAAGTTTTCTTCAGGTGAGTTAGGGAATATACGACCACCCCCACGCCACAATGGTGAAGATGTCATACCTGCACGAGCACGACCGGTACCTTTTTGTTTAAAAGGCTTTCTAGTTGAGTGCTTAACTTCGGCACGATCTTTTTGTGCGCGATTGCCAGAGCGGGCATTTGCTTGATAAGCAATCACGACCTGATGAACGAGCGCTTCGTTGAAGTCACGAGCGAAAACAGTATCAGGTGCGCTAAATGTAGCTGATGACGTGCCTTGATCGTTTAGGAGCTTGATTTCCATGCTTTAAGCCCCTTTCTTTAAAGGTGATTTAACAGCTGGACGAACGACAATATCGCCACCTGAATAACCTGGTACAGCGCCTTTAACCATTAACAGACCGCGTGCAACATCTACGCGAACGACATCTAGGTTTTGAGCTGTACGTGTGTCTGTTCCAAGATGACCAGCCATGCGCTTACCGGGAAAGATACGACCTGGATCTTGCGCTTGACCAATAGAACCTGGAACGCGATGTGATCGTGAGTTACCGTGCGAAGCACGCTGTGATTTAAAGTGGTGGCGCTTGATGGTACCTGCAAAACCTTTACCGATGGTTGTGCCCGTCACATCAACTTGCTGACCTGCTTCAAATATTGACTCGACGGGAATAACTGCACCTGGCGCAAATTCTGCGGCAGCAGTTGGGTCAAGTCTAAATTCTTTTAGTATGCTTGGGGCTTCTACACCAGCTTTGGCATAGTGACCCGCTTGTGGTTTCGCTACGCGTGATGCGCGACGTGTACCGTATGCTAGCTGAACCGCTGCATAACCATCTGTTTCAAGCGACTTAACTTGGGTGACGCGGTTGTTTGACACATCTAGTACTGTTACAGGAATGGATTCGCCATCTTCCGTAAAAATACGAGTCATGCCAACCTTACGGCCAACCAAACCAAGCCGATGTGAGGCAGGTGTGGGTGTTGGTGTCGATTTCGACATCATTTTCTCCCGGGTTTAACCCGATTCCCGACTTCGATTGGTCGGGGCTAATCAATATTCGGATGTTTCCGAACGCTACAAAATGAATAGTAAATTATGCCTTTCAGCTTAATTTACATATTTATCTCGGTTACCTCAATTGGGTAAGCCTTGCATCATAGCATGGCTTACGTATAAATCACAAGCTAGCTTCGATTATTGCAATGCAATTTCTACGTCTACACCTGCAGGTAAGTCAAGACGCATCAGCGCATCTACAGTTTTATCTGTCGGATCAACGATATCCATCAATCGTTGATGGGTACGAATTTCCATTTGATCACGCGATGTGCTGTTTACGTGAGGTGAGCGAAGTAAATCGTAGCGACGTATACGAGTAGGAAGCGGAACTGGACCGCGAACTACTGCACCCGTACGCTTAGCCGTATCAACAATTTCAGCAGCTGATTGATCAATAAGTTTGTAATCAAATGCTTTGAGACGAATACGGATTTTTTGATTTTTCATGTCAGTTTCCAAAGAACGAATCGGTAACCTGATACATCAGGTTACCTTGTGATTATTATTTCAAGATTTTAGCGACGACGCCGGCGCCGACTGTACGCCCGCCCTCGCGAATGGCGAAGCGTAAGCCTTCTTCCATAGCGATAGGGGCTAACAATTTAACAGTCATTGACACGTTGTCACCTGGCAACACCATCTCTTTGTCTGCTGGCAAGTCGATTGTGCCCGTTACGTCAGTCGTACGGAAGTAAAACTGGGGACGGTAGCCGTTAAAGAATGGCGTGTGACGGCCACCCTCTTCTTTGGACAAAATGTAGACTTCGGCTGTGAAGTCTGTGTGGGGCAATATCGAACCCGGCTTGGCCAACACTTGACCACGCTCGACCTCTTCACGCTTGGTGCCACGCAACAAGATACCCACGTTATCGCCCGCCTGACCTTGGTCAAGCAACTTGCGAAACATCTCAACGCCTGTGCACGTGCTCTTGAGTGTGTTGTGAATACCCACAATCTCAATCTCTTCGCCCACTTTTACAATACCGCGCTCAATACGACCGGTCACCACTGTGCCACGACCCGAGATCGAAAACACGTCTTCTACAGGCATCAAAAACGCGCCATCAACCGCACGCTCTGGCAATGGAATGTAGGTGTCTAAGGCCTCAGCTAACTTCATGATCGCCTCTTCACCCATTACGCCTGTGTCGCCGTCGAGCGCCAACTTGGCTGAACCCGTAATGATTGGGGTGTCATCGCCAGGAAAATCGTACTTTGAAAGCAGCTCACGCACTTCCATCTCGACCAG
>DITR01000187.1 GCA_002422175.1 Alcaligenaceae bacterium UBA6179
GAAGTAACGAAGTAACGAAGTAACAATTAACCCATATTTAATTTTTAGTTCCATAAGTACTTAGACTTGAGGGAGTCGATCATGATGTTTGAAATGTTAGAAAATCCACATAAAACAACGGTTATTAAGGTCGTTGGGGTTGGGGGCGCAGGTGGTAATGCGGTTTCCCATATGATGCGTTCTGGTGTTCAGGGCGTCGATTTTATTTGCTGCAATACCGATGCTCAAGCGTTAGCTGCAACCGGGGCGCCGGTGCAAATTCGTTTAGGTCGTAGTGGTCTAGGGGCAGGCGCTAAACCTGACCAGGGTCGAACGGCCGCTGAAATGGCACGTGAAGAAATTCGTGCTGCATTAACAGGTGCCAACATGGTGTTCATCACGGCCGGTATGGGGGGTGGTACCGGAACGGGTGCAGGTCCAGTTGTGGCTGAAGTGGCTAAAGAGCTGGGTATTTTGACAGTCGGTGTGGTGACCAAGCCATTCTCATTTGAAGGTAATCGTCGTACCAAAATGTCTGAAGACGGCATTGCTGAGCTGTCAAAGCATGTTCATTCATTGATCGTCGTTTTAAATGAAAACTTATATACCCTGATGTCTGACGATGCAACGCAAGAAGATTGCTTCCGTGCAGCTGACGACGTTTTGCATAACGCTTGTGCCGGCATTGCTGAAATTATTAACGTTGAAGGTAACGTTAACGTTGACTTTGAAGACGTAAAAACTATTATGGGTGAGCAGGGACAAGCCATGATGGGAACGGCCATTGCCAGTGGTGAAGATCGTGCACTTGTAGCTGCCAAGCAAGCGGTCGCTTGTCCATTACTCGAAGGTGTTGATTTGCAGGGCGCTAAAGGAGTGCTGGTTAACATCACGGCAAGCCGTTCACTCAAAATGCGCGAAACCCGTCAAATTATGGATCACATTCAAGGTTTTGCTGCGGAAGATGCAACCGTCATCTTCGGCACGGCCTATGATGAGTCGATGGGTGACAACTTGCGCGTGACCGTGGTGGCAACAGGTTTGGGTCGTGCAGTGATGCGCCCACACTTGGTACACAACCATAATACCCAAGAAGCCTTGCGTACAGGCACAGATAACATGCCATTAATGGTCGATGCACGTGCACAAGATCTTCAAATACCTACCGTGATGCGCAACCCACGAACACAGGCTTCGGCTCAGGTTCGAGCGCTTGAGACTTCTGGAATGGAGCACTATGACATTCCCGCATTTTTGCGTCGCCAAGCTGACTAAATTTTAATTTAGGAAAGCGATTCCCTCAGTTACCCCAACTCACTTGCGGCGGGGTAACGCGTAGGCGCCACACTGTTTTGAAGACGGTGTGGCGCCCTCGTCGGCGACAAAAGACTTGTGCAGTGGTATGGAAGCATGACGAATGCTTAAAAAAGCATTACAATAATAGAATTGTATTTAAATTCAAGGGGTTGGCTTTAAAAATGTTTAGTCAACGCACGATCAAAAAAATTGTTTCTACTATCGGTGTTGGTCTTCACTCTGGTCAGCGCGTTGAGCTCACGCTCCGCCCCGCAGCGGTGGGTACCGGCATTGTTTTTCACCGCGTTGATTGTGACCCGGTTGTTGACTTGCCTGCTAACGCCTCAATGGTTAGCGACACCCGTATGGCTTCCGTCTTGCAAGCCCAAGGTGTTCGTGTGTCAACGGTTGAGCATTTAATGTCAGCATTGGCTGGTTTGGGTATTGATAACTTGCATATCGATATCAACGCTGAAGAAATACCCATTATGGATGGTAGTGCGGCAACCTTTGTTTACCTGTTGCGTTCGGCCGGCATTGAAGAGCAGCGTGCGCCAAAGCAATTTATTCGCGTGCTCAAAACGGTTGAAATTTCTGAAGGTGAGGGCGCCAGTAAAAAGTGGGCACGTCTAGAGCCCCATGAAGGTTTCGCCTTATCTTTTTCAATTGATTTTAAGCATCCGGCCATTGACGCGACAGCTGGTTTTGCTGAAATCGATTTTGCCGATCAGTCTTACACCAAAGAAATTGCCCGTGCGCGCACATTTGGTTTTGTAAGCGAAGTTGAAGCACTCAGGTCAATGGGTTTAGCGCGTGGCGGTAGCCTTGAAAACGCCATTGTGCTTGATGAATATCGGGTGCTCAACACTGATGGCTTGCGTTACGACGATGAGTTTGTCAAACATAAGATTTTAGATGCTATTGGTGATTTATATTTAATCGGTAAGCCACTGGTCGCGCGCTATGTTGCATGTAAAGCGGGCCATGCTATTAATAATCAACTCGCACGTAAGTTGCTTGCCCAGCAAGATGCCTGGGAATTCGTGACATATGAGTCAGTTGAAAAAGCACCCGCTGCGTTCAAGCAAGTGTGGCAGTTCGCTTAATTTAAAGCCCTTTACGACGAGCTATAAGCTTTGCAACAGCATCTGCTAAGGGGCCTGGTTCAAGTGAGTTGGCAAGTAACACAAAATGACCTAAATCGCTCCCATCTATGGGGCGCGCCTCTTTAACGAGATGAACGGCTGCAGGTACGGGTGGTTCAGCCAAAACCTTAATTGTCACCGCATCAACTTTATGACCAAGCTCGGTCATTCGATGCTGCATTCTGGGCGCAAATTGTCGCAATTTAGCTGCTTGAGCAGAACCTTGAGTTCCGAGCTTCAGCTCACCATCACCCCATTTGAGCACCACAAAGTTTTTTTGTAGGGCGGGCGGTAATTGCTGAGCGAGGCTCTCTTGCAAAGATAACAGTCGTTGCGCTGTCATTAAAACTGAAGCGCTCATGTTTTCTTTGCCTAACCACCCAAGCACCTGCACTGAGACGGAATTGCCTACCCTAAAGTTTGACCGGCTCATATTTTGTTAAGGTTCATAAAATTAAAAGTCATATGTGAATAGTCTAATGCAACGATCAATTGCTGTCAGGGTTAAAGGTTTTGGGCAGCGGGGTTTGATTGTCTGCATCACTTTTTTAACAACAGGTTTAGCTCCTTTTTGTGCGCAACCTTCACAACAAGCCAAAGAAAAAATGCATACAAATGTAGAGGCTAAGTCTCATCTAGCAACTTACTCTCTAAAGCAGGCCTTAAGCCAAATGTATTTAAATAGAATTAAAAATCATTTAAATTTACCTATATTAGGTGAAATTCAACTCACTTCGATGTTTGGTATTAGAAAAGACCCAGTCAGTGGTGAGGTAAAAAAACACCTGGGAATTGACTTGTCAACCGCAGCAGGTACCCCCATTATTGCTGTTGCAGGGGGGCACATTGTTAAGGCGGGGTGGCACCATGCATATGGGTTAAATATTGAAATTGAGCATACCCCAAAGTGGCGAACACGTTATGCCCACGCCCGTTTGCTCTATGTTGTGACGGGGCAATATGTAGAGGCCGGGCAATTTATCGGCCAGGTCGGGTCAACAGGTCGTTCAACGGGGCCTCATTTGCATTTTGAAGTTTGGCGAAATGGCGAGCCCATCGACCCATTTTTGGTGGTTCAAGGGTTGCCAAAAAACGAGTAACCGCCATTAAGGCGTGTAGCCTGCTGTACACTAATAGCTTCGATTATGGGCGCGTTCGCTCTGGGCTTTGACACGCATGATTCCATTACTTAAAACACTATTTGGTAGCCGTAATGATCGCTTGATTAAACAGCTTAAACGGCAGGTTTCAGCGATTAATGCGCTTGAGGCATCCATCTCAGCTTTGAGCGACGACGCGCTTAAAGCTAAAACACCTGAACTCAAAGCAAAGCTTTTGGCGGGTACATCATTAGACAATTTATTACCTGAGGCTTTTGCCGTTGTTCGCGAAGCGGGTAAACGTGTTTTCGGTATGCGACACTTTGATGTGCAGTTAATGGGTGGCATGGTCCTCAACAGTGGCAAAATTGCTGAAATGCGTACGGGTGAGGGTAAAACCCTTATGGCTACCTTACCTGTTTATCTCAACGCACTGTCTGGGCGTGGCGTCCATGTGGTTACCGTTAATGATTACTTGGCACGGCGCGATGCCGAGTGGATGGGGCGTCTCTACAGCTACCTAGGCCTAACGACTGGCGTGGTGGTGCCACATCAAGACAGCGAAGAAAAGCGTGCAGCGTATCAAGCTGACATCACCTACGGTACCAACAACGAATTTGGTTTTGACTATCTACGCGATAACATGGAACATCGTGCCGAAGACCGTCGGCAACGGGGTTTAGTGTTTGCAATTGTTGACGAAGTTGATTCTATTTTGATCGATGAGGCGCGTACGCCGCTCATTATCTCTGGCCAAGCTGAAGACTTTACCGAACAGTACATGCGTATGAACGCTGTACCCCCTAAACTCAAACGTATGGCTTCTGAATCCAAACCCAATGAGCCAGATCCAGAGGGTGATTTTTGGGTTGACGAAAAGCACCAGCAAATTTATTTGTCTGAAGACGGCCACGTGCATGCAGAACAAATATTGACGCAAATCGGTTTATTGCCAGAAGGTCAATCGCTTTATGACCCGCGTAATATCACCTTAATGCATCACTTAATGGCCGCTCTGCGCGCACATTACCTGTTTTTTCGTGATCAACATTATGTCGTTCAAAATGGCGAAGTTGTCATCGTTGATGAGTTTACAGGTCGTTTGATGGTGGGCCGACGCTGGTCTGATGGTTTGCATCAAGCCGTTGAAGCAAAAGAAAAAGCGACCATTCAACTTGAGAACCAAACATTAGCGTCTATTACATTTCAAAACTATTTTCGTATGTACGAAAAACTGTCTGGTATGACCGGAACAGCTGATACCGAAGCATACGAATTCCAAGAAATTTATGGTCTTGAAACGGTTATTGTGCCCACAAACCAGCCCATGATTCGTATTGATCAAAACGATCAAATATTTAAAACTGATCGTGAAAAATACGCTGCTATTGTTAACGATATACGAGAATGCCAAACCAAAGGGCAACCTGTTTTAGTCGGAACCACGAGCATTGAAAATTCTGAATTACTGTCTCATGCACTCAACGAAGCCGGGCTTAAGCATGAAGTGCTTAACGCTAAACAGCATGCCCGTGAAGCTGACATTGTGGCGCAAGCGGGTAAACCTGGGCAAATCACTATTGCGACAAACATGGCGGGTCGGGGTACTGACATCGTACTAGGCGGTAACGTTGAAAAACAGGTCGACATGCTGATTCGTGACGAATCGTTATCAGACACTGAGCGGCAAATCAAAATTGACTTATTGCGCTCTGGCTGGCAAGCCCTAAATAATCAGGTAAAAGCAGCAGGTGGGTTGCGTATCATCGGTACTGAGCGGCATGAGTCGCGACGTATCGATAACCAATTGCGTGGTCGTGCAGGCCGCCAAGGCGACCCAGGCGCATCACGTTTTTATCTTTCACTAGAAGACTCGCTGATGCGAATCTTTGCTGGCGATCGCGTTAGAAGCATTATGGAACGCTTAAAGCTACCAGAGGGTGAGCCGATTGAAGCAGGCATGGTGTCGCGTTCAATTGAGTCCGCACAACGCAAAGTTGAAGGCCGAAACTTTGATATGCGTAAGCAGTTACTTGAATACGACGATGTGGCTAACGATCAACGTAAAATCATCTACGCGCAACGCAACGAGGTGCTTGAAGCTGAATCAGTAGGCGGTATGGTCGAAGGCTTACGTGACGGCGCCATTAAAGACTTGGTTGAAGAATATGTGCCTGAAGGGTCAGTTGAAGAGCAGTGGGACCTTCCCACTTTGCAAAAAATACTTGAGTCTGATTGGCAGCTTAATGTGCCAATTGTGCAACAAATCGAATCAGCAAAACAGGCTGATCAATCTGATGTTGTGACATGGGTAACCGATGCGGCGCGTGCGGCATACGAAGGCAAGATAGCCACAGTCGGTATTCATTCATGGCAGCCCTTTGAGCGGTCTGTTTTGTTACAAGTGATTGATAATCAGTGGCGTGAGCATTTGGCTGCACTAGATCATTTGCGCCAGGGTATTCACTTGCGTGGTTATGCACAAAAAAACCCTAAGCAAGAATACAAAAGAGAAGCTATTGAGCTCTTTTCGTCCATGTTGCGGCGTATACGCGATGATTTAGCCAAAATAGTGTTGACCGTTAAAGTAGAGAGCCCTGAGCAGGTGGCTCTGGCTGAACAAGAGGCTTCGGCATCACATTTACAAAATGTGAGCTATGTGCACGAAAACCTTGATGATGAGCCAGACAGAGGTCAGCCTTTAGCGCAAGTCTTATCCTCAGATGATAGCCAATCTACTATTCGTCATTTCGCTGCAAAAGTGGGTCGTAACGACCCTTGCCCTTGCGGCAGTGGAAAGAAATACAAGCAATGCCACGGTAAATTGAGTTAAGTCTTGCCTAAGAATAAAGCTGCTGCGCACCGTATGACTGGCCAAGTATTGGCTGTCAATATTGGTTCGTCTAGTCTCAAATTTGCGCTATATGCTACTCACACTGACGGTCGAGCTGTCGATGTAGCGCACGTTGTGGGCTTAGTTGAAGGGCTGCAAGAAGTCCCTCAAGACGGTGATATCGCTGAACTGACACTGACATTAAAAGAAAAGGGCTCATCTCAGCGTTTAACCATCTCCTGTGGTGCAGGTGAATCTCCGTTAGATACAGCTTTAGCCAAATTACGTATTGAAATCAATCGTGTTTTAAACGGTCGTGAACTATGGGCTGTTGCGCATCGTGTTGTGCATGGTGGCACTTTATATAGCGGACCCGTTGAATTGACAGCTGAGGTTATTCAAGCCTTATCGGAACTCAATCCGTTAGCGCCGCTGCATCAACCCTATAACCTATTGGGTGCGCAAGCGATGATGCGTGCCTTTGACAAAACACCTCAATTCGCATGTTTTGATACAAGCTTTCATCAAACACTTTTACCACTTGAAACCCATTTTGGCTTGCCTGAATCGTATTTTGAGCAAGGTATTCGTCGTTATGGTTTTCATGGGCTGTCATATGAATATGTGTCAAGCCGCTTGATGAGTCATACCAAAGCCGCACAAGGTCGTTTATTAATGGCGCACCTCGGAAATGGCGCAAGTTTGTGTGCTGCGATTGCAGGCCGAAGCGTTGCCACAACAATGGGTTTTACAGCGTTAGACGGTCTTGTTATGGGTACTCGTTGCGGGTCAATTGACCCGGGCTTACTGTTGTATTGGTTGCAACAGGGTTGGTCAACAGAAAAGATATCTGAGCTGTTGTACAAGAAATCAGGTTTGCTGGGCGTATCAGGTGTTTCTTCAGATATGCGCAGTCTACATGACTCTAAATTACCGCAAGCAGCCTTTGCTATTGATTTATTTGTGCACCGTATCATTCGAGAGGCTGGCGCTTTGACCGCCGTTATGGGTGGTATCAATGCAATCGTTTTTACAGGTGGAATCGGTGAGCACGATGCCGATATTCGAGATCGTGTTTGCGATGCCTTGAGTTACCTAGGGGTGTATATAGAGCCTAGTTTGAATATCAACGCGCGCGGTGATCGCATTGCAGCCATACACTCTGATGATTCGCCCGTTGAAGTTTGGGTTGTACCCACTGACGAGGGTCGCGTTGCTGCAGAACAAGCTATCAAGTTACTGCAGCGACGCATTTAAATGTGATCAATAACGATTAAAGACGAATATTAAGACGGTGTGAAATCTCGCCAACAATACCACGACGGAATGCTAGCACACACACAACAAAAATAGCACCAGTGGCGATTGTGCTCCAGCCGCCTAAGTTAGCTAAATAATTTTGTAGATTGATCACGATTGCAGCACCCAACACTGGGCCCCAAAGGGTACCAATACCACCTAAGATGGTCATTAAAACGGCTTCACCCGATGTGTGCCAAAACACATCACCCAATGAGGCCAGTTGAAGCACAAGGCTCTTTAAGCCACCGCCTAAACCTGCTAAGCCAGCAGATATAGTGAAAGCCATTAATTTATAGCGATCAACGTCATAACCCAAAGAAATGGCACGAGGTTCATTTTCACGAATAGATTTAAGCACCTGACCAAAAGGTGAGCGTACAACACGTTGAATTAACAAGAACGCAACTATAAACACGCCTAATGCGAACCAATACATATGCGAAGAGTTTGATAAATCAAATAAACCTAAAAAGTAGCCACGAGGAACGCCTTGTATGCCATCTTCACCGTTCGTGAAGGGTAATTGAGTTGCAATGAAATAAACAACCTGCGCTAAAGCTAAGGTGATCATGGCAAAGTAAATGCCTTGCCGGCGTATGGCCAGTGAACCAAACACATATCCTAGTGCGGTTGAAGCGATGACCCCAACGAGTAGACCTAACTCAGGGGTGACGCCCCATTCTTTCATCGCATGTGCTGTGACGTAAGCCGATGTTCCAAAAAATGCCGCATGACCAAATGACAATAAGCCCGAGAAGCCTAGCAACAAATTCACAGACGCTGCAAAAATAGCAAAACAAAACACCTTCATCATGAACAAGTCATAGACTGCATTTTGAAAAGGCAACAAGGCGAGTAAAACAAAAACCACTATGGTTATTTTGTTTATCATCGTGGTATTGATGATAGATGGTTTAATAGCAGCTGCTTGAGCAGATGTATGAGTTGATGTTGTTGTGTTCATGATAAATTGACCCTTAACGAACTTTGCCAAACAAACCGGCTGGTTTGATCAAAAGCACAATAATCATGATGACGAAAATTGAAACCGATGAGGCTTGCGGATAAAACACTTTAGTTAACCCTTCAATCACGCCTAAACCTAAGCCAGTCAGTATTGAACCCGCGATTGAACCCATGCCGCCAATCACTACGACTGCAAATACAACAATAATGAGATCTGAACCCATGATGGCTGTAACTTGATAAATGGGTGCCGCGAGAACGCCAGCAAAGGCAGCTAAAGCACAGCCTGCACCATAAGTCAGGGTAATAATTAAGGGTACATTGACGCCTAGTGCTTGCAATAACCTGGGGTTTTCAGTGCCCGCGCGTAGCAAACTACCCAAATTGGTTCGCTCAATAAAGAACCATGTTGCAAAGCATGCGGCTAGCGCCATGCCAACAACCCATAAGCGATACCAAGGAATAAATAATTCATTTACGCGCATACCGCCACGCAAAAGGTCAGGTACAGGATAACTGTTGCCTAGCACACCAAACCAGTGGCGAAACAAACCTTCAATGACCAATGCCAAACCAAAAGTCAGCAATAAACCATACAAATGATCTAGGTGGTAGAGGCGTTTGAGCATGGTTTTTTCAATCACAATGCTAAATAAGCCCACCACTAATGGTGCAACAACAAGTGCTAACCAATAAGGTAGTTGTAAGTCAGGCATACCCACCCAACCACCCACTTGGGTGAGGCCGATCCAGGCCACCATGGCGCCCAACATGTATAAGGCGCCATGGGTAAAGTTGATCACATTGAGTAACCCGAATATGACTGCCAAGCCTAAGCTTAAAAGCGCATAGAAAGAGCCATTGATTAAGCCAATCAATAACTGCGAAATTAGCGCTTGCGGTGATATGCCGAGCAACTCAAACATGATTATTCCTCTAATTAAAACGAGTCAATTAAGACTTAACGCCTGTCACAAGAACGCATTTAGACTGTGACAAGGGCAGTGTTGCGTCTTTAGCAGGAATGACTTGCAAAACAGATGCCACATCATTCTTGTTTTTTGACTCTTTAGGTGTTTTAACTTGCAGCAAGTACATGTCATGCTCAAACTTACCATCAGCACGAATCACACCTTTGAATAAACCATCATCAATAGGGGTTGACTTGAGATGCTTCATGACGGCATCTGAGTTGTCAGTACCGACTGCTTTAATGGCCTGTAAGTAGTTCAAGGTGGCAGAATAAACGCCTGCTTGTACTGATGTCGGTGCAACACCATTAAATCGTTTCATGAAGCGGTCGGCAAACTTGCGGTTTGCGTCTGAGAAGTCCCAGTACCAACCCACTGTAAAGTTCATGCCTTGAGTGTCTTTCAAGCCTAAAGCTTGTACATCACTGATAAACATGAGCAAGGGTACGATGGTTTGCTTAGAACCCACAATACCCAATTCAGCAGCCTGTTTGATTGAGCCAATCGTGTCGCCGCCTGCATTGGCTAAAGCAATGACTTCAGCCTTTGATGATTGAGCTTGCGACAAGTAAGAAGCAAAGTCAGTTGTTTTAATGGGGTGCAAGACACTGCCCACAACTTTGCCACCTTTTGCGTCAATCACTTCAGTCGCATCACGTTGTAATGTGTGACCAAACACATAGTCAGCAGTCAAAAAGAACCACGTTTTTTTGCCTGAAGCTAAAACGCCAGCAGCAGTACCGTTTGCCAAAGCATACGTGTCATAAACATAGTGAATGGTGTAAGGGTTGCAACGTTCGTTGGTAATAGGCAATGAAGCTGCGCCCGTTACAATAGCGATACGCTTAAGTTGATCTGCAACTTCCATGGCGGCTAAGGCTGATGAGCTTGCAACGTTTCCCATAATCATGTCAACGTTATCGCGCTCAAACATTTCGCGCGCTTTCGAAGCAGATAAGTCTGCTTTTGATTGGTGGTCAGCTGAAGTAATCTTGATGGGTTTGCCTAAAACTGTTCCACCCACATCTTCAGCGGCCATTTGAGCAGCCAAGACGGCACCAGGACCCTCTACTGCTGAATAAATACCCGACAAATCGGTTAAAACGCCGATATTGACAGAGTCGTTGCTAATGCTTTGAGCCGAGGCAACACCAACGCTTGCAAATAAGGCGCCAGCAATAAGTTTTGAAAGATAACGCTGTTTCATCTTGTAGTCTCCAGAGATGACGGCAAAGCCGTAAATTGTAAAAAAGTTAAACACCAAGAAGGGTTTCTAATGTTTTGCGGTTTTCTTCGAGCCGCTCTTTTTCAACCATTTTGACGACTTCGCCATGTTCAATGACATAGTTTCGATCAGCCAATTTTGAAGCAAATCTAAAATTTTGTTCAACCAATACAATAGTGAAACCTCGTTCACGCAATGTGCGTACGATTTCACCTAATTTTTGAACAATAACAGGGGCTAAGCCCTCGGTGATCTCATCAAGCAACAACAGGTTTGCACCGGTTCGTAAAATACGTGCAATAGAAAGCATTTGTTGCTCGCCGCCTGAGAGACGGCCCCCTGGGCTTGAGCGGCGTTCTTTTAAATTAGGAAACATCTCATAAATTTCTTCAACTGATAAGCCTGTTCCTTGCCCTACTTCTGGGGGCAACATTAAGTTTTGCTCGCATGATAGGCTGGCAAAAATGCCGCGCTCTTCGGGGCAATAACCAATGCCGAGTCGTGCTATTTCGTGGGTTGGCTTACCAATAACTTCAGTGCCGTTTACTTTAATTGAACCTTCTGCGCGCCCAATCAAACCTAATATTGAACGAAGTGTGCTGGTGCGACCCGCGCCATTGCGGCCTAAAAGGCAAACAACCTCACCACGATGAACAGTTAAATCAATGCCATGCAAGACATGAGACTCACCGTACCATGCGTTGAGGCCTTTGATTTCGAGTGCGGTAGTGTCAGACATTAAGCGTAAATTACCCAATAGTTAAAAACAAGTCATTCAAGTAAACGCTTTGAGCATTATGAATGAATGTTGTGAATAAACAGTATGAATTAATGGCCGGCTAACTCAGTATCAGCAGAACCCATGTAAGCTTCCATGACCTGTGGGTTGTTAGAGACCGTTTCATAATTGCCCTCAGCGATGATCTCACCCCGTTGCAAGACTGAAATCGTATTGGCAATATTGGAAACCACTTTCATATTGTGTTCCACCATAATAATGGTGCGGCCAGCCGATACCTTGCGAATGAGTTCAGCCACGCGCTCAACGTCTTCGTGGCCCATGCCTTGCGTGGGTTCGTCAAGTAACATGACCTCTGGGTTCATGGCAACCGTTGTGGCTATTTCTAGCGCGCGCTTTCGACCATAAGGTAAATTGACTGCGGTTTCTTCCGCATAGTCAGCTAGACCCACTTGTTCTAGTGCATCGAGTGCACGCTCATTTAAAACATTTAGTGAGGCATCACTTTTCCAAAAATGAAAAGAGGTGCCTAATTGTCTTTGCAAACCAATGCGTACATTTTCTAGTACTGACATATGCGGGAAAACAGCTGAAATTTGAAATGAACGCACGACCCCTTCACGTGCAATTTGCGAGGGTGTTTGACTGGTGATATCAACCCCATTAAATAGTATTTGACCCTTGGAAGGCGTTAAAAACTTGGTGATCAAATTAAAGCATGTACTTTTGCCTGCACCATTGGGGCCAATGATGGCATGAATGGTATGCCGTTTAACTTTTAAATTAACGTCATTTACCGCGACAAAACCCAAGAACTCTTTGGTTAATTGACGCGTTTCAATGACATGTTCAGACGTATTTTTCATAGCTGAGTTTATAACCTAATTGGCATTTATTTTCACTCATTTGTTTAAAGTGTTTACCCTAATCTTATTGCTGAATATTGTTATTAATTATTAAAAAGCCCCACCTGTTTCGATGCCTTGCCGACCTGCAGTAATGGCAGCAACCAAACCTAAAGCGGGCAGCAATACATGTTGGCCATAAAAATAGGCGCTGGCTCTTTTTTGCAAAGCAAAAGAAGTCTTGTTCTCTGTTTCATGGCAAATTAAGGCTGCACGTGCCATCATCCAGCCTCCTAGCACATGGCCGGCAAGCATGAGAAGCGGTACTGAACCAAAATAAGCTGCAGGCGCGTCAGTTTTGCCATGTGTCAGCATGTAGTCAAAGCATACTTTTAAAGCATCATGGCCTGCTTTTAAATTTGCACCCAAGTTTTTTAAATCGCTATCTTGAGTTTGATTAAGCAAGCCGATAGTGGTGGCCATATCAGTTAGTAAAAGGCTGGCACATGCACCTTGATCGCGTAATAACTTGCGCCCAAGCAAATCATTGGCTTGAATCGCGGTGGTGCCTTCGTAAATGGNNCAACATAACCCATGCCGCCATGCACTTGCACCCCGTTTGAGGCAATATCGACAGACAGTTCTGTGCACCAGCCTTTAATAATTGGAATCAAAAAGTCAGCTCTCAATTGAGCGGCTTGCGCAAAGGCTAAATTGGGTGATCGCGCGGCAATATCAAGTTGCGCCGCCGCCTCATAGGCAAGCGCTCTCATGGCTTGAATACGTGATCCCATTGACGCCAAGATACGCCTGACATCAGGGTGATAAGCAATGGGAGCGGGTGCAGCGTTACCGTCTGGGGGTGCAAGTAAAGTTTTGCCCTGAACCCGGTCATATGCATACCACTTGGCTTGTTGTAGGGCGCGTTCAGCGACTGCGATGCCCTGTAAGCCCACGTTTAAGCGCGCATGGTTCATCATGGTGAACATGTATTCAAGGCCTCGGTTTGGCTCACCCACCAAATAGCCGATTGCACCGCCCTGGTCACCGTAACTCATCACTGCTGTGGGGCTACCATGAATGCCCAGTTTGTGTTCAAGTGAAATGCAATGAACGTCATTGCGCTGCCCGATTGAGCCATCGGCATGCACTAAAAATTTAGGCACAATAAAAAGCGAAATACCTTTTACGCCAGCCGGTGCACCCGGTATTCGGGCTAAAACCAGATGAATAATGTTTTCTGTTAAATCGTGATCACCGTAAGTAATATAAATTTTGGTACCACTCACAAGATAGTGGTCATCTTTTGGTTCGGCTTTAGTCGTAACCGCTGCCAAATCAGAGCCCGCCTGTGACTCTGTTAAGTTCATGGTGCCAGCCCATTCACCTGAGATGAGTTTACTTAAATAGATCGTTTTTTGTGAAGCTGAGCCATGGTGTTCAATGGCATGAATCGCACCGGCCGTCAGCATTGGACATAAAGCAAAAGACATACTGGCGCTGTGCCACATTTCGTTGGTGGCGGTTGCCAACACTTCGGGCAAACCTTGCCCATTATGTTCAATGTTGCCGGCCAAGCTATTCCAGCCTGCTTCTACGTATTGTTGATAGGCTTCTTTAAAACCAGGTGATGTTTTAACCAAATTACCAGGCAAAAGCGTGGCGCCGTGTTCATCACTCACGCTGTTCAAAGGTGAGATCACACCGGAAGCAAATTTGCCAGCTTCTTCAATAATTGCTTCCACTAAGTCTTCAGAGAACTCTTCATAACCAGGTAACTGACGAACGGCTTGCGCATCAATTAGTTGCTGCAGAACAAAACGCATATCATCTTGGGGGGCAATGTAATCAACGGGCATGGTGATTATTCCTGATTCTTAAAAGCCCAGTTGGGCGGGCGTTTATCGATAAAAGCTTGAATGCCCTCGAGTGCATCAGGGTCCATCATGTTGCACGCCATGGTTTGGCTAGCGAGCTCGTAAGCATTTTCAAGTGACGTTTCAATTTGTTTGTAGAACAATTGCTTACCCAGCGAAACCGCTGCTGGGGGTTTAGATAAAATCTTTTTGGCAAGCGCTAAGGTGGTTTGCTCGAGGTCTTGCGGCTCGACAACTTCATTCACCAAGCCATAAGACATGGCTGTGTGTGCATCAATAAAGTCGCCTGTCAATAACAGTTGCATGGCACGCTTGCGTGGCAAATTGCGTGAAATAGCGACAGCTGGTGTTGAACAAAACAACCCCAGCGTCACACCTGAGACAGCAAACTTTGCAGACGTTGTTGCAACGGCTAGATCGCACATGGCAACCAATTGGCAGCCGGCAGCGGTCGCCGTGCCATGCACTTGAGCAATAACGGGTTGCGGCAGTTTTTGTAAGCTCACCATGAGTTGGCTGCAAGTTGTAAAAAGTTTTTGGTAATACTCAGTTGAAGGCTCTGCGCGCATTTCTTTTAAATCATGACCGGCACAAAATGCACGACCATTGGCGGCAATAATGACAAC
>DITR01000177.1 GCA_002422175.1 Alcaligenaceae bacterium UBA6179
AAACTCTTCAGTTTAATCTCTGTTTATAGGGCCACTTGCGTGACCCGTCTCGCACTCAAAGAAATTAAGAGGAAAATGATCGCCCTACAGCTTCTTCTCTCAGATACTTGCGTACCCTTAATCAAAACCATAAAACATTTATTTCCTAACTTAACTTCATTTTTCGTTTGAGCACTTCTAATACGTTTTGCCTAAGTGTTAAATCATGCCTTGCAGCATCACCTAACTCAGCTCAGTATCGTAAGTGCCCACACTTATCGATTGTTTAGATTTTTAAAGAACGAGGCTGAGAGTTTTTTTAATTTGTCTGCAGCAGAGAAGTAAGATTATGCAGGGGTTTTTACTAGGTGTCAAATCGTTTTAACCGTTTTGTCACAATTAAACGTTAAGCAAAAATACGAAATGAACGATAAGATCTATTCAATCAAAGATTTAGGTGCTTTTATGCATAATCAGACTGAAGATATTTTAATTAACATCACTCCATTTGAAACGCGGGTTGCGCTCATTTCTGAAGGTGAAGTACAGGAATTACAGGTTGAACGAACCATTCAACGCGGAAATGTAGGCGATGTTCATTTAGGTAAGGTGGTTAGGGTTTTACCAGGCATGCAAAGTGCATTTGTTGAAATCGGATTAGAGCGTGCAGCGTTCATACATGTCGCTGATTTACGTGAGAACCGCCAAGCACGAACCCAAGGCACCCTACCTACACCTATAGAGCGTTTGGTATTTGAAGGCCAAACGCTGATGGTACAAGTCATAAAAGACCCCATTGGATCTAAAGGGGCGCGGTTAACAACGCAGATTAGTTTGGCCGGTAGATCGTTAGTTTATTTACCGCACGATAGCCACATTGGTGTTTCACAAAAAATTACGCCTGAAGAAGCACGCGATTTACTAAGGTTACGTGTAGCGGGTTTAATGCCTAAAGGCGCTGATGGTGGCTTTATTATTCGTACACAAGCTGAAGATGCATCAGATGAAACGCTTAAAAGTGATATTGAATATTTAATTCGCTTATGGAGCAACATTCAAAAACTTGCTAAGACGTTACCCACACCGAGTGTGCTCCATCAAGACCTGACCTTGTCGGAAAGAGTCATGCGCGATATGGTCACCCCAAAAACAAACCAAATTTTGATCGATTCGAGAAGTGCAACCGATTCATTAAAAAAATGGACGGCCGTCTATACACCNNCGCCGCGTAGATTTAAAGTCTGGCGGATATTTGGTGATTGATCAAACCGAGGCACTGACTTCAATCGATATCAATACAGGGGGCTTTGTCGGGGGTCGAAATTTTCACGACACAATCTTCAAAACTAATTTAGAAGCCGCGCAAGCAATCGCACGTCAACTTAGGCTACGCAATTTAGGTGGCATCATCGTGGTTGATTTCATTGATATGAGCGAAATTTCGCACCAAGAGTCAGTTTTAGCAGAGTTCGCAAAAGCGTTAACGCTTGACCGCACCCGCACCAGCATGAGCAGTTTTAGCCAGCTCGGGTTGGTTGAATTAACGCGCAAACGGACACGTGAAGCACTGGCTAGCCAACTTTGCGAGCCTTGCCCGACATGCGATAGCCGCGGTCAAATTTTGACGGCTCGCAGTATTTGCTATGAGATTTTGCGAGAAGTACTGCGTGAGGCCAAGCAATTTAACCCGCGTGAGTTTCGTGTTTTAGCATCGCAAACCGTGGTTGATTTGTTTTTAGAAGAGGAAAGCCAGCATTTGGCAATGCTTGGCGATTTTATCGGCAAACCTATTACGCTTGAAGTAGCCAACCACTGTTCGCAAGAACAATACGATATTGTTTTAATGTAGCCAAGATGAGTTAATTAAACTGCATTTTGTAAAGTGCAGAATAGGTACCCTCTCGAGCAATAAGTTCTTGGTGACTGCCTGTTTCGATAATGCGGCCATGGTCCATCACGACGATCATGTCGGCATTTTGCACAGTTGACAGGCGGTGAGCAATAACGAGGGTGGTGCGCCCTTTCATTAAAATCTCTAGTGAAGCCTGCACTTGGCGCTCTGACTCATTGTCAAGTGCTGAGGTAGCTTCATCAAGTATGAGAATGGGGGAATTTTTAATTAATGCCCGAGCAATCGCTAAACGTTGTCGTTGCCCGCCCGATAACCGTGTGGCATTTTCACCCACTTGGGTTTGTAACCCTTGGGGCAAACCTTCCACAAAACTTAATAAATTTGCGGCTTTCAAAGCATCTTTGATTTCTGAATCGCTGACCGCGTGCAACGCGCCATACCCAACGTTAACAGCAATTGAAGCGTCAAATAACACCACATCTTGGCTGACTAACGATAAATTCGCACGCAAGTTGTGTAAAGAAACGTCTCGAATATCAACCCCATCGATCGTGACAGCACCTGCATTGGGGTCAACGAATCTTGCCAATATATTTGCCAATGTCGTCTTACCACTGCCTGATCGACCCACAAGTGCCACAACTTGACCTGGCATGAGTTCAAACGAAACGTCTTTAAGCGTATCGACCTCAGCGTTTACAAAACGATGTGATACATGCTGAAATCTGACATGCCCTCTTACTGGAGCAACAAAATTTTTACCTTGGCCTTGATCTTCACCCGGTTGATCAATTAAGGTAAAGACGCTTTCGGCTGAAGCTAGCATGCGCTGCATACTGGCAACAACGTTGGTCAGCCTTTTAATAGGGTCAAAAATTTGTGCGAGTGCCGCCATAAAAGCGGCAAAACTGCCGACGGTTAAAACCCCTGTATTGGCTTGCTTAAGGGCAACGGCAATCGCTAAGGCCACGGCGATAGCAATAATAATTTGAGCGATAGGACGCAAGGCTGAATCGGCAATAGCCGTTCGCATTTGATGTCTTCTTAAACCCAAGTTGACTGTTTTGAAACGGTCGCGCTCGAAGGTATAGCCATCAAAGAGTTTAATGACACGTTGTGCATTGATACCCTCAGACACCACATGTGTCAGCTCGGCGTTGGTGCCGATCGTTTCACGGTTGATGCGACGCAGGCGTTTCATAAAAATACGCGTCACAAAAACTGAAGACGGCATAATAACCACCACAATCAAAGCGAGCTGCCATGACATATAAAACAATACGCCCAATAGCGCCACGACAACCAGTGACTCTCTAACTAATACAGTCATCACACTGGTTGCCGTGCTGGTGATATTGCCCGCATCAACTGTAAAACGATTTAAAAGGCGACCACTGTCACCTTTTTTAAATTCACTATCAGGCAACGAAAGCAATTTTTCAAACATATCGCTACGCAAACCCAGCAACATGTTGTTAGCAACCCAAGCCAAAAGGTAGTCGCTTAAAAATGAACAAATGCCTCTGAGCGTAATAAGTGTGACGATTGCCAAGGGAATTTGCCAGACATAGTCGGGTTTTGCGCCGTCTAGGCCTTCATCAAGCAACGGCTTCATCGCAACCGCTAGTGTTGGCTGAGTGGCTGCCGCCAGAGCCATAAAGAAGATAGCAAGCGAGAGCACCTTCCAGTACTGGCCGACGCGCTCATAAATACGATGCCATATTCGATGTTGAAATGGATTGGGGGTGCTGGGTGGTAAAGTTTTTTCGCTCACTGAATACCTTGGTTGAAATTTTAACCAAAACCAAATTGTACCGATAAGCGCTGACTTGTCGGTACTAGGCAACCTAGCGTATTCTTGTGGCCATGGTTGCACTTTTAAAAATTACCTCTCGCCCTTCCCTGCCCTTGATCGTTCGTCTACCCAATTGGGTCGGTGATGTGGTGATGTGCCTTCCCGCTTTAAAGCACTTAAATACGCTGGGCATGCCAATGGTCGTTTGTGGCCGAGCTTGGGCTAAGCCATTGATTCAAAACATTCAATTTATTAAATTTGTGACTTTAACAGGGTCTTTTTGGCATGATTTGGGGGCAGTTCGTCAAGCTGTTGTGCAAGATATGGTGGGCTTGAGCTTTCCCGATTCATTATCTAGTGCGCTGATATTCCGTTTAGCTGGTGTTCAAACGCTTGGGTACCGTGACGATGGTCGATCGTGGTTACTTAAGTGGCCCGTTGAAAAGCTGTTAAAACCCACACATGCTGTTGAGAAATGGTTTTATTTGGCTGATGTAGCGGTTAAAACGTGGCACCAACCATCAAACCAAATTCAACCTAGCGATTTGCCCCGGTCTATTGAAATGACTGTGCAAGCAGCTCAAATTGAGAAAGCGCAGCTACTTTTGGCACAGGCGCATGTTATTAACAAACCCTACATTTTAATTGCACCGACTGCGACTGGGAAGCATCACGGAAAAATCAAGGTATGGCCACATTTTGCTGAATTAACACGTGCACTTCAACAACAAGGTTTAAATGTTATCGCCTGCCCCCCTCAACATGAACAAGCCCAAGCGCTAGAGCATTCACCATCAGTTTCTTTGCTTCAACCTACTGATTTGGGTACATTTGCAGCACTCGCGCAAGCGGCTACGTTAGTCATTTGCAATGACTCAGGGGTTTCACATATTGCGGCAGCTGTCGGGGCAAACCAGATCACCCTTTTTGGTGTGACTGACCCTAAACACACGGGGCCATGGTCTCAAACAGCAGTTTGTATGGGTCAACCTAGCAAATGGCCTAGCCTTGAAGAGGTGTTGAAACAGGTCAATGTACAACTCACATCGCCTCAAACCAAACATATGAAGTTATGAGTGATTTTTTATCAAATTTTTTATATCGATTGCTCTACCCACCAAACCTTAGCTTATTGGTTTTGGCGATTGCGTTCGCAGCTATGTTTTTGAAAAAACGTGTTTTTTCATTGTCGCTTATTGGGGTTGCGATCGCTTGGGTAATCATGTGGTCTTTACCCGTCACAACACTCGTTACAGGTGGCTTTTTAGAAAACCGATATCAGCCGCTGGCTGCAAAAGATTACCCGACATCAGATGCCATTGTCGTTTTAGGGGGCCACATACAAGGCAATCGAAGTAACTGGTTCACCCCTTATGACAGGCAAATGGTGCGTAGCCGTGAAACCCTTGCCGCTGAACTGTATCGTACGCAGCGTGCACCCGTCATTGTGCTGTCAGGTGGTGCACTCGAAGGGCCCATTGGAGACACCAACAATATGGCTCGGTCTCTCATTCAAAATGGTATACCTGAACAGGCTATTTTGCTTGAAACCCGCAGTCAAAATACATTTGAAAACGCATTGCTGACCCAGAAGACATTGTCTAACCTAGAAAAAAAACGCATTTTACTGGTGACCTCGGCGCTTCATATGCCCAGATCGATGGCTGCATTTGAAAAGCAGCCCATTGAAGTGACTGCAGCCCCGTTACCCAAACAAATAACCGTGCCACACATTCGACCACTTAATATTTGGCAACCCGACAGCCTCACGCTTGAGGCTAGTCGCAGTATTTTGAAAGAATATCTAGGTCTTTTTGTTTACTGGCTAAGGGGTTGGGTTTAACCCATAGTCTTTTACAAATTGTGTAAACAAAACTTTAAACTCGTTGATATCGATAGCATCAACAACTTGAGGGTTGACCCTTTTTGCTAATTGCGAAACTGAGTGTTCAGAGTGCGGTGACCAGTTTACAAAACTGAAATCTTGATCATTTTGTTGTGGGTTATAAAAACCAAATACCGGTTTACCTAAACCAGTTGCGATATGAACAGTTGCCGTATCAACTGATACCATGGCTTGGGAACGACGCACACAAGAAAATAAGTCGCCCAAGGTATGGGCTGATTTATCAGCTGGTGCCAGCATGACGCGATGAGACTGATTGACTTGCTGTTTAATTGACTCAGCGAAAGCACGTCGAGCAGGGTCAATTAAAATCAATACATCTGCTTTTGTTGCATTCAAAATGTGATCTAACACTGCCGTTGCAGTTTTAAGGCTAAATTGTCGGGCATGACCGCGCCCAATTGGGTTAAATGCAATCACGGGGCGGTCTGGCCACCATGCATCCGTTCGCGCTTGGGCGACCGAATCAAATGGCACAATATACGATTGATCAAAATCGCTTATACCCATATGGTGCATCAGTACAGCGACTTTATCAGCGAAGTGTTGGTTTTTTGTGCGCGCACCCGCTTTGATGTTAATGCCTTTAACTTCATCATCTAAGCCCACGACATAATTACTGTCTAATTTAGATAACAAATAGACATCTGTAGGCTTTAAGTGTTCGGCCATATGCATAACATATTCAGCTGGGCCAACGGCTTTAGCAATGCGCCTTATATCAGCAAAATTAACGCGTTTGGGTGAAACGATAACGCGATCTGCCCCCATATCGTTCAGAAACATTGATTTAAATGACTCGGGTGCGATGACCACGAGTTGCAAACTCGGGTCGTGTTTTCTGATTTCTCGGAACAGCCATGACGTCACGATTGTGTCGCCAAGCTTGGCGTCCCATCGGACGAAAACGATTTGTTTTCTAACCGTTGCGGTGGGTTGACGCGTACGATCATAGAAAAATAAAGAGACCTTTCGCCTAATATAATCACGTGTTTTTTGTAAGCGTTGTAAAAACACTTTAATCGTTGCGTGATGTTCAGTTTGTTGCATTAATAATTTACTTCTATAGCTTGTGGCGATATCCAGTCTGACAGGGTTAAAAGCAAATCATCTGGCACGCTCACACGCCAGCTTTCACCCAGTTTGATACAACAACGCGTCTGCTCAGTTTCGTACTCAACTTCTACCATGAGTCCATTTGCATGACGATAGGGAGCCAATAAACTGTGTAGTTTTGAGGCATCTGCGTTGCCATTTAATCGAATGCATAAAGCGCGGGCTTTTGATTGACGCATAAGTGATAAATCGTAGAGTGATTCTGCCGTCACCCTAAGGCCACCAGAATACTCGTCAAAAACCACTTTACCTGCCACGATCAAGAGTTGATCTTCTCGAAGTTTGGCGCTGTGCGCTTCGATTTGCTCGCTAAACAATGCGACTTCAACTTGCGCGGTGCCATCATCAAGCATGACAGCCATCATTTTGCCACGACGAGTCATTTGTGTTCGTACCGACGCGATGGCACCGGCCAACATTTGCAGGTCTCGTGAAGGCTCAATTCGAGACAAGGGTCGTGACACGACACGGCGCACCTCAGCTTGCCAAGCATCAAAAAGGTGGCCACTAAAATAAAAACCTAAGGCGGTTTTTTCATGTGCGAGTTTGACTCGTAAGCTCCATGGTGTAACTTTAGATAAAGCATTCGCCACAACGTCATGCGCTTGCGTATTGTCGTCGCCAAACAATGAAACTTGACTTGCAGCGCGCTCAGATTGCTCTGCCGCTTCAATTGCGGTTGTAAGCGAGGCAATGAGCGCAGCGCGGTTCTCGTCAATCGAATCAAAAGCACCTGCGCGAATTAACGCTTCAACGCTTCGACGATTGACCATTTGTCGGTTTACACGAAGGCAAAAGTCAAATAGGCTGCTAAATGGCCCACTCTGTTGACGCACCATAACGATATTTTCAACGGCGCTCTGACCAGCACCTTTCACAGCACCCATGCCGTATCGAATCGTTCGAAGCGCCAGGCCTTGCCTTGAAAACTCATCTTCAACGGGTTCAAAGCGGTAGTTTGAACTGTTGATATCTGGGGGCAACACGGTGACTTGATTGAGCTGGCAGTCACGCCAAAAAATCTGCACTTTATCTGTATCGTCCATATCTGACGACAGCGTGGCTGCCATAAACTCAGCAGGATGGTAGACCTTGAGCCAAGCCGTTTGGTAAGCAATTAAAGCGTAAGCTGCAGAGTGAGATTTATTAAAACCGTATCCAGCAAACTTTTCCATCAAGTCAAAAAGCTTGACGGCTAATTTAGTGTCATAACCTTTTTGGGCAGCTCCTTGCTCAAACAAACCGCGTTGTTCAGCCATTTCTTCGGCTTTTTTCTTGCCCATTGCGCGTCGCAGTAAATCAGCGCTACCCAATGAATAACCACCAATAATCTGCGAAATAAGCATGACCTGCTCTTGGTACACAATGACACCATAGGTACTTTTAAGCGTTGACTCAAGGTCTTTATGAAAGTAATCGACTTCGGCGCGACCATGCTTGCGATTCACAAAATCGTCAACCATGCCAGATTCAAGCGGCCCCGGCCGAAAAAGCGCGAGCACGGCAATAACATCTTCAAAATGACTGGGTTTGAGTTTTTTAAGTAATTCTTTCATGCCGCGCGATTCAAGCTGAAAGATGGCTGTTGTATTGGCTGCACAAAGCAACGCATAGACTTTAGGGTCATCTAGCGACAAACTCATGATGTCAAAATCAACCATACTTGGGTTGAATCGACGTACGTACCGTACCGCCCAATCTAGGATAGTTAAATTACGAAGGCCTAAAAAGTCGAACTTGACTAGACCAGCCGCTTCCACATCATCTTTATCAAATTGCGAAACTGCAGTGGCCTCTTGCCCAGGTTGACAAAACAGCGGACAAAAATCAGTGAGTTGCCCCGGCGCAATGAGCACACCACCTGCATGCATACCCATGTTGCGAGTCAAGCCCTCAAGTGGCCGGGCTAAATCAATTAAGGCACGCACTTCTTCTTCTTGATCGTAGCGGGCTTTGAAGGCAGGCTCGTCTTTGAGGGCGCGATCGAGTGTCCAGGGGTCAGCTGGATTATGGGGAATAAGCTTAGATAAGCTGTCACATAATGAATACGGCAAATCAAGTACGCGACCCACATCTCTGACGACCGCTTTTGCACCTAAGGTACCAAAAGTAGCAATTTGGCTCACGGCCTGGCGGGTGTACTTGTCTTTTACGTACTCAATGACACGCTCACGATTGTCTTGGCAAAAGTCAATATCAAAGTCAGGCA
>DITR01000095.1 GCA_002422175.1 Alcaligenaceae bacterium UBA6179
GTGATTCTTTATTTGGAATGGCCGTTGTGGGGGGCATTTACGATCTTTTTTGCGGTCATAGCGACTTACTTTGGCGTCAAAGCATTACGTCGCCTCGCCTTACGTTCAAGTGTCAAAGCTCGATTGTTGGCGACAGAGAGTAAAGCGGCCGTGGCATTTAATCAACAAGACGATTATAAATTTGATCTTTTGAATAAATGGAAGTCGGCTATTCATTTACTCAAAAACTCTCAGCTTCGCCTCTTCGGTAACCCCTTGTACGTATTACCTTGGTACATGGTTATGGGTGAATCAGGGTCGGGTAAAACAACAGCTATCACGCGTTCTCGTTTAACGCCCATGTTACGCGAGACGGCACAGACCAAACAAATTGTTCAGACCAACAATTGTGATTGGTGGTTTTTTAGTGAAGCCATCGTACTAGATACTGCGGGACGCTATGTTTCACCTGTTGGCGACTCCAACGATCATGATGAATGGGACTACCTTCTAACGTTATTTAACAAGTATCGAGCCCGCGAGGGTTTAAACGGCCTAGTCATCGCCATTGATGCGCCAACACTTTTAACAGGAGATATCGCCACAATTGAAAGCCGTGGTCGATCATTACGTGATCGCATCGATCAGTTGATGCGGTTATTTGAGAAACGATTCCCCATTTACATCATGATTACCAAGTGTGATCAGATTTATGGGTTTTCTCAATGGGCAGATCAACTCAGCGACGATCAATCACAAGAGGCGATGGGGTTCTTGTCTGATCAGTCTCAAGGGATTCATGACGTACAGCAGTTTGGTCATGTCGCAATTAACGCTTTATCTTCTCAATTAGGAAGACTTCGACTTGATATGGCCATGCGTGGCATCACGCTGTCATCAGAAATGCTTTTGTTACCCGATGAGGTAACCCGTCTCAAGTCAGGCTTACAACTATTTTTAAAGGCTACCCTGGGGCATAACCCCTATCTTGAACATCCTTTTTTACGTGGTTTATTTCTGACTAGTGGTCTTCAACAGTCACCTTTGCCCAGCCGTTTGGGCAACTTGTTGACTGCAAGCCCCGAACCGAATGAAGCCAGCGGTGTGAGTAAAAGTTTATTCATACACGATATTTTTTCTAGAATACTGCCCAAAGAACGCGACATCGCCCTACCAGGAAAAATCGTCAGTCGTTGGCGTCGCGTAACAGCCAACATGGTGTTGGTCTCATGGATCAGTCTATGCATAGCGACATTAGTCTTTATCTTCGTGTCGTTTCAGTCGACCTCGTCTACGATTAAGCGTTTTGATCAAGCTATACCCGCTAGTTTTGGTCAGTTCACGACCGACGGCAATCAGACCTACGAGCTTGAGCAATTGAGTGACGGCTTGACGATTGTCGCCTTCATTCTTAAAGAGGAAGAGAATTGGAACACGCGTTGGCTGGCTTTCAACCCAGAAGTTGATTTGCTAGAAACCAAATTGAAGAAAGTTTTTGTTCGTAAATTCCGTGAGGTTCAAAATTCACGTTCTGGCGTGAATCTTGATGTTCAGGTGCTACTTGAATCACCTGACCCAAGTAAGCGGGCATACGCTTTGCTGACCTTGGCTCGATATGTGAACATGATGCAGGCGCGTGTTGATGGCGCAAGTTATCAACAAATTTTGGCTATGCCGCAGATACCTCAAAATGTCATAAGCCTCATTGACCCTGCCCTTTCGCAAAGGCTTTCAAATGGTTTTGATGATTTGCTTGTCGCCTCTATTGCATGGTCAGCACCAAACGACCGCTATTTAACCGATACACTTTTTAGTTACCGTGAATCGCTACAAGAGGAAGTATTTAAAACACCACAAATGGAATGGCTGATTCAGTGGGCTAATGCATTACCGGGCATTCACCCCATTCGACTCAGTGACTTCTGGGACCCTGATGGCATAGACCGCACAGGAATAAAAGTCGATGGTGGATTAACGCTACGCGGTAAAGAACGCATCGACGGGTTTGTTAAGGAATTACGTCAGGCATTACAAAACCAAGAATCAATTATCAATGCCTCTGATGCGTTCTACGCCTGGTACATAGAAGAGCGCCTAAATGCCTGGCGTAGCTTCGCTTGGGGAATTATGCAAGGTGAAGTTTTAATTGCTACAGAACCTGACTATCTTAATATCATCGCTAGTCTAAACACACCTAATAGCCCATTCAAATTATTTTTTAATAAGCTTCTTAGTGAATTCGAGCAATTATCGCCATCACAATCGCCTTCGTGGCTTGAGTTCGCCAGGTATTACATCAAAATGTTTGATCAAGTCTCTTCGAACTCAACGGTCAAAGGTGCTATGGGCATGGTTAATGCCGTCAACAACGTAGCAGGTCAGGCAATGCGACAGTCGATTGTGAATCGAACCAATCTTCTTACAGGCCAATTAACCCGAGCCAGAGATGACATATCACTATTTGAACAATATCTCGTATCACAACAAACCGCTGCAGTTGAAGTGATGCGTGGCGTAGGTTCTGCGTTTGACATGACGTCGCAATACTTCTCAGACGCCAGTACGAGAGAATCTAGCGCTTCAGCATTGAAAGAGTTAGACCAAAACTTTCAAGCATTTAAAGCAAATTCGCGTTTTAATTCGGCCAATGATGAGGTCATCTGGCGGGTCATTCAGGGGCCTGTTGATGCCATCAAGTATTACGCCGCAGAACAAGCCTCTTGCAAGCTTCAACAAAATTGGGAAAAAGAAGTCTTGTGGAAGACCCAGCTTGCTGTTAATCCCCAAGAAGCGAGTTCGCAACTCTTTGGCGAACAAGGCAGTGTTTGGGCATTCGTTGATGGGCCTGCAAAAAATTTCGTGACACTCGTGGGCGGTTCATTTCTACCCGTCACGATTGGGAGTCAGCAATTTCCATTCGCTCAAGGTTTTATCGGCTTTTTAAATCAAGCGGTAACCAGTCGTTTGTCTGAAGTGGTTAAGCAAAAGCTTGCGCAAGCGTCCACTACCAAAAGCGCCAAATTGTCTTTGGCAGCCTTGCCTATTGGTGTCAACCCCGGTGCCAAAGCGCGACCTTATGCAGCCATTTTAACTATTCAGTGTAACCAAGAAGAAATTGGGCTGAGCAATCTAAACATGGCAGCAAGCAACACCTTTGAATGGCGGCCTGATCAATGCGGAGAGGTGACTCTTGACATTCAAATTGACAACTTAACGCTGACTAAACGTTACCCTGGACCGCTCGGTTTAGCCATATTTCTTGAAGAATTTGCAGATGGTTCCAAGACATTCACGCCTGCTGATTTTCCTGCTGCCATGCAAGAGCTCGAGAGGCTAGGAGTCACTGAAATTTCTTTGCGCTATGACATGGTGGGGCGAGATATGGTGCTCAAGCTTGCTGAAGATTACCGCTTCATTCTTGAACAGACAACACCCTCGGTGCGATCAGCTGTCTCGCGAATGGATATACAAGTGCCATCACGTGCGGGGCGCTGCTGGACCACAAGAGCAGAACCACAGCCCGGTTTGACTTTGCCACGATTCATTCAAGAACAGGCAGAAAAGAAAGCAAACCCACCACCTGCACCCCCTGAGCCGCCTTTGCCACCCGTTAAAGCGCTTGAGCCCGTTCCAACCAAAGAAATTACGGTTGTTCAGGGTGACACACTCTTTTCAATTGGGCGACGCCATCAGGTAGAACCGATGATTCTTCGGTCTTTGAATAGCCTTAAGTCAGATAAAATTGTGTCAGGACAAAAGTTACTCGTACCCGTTTGGCCCAAAACACCCAATTGATATTTATTGGCACTTACCCACAACCACGACTCGCCAATCGCTCGACGTGCGACCAGCACCAGAAAAACTACTTTTTGTGAGCACATTGGCAATGCTGATGGCTGCGCGCATATTTGGATCAATACCACGATAGCTAGATTGTCGATCAATTACAGCAAAAGTTTTACCGCTTGCTTTACAAGCGCTCAGACCTTTATCTAATACCGCTTCAAGGGCATCATCTTCTGAACTCGAAAGCCCAACGATTTCAATCGTACCATCGGTTTTTTGTAAGGCGGTGGCGCTTGCGCATCCGCCCAAGATCACAACTAAAGAAAGAACGGCTAATCGACTATGCATGCTCATCATGGCTCCATTGCTAAGAGGTTTTCAATGTAGCGTCAATTATCTTCATCTGACACAGAAATGTTATTGTTAGAAGGCTCTTGTCATGCACTGTAATAAATGATGCGTTGCACATCTTGTAACCTAATTTTTTGATTCAACATATACTTGTGGGCATTTGTTTTGCAAGCTGTGCGAAAGCGACGTGCATCTTTTTTGTGTTTGCCCCAACCCCAATAAAACTAGGTTACTAAATAAAATGAAAAAAATCTTTTCAGCACTTATTGCTGCCTCATTGACTGGCGTTGGCATTCAAGCACAAGCACAATCGGCGTTTGAAGGTTTTTATGGGCAACTTGCTACGGGCTATGAAAGTAACCAAGCGTCAAATCTTGACATGACCTTTTCTTCAGATCAGAGGTTGAATGCGAGCAATCAAACATTTGGCGGCGTACCTCTCATTTTTGGTTTGGGTTATAACTTTTCTATCGGGTCAAAATGGCTCATTGGAATTGGTGCTGACTATTCTGCTCTTTCACAGACCAGCTCGAATTATTCAGCGGTTAATCAAGACGGAATCAGGTCATTTGACGGCTCGTCACTGAAAGCATCAAATCGCTTCAATATTTTTATTACGCCAGGTTATGCCATTGAAGAAAACAAGTTGATCTATCTAAAAGCAGGTTACAGCTCGCTTAACCTGACGCAAAATTACCCTAATATCAACAATATTCCTGGGCTGGGTCAGTTTCCCCTAACGTATGAAGATCAATCTAAAACGGTAAGTGGTTACGTTGTCGGGTTAGGTTACAAACAAATTATAGAGGGTGGTATTTACGTATTTGCTGAGGCCAACTACATGAGTTATGCCAAACCTAGTTTCTCTCGATCACTCTCACCCGCAATAATTGATGCCGACTCAAGCTTGACTAGTCAGCCCTCTGTTAACTCATACCAAGTATTAGTCGGCGTTGGCTATAAGTTTTAGTGCATTGATTTTCTAGTACATAAATACGCTTCTGTGAAAAACATGACACCTCAGATGAAGTGCCATATGTGTCACGCTCTGTAATACAAGACGGGTCAGCGGTCTTGTACTATTTTTAGGCTCATTTACTTATATTTTGTTAGCAGCTATTCAACTGTGAAACATTCCATTAAATGAATTCTTAAATGATTCTAACTTTCCACATAAATTAAGCTACAGGTTACAGAAATGAAAAAAATATTTTTGGCTGGTGCATTATCAGCGGCCTTCGTATCGCCAACAGTCTTTGCACAGGCAAAAAACTTTGAAGGCTTTGGAATTCAGTTATCGACGGGCTATCAAAACAATGCATCAAAGTATTCAAATGTAAAAGTCGACGGAAGTAGAACAAACACAGACCCAGATTTAGGCCCGGCAAGCTTAGTGGGGTTTTCAAACTCAAGCAGTGGCACTGCGCCCCTTAATATTGGGCTTAGTATGACGACTGCCTTAACCAATAATTTTACGCTTGGTTTATTAGCAGAATACAACCCCATCAGCATGAACGCAGGTTCAAGCAATCTTACAGTTGGTGGCCAAAATGTTGCTGACGCGGCCTTCAAATCTAAACTAGAAAATCAAGTTTCTATTTCTTTAGTGCCTGGCTATGCTTTCACAAATGAAACCATGGGTTATGCCAAAATTGGCTGGGTTACTGCCACGGCAAAACTCACTCCCAATGTCAACACCGGTGACAATCTCAACACAAATGTGAATGGTTATTTACTGGGTTTAGGCGTTAAACATCTCTTTACTAAAAATGTTTACGGTTTTGCTGAGGCTAACTATATTGGTTATTCAGCTGGCAGCGCAACTGCGGCTGATTCGTTCCCAGATGGTCAAGTCACTTCATTGGGCTATACCAATACCCCGACGTCATACAATTTCTTGGTTGGTGTCGGCTACAAGTTTTAAAAATACTTTAACGCTTAGGCTTATTCACACTCACTTGTTATAGTGGGTGTGAAAAGCTCAACTTTTCGTCTTATAAACCTGAACAGGTGGGCCAACGTAGGTGTAACCCTTATTGCGCCAAGTCACAATGCGCAGCTCAGGGTCAAACTCAAGAAGTCGCCGACGTAACCGGCTCATAAGCGTATTGAGACGAATATCATTAAGCTCTAAACCGATAAAACCCAAAGCCTCGTGTAGTGCTTCTCTGCTACACACCAAACCATAGTTTTTCAACAGGTATTCAAATGTTACAGCCTCAAGAGAGGTCAGCTCAATCTCTTGTTGATTAGGGGCTCTTAACTTTCTAGAGGTATTTGAAAAAAACCATTGAGTGGACAGATTTGATTTACTTAAGCGGGCAAATAGGCTTTTAATGCAAGCGTGCAATTCACGAAAATCTATAGGTTTACTGAGATATATATCGGCACCAACATCAAAGCCCATAACCCGATCATCAATGTCAGTGCGAGCTGTAAGCATAATGATACCCACATCAGGGTGTCGCTGTTTGAGTTCACTAGCAAGGTCAAACCCAGACCGATCTGGCAAATTCAAATCTAGCAACACCATATCGGGCAGTTGAAGTATGAGTTCGCGTTCAAGCCCTGCACCATCAGATACATCGCGAACGCTTATGTGATGATAACGAAGTTGAAAGGCCAACTCTTTACGCAAGTCGTCTTGGTCTTCAACAAAGATCAAATCAGGTCGACGAGTGACAGGCAACGGCATTGAAGAGTCAGTATTTTGAAAAGTCATCATCAACCTGATGCAAAAGAATATTTAGCGACATATTTTAATTCGGCGAATCATAGCGCTATCTTAGCGAGTTATTTGTTTAATCATTTTTTCCACTTACAGGCTCACTAATTAAAAGATCGTCGATCTTTGCGACTGAACGACGTATGCGTTCATAGCGAGCTATTTTCTCACTATCTTGCGTGAATTCAAGCATCTCTAAACTTTGAACCGTACTGTCTATAACGGAAAGGGGTGTCTTAATATCGTGCCTGAGTCGATCTAACCTTATTTGAAACGTATCACCCTCGTGAGGTTTTGGCTCAACTTGACCTTTTTTTTGATTCATAATGCTCAATTTTATTTGCTTGTCAATGTTATAATTATTTGTTGCATTCTTCAACAACGCAACAAGCACACAGACGAAATAAAAGATCAGGCCTAGCTGCCAGTTGCCAAGATATAGGGCAGAGTCTGGTAGCAAACCAATAAGGCTTGCCAAACTGACCAATAAAGAGATTATTAAAACAATATGTGCCGCTAAGTATAAAACGTGAGCACTACCACCAGGCTGCACAAAATAAGTTGAGCGATTTCTAAAAACCACCCAAGTCGTTATGCCAACCAATAAAATGAGTATGAAAAAGAATGCTTTTATCACCACGTTTATTAAGATCCTTATCGTACGCAAACCCAATCAATTCAAATTTAAATATGACACTTGTTCATGCAATCTGTTTTCAGATAATCTGATGTCTTATTCATATCAAGAAAATTTATGAACGTACTCATTGTAGAAGACGAAGTTGACTTTCGAGAGTCACTCGTTGAAATTCTAGAGATCAAGGGTCATGAGGCAAAAGGCATTGGGTCAATCGCTGAGTTTGCTGCACTCGCTCATAAAGAAAATTTTGATCTCATTGTCATTGACTTAATATTGCCAGATGGTGATGGGCTTGAAATTCTAAGGCTAGTTCGCCTGAATAGCAAAACGCCTGTTGTGCTTGTTACAGGTTCTAGCCAATGCCAGTCTGCTATTGAGGCGAAGCTTAGACCAGATCTGTTTATTACAAAACCCTTTGCTGTGCAGCCACTACTGAAATATGTTGATCAACTCAGCGCTTAGGCTAAATGTATGTCAGGGCAAGGGTTTATACGCGCTTAAAAACTTTGTCATGATTTTCTAAATCAACCGTTCATCTTAAGCCAAATCGTAAATGTCGACCCCACATTGACGTTGCTCTCAACCTCAACTCGTCCTTCATGTAGCTCTGCAATAAGCTTTACAAAGGGCAGTCCTAATCCAACACCGACTAACCGCTCTGTAGACGGTAATTGAATATAAGGCAAAAAAATGATGTCTTGTTTTTCTAGCGCGATACCCACGCCAACATCTTTGACATATATTCCGACCCAACCCTCTTTCAAAACAATACCCACGCATATATTCAGACCTTGCTTACTGTACTTGCAAGCATTGTCAATTAAGTTAAGTATTGCAATTCGTAACAAGCCATAATCAGCATTAATCACCAAAGGCGAATCGGGGTAGTCAGTTATTAAAGAATAGTCAACGTGATAGCTTTGACTGGTGTTGACGGCGTCATCAAGCAACCGTTTTAAGTCAATGGGCAAAAGTGATGCTTTGGCAAATGCCTGGCTTAAGCGATCGCTTTGCAGCCACTGATCGAACATAGTAGAAAGTCGAATGACAGCACTTCTAATGACGCCTACACGTTTGAGCACTTTAGCTGACTCGGCATTCGGCTCAAGTTCAAGCAGGGTATTCTGAGCTTCAATCACATTTAATGGGTTGCGAAACTCATGTGCAATCATTGCGCCAAACCGAACATACTGTTCGCGCACACGCTGCTCATTCAAAAGAGATGCGCGCAACTCTTGTGTTCTGATGCTCACTTCATTTTCAAGCCGAGCCTCTGTAATTTGTAATGCCTGAACTGTTTCGCGCTGTGATGCCAGAAGTGATTTTTGAGCAAGCTCGCGTGCAATACGCTCTGATCTCAACCGGTCTGCGAGCGCAAAAGAAAAGAATATTGCCTCAATGCCAGTGGTAATTTGAACGGCATATAAAGTAAATAAATTGTTAGGCAAAAACTCTAATGCCCTGAGGCTTGCAGTAAGTACCCCTATACACAAAAAACCCCAAGAAAAAATGAAGTACTTTGCCTCGTTTACACCCCTACTCAACAGATAAGTGGCCACACCAATACATAAAATTATGCCAAGGCTCGACACTGCGAACTGCAACAGGTAGAGCCACCCAATGCTCATTTGTATGAATATAGTGAATAGCAACCCCACAGAAACCGAAAAGCTTACGCCAGCGGCAATGAGTAAAACCCAATAGACTTTGCTCGTGCGTTGTTTTAACTCAAGTGCCTTACAACTAAAAAGCAATGCGAAACCTGAGGCGAGCCCAAAAAAAATCCCTTGTGCAACACGATCAAAATAGGGGGCGTTTGACCACAGAAATAAGCGACCGTAACCATTTCCTGCAAACATTGCCAAGATAACTGATGCTGCAAATAAACAATAAAGTAAATAACGCCGTTCTTGAGTAGTAAAGTAAATCACTAAGTTGTAAAAAAACAGGCTTATCAAACCACCGTAATAGAGAAATTGAACCATGGTGTCAATAAGCTGCTCTTGCCCAAACACTTCGGGGCGCATCAATTCTAAGGGAACGGTTAGCGGATACGTTGACTGCACTCGAAGGTAATAGGTGCTAGGCTGCAGAGACACATCAACATAAAATGCATGCACACGCGTAAAAATTTGTCGCTCAAGAAAATCACGCATCGTTCCCGACATCACAGTTTGGCCTGATGGTGCGAACAATTGAATGTCATCTATAGCAACATATGGAATTTCAAGCACCCAGCGATCTATAACCCCAGGTTGATGAGAAAGATTTATACGAATCCAGTGGGTGGCTTGCGATAAGCCGAAGCTCAATACATGATCACCCGAATCTTGCAATGATGTAAAGGGGTAATTTTGAGGTTCAGCCAGAATGGTTTCTAACGTCAATTTGTTGGTTGGGTCAGTTAAGACCTCAACATAAGGGACAATATTAATTTTTGTGTCGGAAGAACTTAGAACTAAGCTGGGTTGTGCCTGCACAGGCATCACAACTGAGCAGGCAATGCACAACATCATCATGCATTGAACCATGAGAGAGCCAATGAAATGATTTAGCCACGCTATTTTGCGATAAGTTACACATTCAACATGAGCAAGACTCAGTTGCGTCATTTTTATACCGAAAATATTGAAAGATTTTGAATATACAACCGTTTGAGTTAATTCAATATTAAACGTCTGAGCCAGAAAAATAAATTATTCACGAATCACTTAGCCATCACATTGATTAATGGTTCGTCATGGCGTTAAAAAAACACCATCTCTCAAGTGAAAAGATGGTGTTTTTTATTGTAAAAAAACTTAAAACGGTATGTCGTCGTCTAAATCACCTAAATTTGCGCCGCCCGCTGCAGGCGCAGCCGGACGAGAGGCTTGGTTAGGGCGGCTTGAAGAGGGGCTTGAACGACCAGCCGAGCCACCGCCTGAACTGCCTTCATAATTTGAGGGGGGCTCGCCACTATCGCCTGATGCACCGTCACGACCACCTAGCATTTGCATTTGATCCGCCACCACTTCAGTGGTGTACTGGTCAACACCTTCTTTGTTTTGCCATTTGCGGGTACGTAGACGACCCTCAACGTACATGGGACGACCCTTGCGCATGTATTCGCCCACGACTTCGGCTAAGCGGCCGTAAAACACAATACGATGCCATTCTGTTTCTTCGCGACGCTCGCCGCTGGTTTTATCTTTCCAGCTGCTAGTGGTTGCAATAGAAACGTTGCATAATGCAGCCCCATCTGGGCTGTAACGAACCTCGGGGTCGCGCCCCAAGTTGCCAACTAAAATAACTTTATTGACCGATGCCATGCCGATCTCCGAAAAATGAAGTAAATAAATTAAACGAGCCAACCGGCCCAACGGCTTACCATGGTGCGCGAGAGTTTTGCGCTTGACCAGACGTATTGTTACGCATTGTCATAGTTTACGGCACGATGCTCGGTTGAGCCATCGACTTAGACCGCTCAGGCATATCGATATGTAAACCCCAAGTCGCAATCAACCAAACCGCAGATACCGCCGTTAAGCCCCAAAACACCGTTTGTACGCCCTGATGCTGAGCTACCCAGCCGCCCAATACGCCACCAAAAAATAGCCCGAAAGCTTGTGTCGTATTGTAAAGCCCTAAGGCTAAACCTTTAAGATGCGGTGGAGCAGCGCGCGAGACTAAAGACGGTTGTAAAGCCTCTAAAACATTAAAAAATACAAAAAACAAAGTGAGGCAAATCAATAGCGGCCACCAAGCTTGTGCTGTGAGGGCAAAGCCCGCCCCCACTAACACCAAACCTAATACCGCCCAACGCAATGTCTGGGTGTGAGAGCGACGTTTCTCTGTGACAAAAATAATGGGTACCATCAGTAAAAACGATACAAAGATAACGGGCAAATACACCTTCCACAAACCCTCTGTAGACAGATTGCCGAGTTTGAGTAGCAGCGGTGGCACCACCACAAACAATGCGACTTGAGTCAGGTGTAAACAAAATACGCCCACATTGAGCCGAAACAAACCACCATTTTTAATCACATCAATCGCGCGGGCTGAGGACATACCTGCCTCTGCACGGGGCACCACAGGTATAACAAATGCTGCTACCACAATAGCCACCACGCCAAGCGCTGCAATCACCCAAAACAAGCCCGACAACCCGCCCCAACCCACAATTAATGGTGACATGACCAGTGACAGCGCAAAAGACAAACCAATCGAAGCACCAACCATCGCCATCGCACGCGTTCGTACTTCGGGGCGGGTGGCGTCAGCCAACCATGCCGTGACTGCAGCTGAAATCGCGCCAGCACCTTGAATGGCGCGGCCAATCGTTACCCACTCAATCGTTGTGGCAAACGCGCACATCACGCTTCCCAAGACAAACAGAGTCAAGCCAAATAAAACCACTGGACGGCGACCAAACTTGTCTGATGCCATACCAAACGGTATTTGCATAAACGCTTGCGTTAAACCATACATACCCAACGCCAAACCGACTTTAGCGGGGTCTTGACCACCCTGCAAACTCTGTGCCGCCACGGCAAAAACCGGCAATAACAAAAACAAACCCAACATACGGGCAGCAAATAGACCAGCCAAAGAAAAACTGGCACGGCGCTCTGCAGGAGTTAAAGCTAATCGAACATCGTTTGTCATAAGTAAAAGATAAGGTTTAAAGCTGTTTAGGGTGCCAGACCCGTCAAAATGATCATTTAAGTCGCATCGTGAAAATGGCCTGGCGCGTTATAGTAACAAGTTACCCTTTTGCTGAGTAACTTAAGGGGTGCGACCCCAATGAATAAATCAAACTGGCTTTTCAAACGACATCTCCTGAGACACGACCTAACATCACCCCATGAATTTCATACGCATTCGCGGTGCTCGCACCCATAATCTTAAAAACTTGTCGCTTGATTTACCTAAGCACAAGTTAGTCGTACTCACGGGCTTATCGGGGTCAGGCAAATCGTCCCTCGCCTTTGACACCCTGTATGC
>DITR01000184.1 GCA_002422175.1 Alcaligenaceae bacterium UBA6179
ACTTCTTAGAACAAGCCCATGGTGTTCATTTTGCAATGGGCGGAACGGGTGCGTTAGTTGATGCCTTTGAGAAGTTAATGGTTGAGCAAGGCATCGAAATAAGGCTGAACACAACAGTGATGTCATTGCCTAATCAATCTAACCGAATTCAAAGCGTTAACATCCAAACGGCTGACGGTCATCATGAATCATTACAGGCTGACTGGGTGATTTCAAATGTTGATCCCGTGCATTTATATAACAATTTACTGCCCAAAGAATCAGTCAAGTTGTCAGCTCGCATCAAAGCAAACCGTTGGAAAAAATCAATGGGGCTCTTTGTTCTATTTTTCGGAACTACCCGACAATACCCAGATGTTGCTCATCACACCATCTGGATGGGGCCACGTTATAGAGAGCTCTTAAACGATATTTTTAATCGCAAAATACTGGCTGATGATTTTTCAATTTATTTGCATCGACCCACAGCAACCGATGCCAGCTTCGCACCCCCAAATTGCGACAGTTTCTATGCGCTTGTGCCCGTGCCCAACCTGCAAGGTGATGTTGACTGGAACAAATCTGGTCCAGAGCTGGCTCAACGCGTGATTGATGCGTTAGATAAAACAACATTACCTGGCTTGCGCCAAACTATTGTGAGCCAATTTTTTATGACGCCCGTTGATTTTGAGCACCGCTACTTGTCGCCAGATGGCGCGGGGTTTTCAGTGTCGCCGCTTTTTAGCCAATCAGCGTGGTTTCGGTTTCACAATCGGGGCGAAGGTCCAGCCAACCTATTTTTAGTGGGTGCCGGCACTCACCCTGGTGCGGGTCTTCCTGGTGTTTTATCATCCGCCAAAGTGGTTGATCGTTTGCTGCCTGAAGCGGCTTGAGTTCACAAACGATGACACTGACAAATGACCAAGCAATAGCTGTACTCAAATCTAATGGGCGCAGCTTTTATTTCGCTAGTCGACTGCTCGGTTCAACATATCGTGTGCGTGCTGCCCGTCTGTATGCTTTTTGTCGCTACGTTGACGACTTGGTTGATGAAAGTTCTGATCAACACAATGCTGCTCATGAAATCAGACAGCTTAAACATTCACTTCAACGCGGTCATGCATCAAAGCCATGTGTCATGAATATGATTGCACTGATGCAAGAGCTTTCGATGCCTTTTGCACCAGTAGAGTCGCTCATCAGTGGCGTTCATTCAGACTTGTCAACGCGTGTCATTAAAGATGAAGCTGAATTACTGCACTATGCCTATGAAGTAGCTGGCACGGTGGGGTTAATGATGTGCTTTATTTTAGATGTTCGTAATGTTGATGCATGGCCTTTTGCAATTGATCTTGGCATTGCCATGCAATTAACAAATATTGCGCGTGATGTGGGTGAAGATGCTGCCAAAGGTCGTGTTTACCTTCCCTCTACATGGCTTGGTGGTCTTTCAGCAGCTGAAATAGTCGACCCCAACCCAGATCAACAAAAAACACTTCGGCAAGCCACACAACGCATTTTGAAACTCGCTGACGTATATTATCAAAGTGGTCTTGCTGGCGTGGGTTACCTGCCGCCTGCAGCGCGATATGGCATCGTGGTGGCCGCTAGGGTGTATCGTGAAATTGGTGAAGTCGTAGCTGATGCAGATTACTGCTCTTGGAACCGTCGCGCCGTGGTGCCTCAATCACGTAAATTCTATTGTGCAAGCAAGGCTCTGAGTCATCATGCTTGGCGTTTTTTGACGCAATGGTCTTCTGTCGAGCATGACCCAACACTGCATCAAGACTTACAAAACTGCTTTGGTGTTCAAAAAACGACAACGGCATGATTCCTACAAAACATGTTGACTTAGCGATTCTCGGTGGTGGATGTGCAGGTTTATCGTTAGCTAGAGAGCTTGCAAAAAAAAATATTAACAAGTCAGTCGTTATCATAGAACCCCGCACTGCGTACCAAGACGATAGAAGCTGGTGTTTTTGGGCACCTATTCAACACTCACTCACTGGTTGGGTTAACTGTTCATGGCCACTATGGTCGTTTGGTCTACAAAATCAGCTAAAACAATCTCGAAGCCATCTTGATTTTCAATATCAATACATACGTTCGGGTGATTTTTATCGTAAAAGCCAGTTAATCATTCAAGACTGTTCGACAATACAATTAGCACTCGGGCAAGCTGTTAAAACGGTTGACGTGCATCAAGCGGGTTGGCAAGTTGTGACAGATTCAGCTATATATAACGCTCAACAAGTCATTGACACACGCCCCCCACCCTCCAACCTTATTGATGAATCAACACTCATACAAAGCTTTCTGGGTGTTGAAATTTTATTAGACCAACCCACTGATGTAGATGCCTCACAAGTAGAGTTGATGACAGATATGCGACTGTTAGAGGGTGAATTTTGTTTCACTTACATTTTGCCGTTTAGTGAACGTCAACTTCTTGTTGAAGTAACTGTTTTTGCAAGTCAGGCACCGATGCAAGCAGACTTACAAATTGAGCTTGATAAATTGCTCTATAAGCGTGGCTGGGCTCAAGCCAAAATCATTCGCACAGAGTATGGCAACCTGCCTATGGGGTTACCTGATGAAGCACCTTCAAGCACCCCTCAACCCATTCGAGCCGGTATGCGGGGTGGCGCCCTGCGCCCATCATCAGGGTACGGTTTTTTACGCATTCAACGCTGGGCCGAGCTGTGTGCCAAACAGTATTGCGACACAGGTACGCTTCTACCCCAAACCGTTTCTGGTTTTTTAATGCAAAAAATGGACCAGATTTTTTTACATGTTCTTCAAAAAGACCCCGCCCTCGCCCCCGTGCTATTTGACAATCTTCTGAGTCAAACCAAACCTGATCGATTTATTCGCTTTATGAACGATCAAGCTTCTTTACTTGATTGTTTACACATCATCGCCCATGTACCTAAAATACCTTTCATCAAAGCAATGCTTGCGCGTCAACGCAACGCCCTATGATGAAAATATCAACATCGCCACCTCCATCTCCACAGCCAACACAGCCCATAATTGAACGATTGGTTTTTCCGATCGTAGCTTTTGCAGTGGCAGCGTTATTGACGCTGTTGCCCGATTTGATTTCACCCACCGTGCAAATTTATGGTTTAGCCGTGATGGTGATTTTTTTAGGTCTACCCCACGGGGCACTAGACCCCTGGGTGGCTGAGTTAGTGGGCTTGAGTCAAACACCAAAACAAGCGGTCATATTTAATGTGTTTTACCTGCTGATCGCTGGCCTTGTTGTCTTAACTTGGCTGCTGTTTCCAGTAATAAGCCTAATGGTCTTTTTATTGATTAGCGCTTGGCATTTTTCAGGTGACTGGGAACGCGACAGCAACCGATTGTTAAGGCTTGGCGTTGGGGCGTTGTTAATACTGATGCCCATTACTTTTCATACAGAAAACGTGGCATTCATCTTTACACAACTGTCAGGCTTAGGTGGTGGCACTCTGGCTCACGCAATAGCCGTACCTGAGTGGGCAGCCATCAGTGCCATGTTGCTTCTCATCGGCGTGGCCAGTGTTCAACACAAATGGTTATCTGCATTTGAATATTTGGGGTTGCTTGTACTCGCTTACACGGCTTCGCCACTTGTTTACTTTGCTTTGTACTTTTGCCTGTTACACAGCCCACGCCATTTGGCAGGTTTGTTTCGTTATGCAAACCCCAAAGAGCACCCACGATTGTTTCGTATGGCTTTGATTTACACAGTATTCACCTTAATACTAATGGCTGCCCTTTATTTTTTATGGTCAGATTTACCCGTCGACTCTATGATTTTAAGATTGATCTTTATTGGGCTTGCAGCGGTGACCGTTCCACACATGATGCTAATTGCCATGGCACATGTTCGACTTAAGTACTAAAGAGCTATGACGCCTGTCCTCACCCCTCAACCAGCTGCTCGGTGGCGGGTACTTGGCCTACTTGCGTTTTGCCTGCTGCTTTCAATGACTACTTGGTTTTCGGCAACGGCTGTTATTTCACAATTAAAAGAACTGTGGGCTTTAACGCCAACGCTCTCAGCGTGGCTCACGATTGGTGTGCAAGTCGGTTTTGTATTGGGTGCGGTGGGCTCAAGTGTGCTCGGGCTATCAGATATGATTCACAGCAAAAAACTAATGGTCTATGGTGCAATCGGAGCGGCATTGGCCAATGCGTGCATACTTTTAGCGGGTGGCGTTTGGATTGCCATTTGTTTACGCATCACAACGGGGGTATTTTTAGCTTTAGTTTACCCCCCTGCTTTGAAACTCATTGCCACGTGGTTTACACGCGGGCGTGGGTTGGCTTTAGGTATATTAATTGGGGCACTAACACTCGGCTCAGCCTCACCCCATTTAGTCAATGCTGTTGGTGGCCTACAGTGGCAACTTGTCATCATTGCAACCTCTGTCGCAACCGGACTGGGCGGTTTACTTGTCTGGGCTTTCATTTATGAGGGGCCCTTCCCTTTTCCCCGCGCACCCTTTAACCCGGGGCGTATACGTCAGGTCTTTAAAAACCGTGGCATTGTGTTGGCCAGCGTAGGCTACTTTGGCCACATGTGGGAACTGTATGCAATGTGGGCGTGGTTTTTAACATTTGCTCATATGTCGCTTGCGGTTCAACACATTGGCAGTGCCAGTGCAGCTTCGTTTCTAACGTTTGTCGTGATCGGTATGGGTGCATTAGGCTGTGTGGCTGGCGGTATATTGGGTGACCGTTGGGGCAGAACTACAACCACCAGTTTGATGATGGGCATCTCAGGTGCATGTGCCTTGTTAGCGGGTTTTGTATTCGATGGGCCGCTTTGGTTACTGGTTGCACTGAGTTTGGTTTGGGGCTTCACCGTCGTTGCAGATTCGGCTCAATTTTCAACCATGGTGACTGAGCTAGGAGACCCCATGTATATTGGCACCGCCTTAACCATACAACTGGGCATTGGTTTTATGTTGACGGTTGTTACGATTTGGTTGTTGCCTTTAGCCGCTGCATCTTTCAATAGTTGGCAATGGGTATTTTTAATATTATTACCCGGCCCTATCATCGGTATTTTTGCCATGCTGTATTTGCGTGGTTTGCCAGAAGCAGTGGGAATTGCCAACGGTAAAAGATGATATCTTTTACGCCGTAAAGGGTTTGTCAGGTCATGGGGGTTTTCAGGGAATCAATGACCCAAGCGGGGTCACTATCACTTGGAAATATTGGGTGGTGATCTGCCACAATCTTCCCATTTCTTGCAATATTAGTGCAGGGGTGCTGTTGATTTAAACTTCCTCAAGCTTTCACCCTCTAAAAACAAACGCACACCTAACGAGCCTGAACCATTTTGTAAAGGTGCTTTACGTAAAACAATATCTATAGACTCAACTTCATGATGAGCCACGCATGCTTGAGCAATACGCGTGATTAAGTATTCTTGTGTGTCGTAGTGACGCTCGCCTGCCAATCGCTCAATTTCAGCAATAAGCGGATCATAATCAAATACATTTTGCATGCCGTCATGTTTAATCAGAATATATTTTGAATTGATCGAAAGCGTCATATCTAATAAATAGCTATCAGGAACAATATCACTCGCAGAATAAAGGCCAATTTGAGTTTTTAGTTTTAAGCCTTTTAGCTCGATAAATGCTTTGCAGGTCATGATGATTATCTTTAAATGATTTTATTTTACGAGCCGTTGCATGTAGGGGCGTATACGTAAAAAACCACGATACATTAACTCTAGCAATGGTGTGACACCGGGCAGACGACCTAGCCGCCCTAGCCAGCGCCAACCGGGCATAGCAAGCCATAACGCAACAAATGCGGCCGCACCGCTTAATAGTTGCCCGTCTTTTTGCCGTACATGAAACCGAGCCATGTAAAGTGCCCTCTGTTCAGGGCTAATGCCGGCTTGAAGCGCGCTCACGTCTAACCACTTTACTGGCTCTAAGGGTTTAAGTGACTGGTAAACCCCGATTTCGGTTCGGCATAGTGGGCAAGCGCCGTCATACATAACGGTCAAACTCTCACATACTTTCGAAGTATCGGTGGCTTGGTCGATCTTACTTTCGGTCAACTTTGTTTTCATACATTTAGTATATTGTGCTTTGTCAATATTATTGGCAGACTAATGTGTATGAAAAGGTATTATTTTGAGAGGTAATTTAATGCAACAGCTTCTGCAACCTTAATGCCATCAACACCTGCTGACAAGATTCCACCGGCATAACCGGCGCCCTCACCGGCTGGATATAAACCCTTAATATTAATGCTCTGAAAATTGTCTTGTCTCGTTATACGCAATGGCGATGATGTTCTGGTCTCAACCCCAGTTAATACAGCATCTTTCATCGAGAAACCTTTAATCTGTTTTTCAAAAGCAGGAATGGCTTCACGTATGGCTTCAATTGCATAAGGTGGCAGACTGTCTGCAAGGTCTGTGAGGTGCACGCCCGGCTGGTAGGACGGCACCACACTTCCAAACTCAGTAGAGGGCTTACCCGCCAAAAAATCGCCGACTAATTGCCCGGGGGCCTCATAAGTTGAACCGCCTAATCTATAGGCTTTAGACTCTAGCACTCGCTGAAACTCAAGGCCTGCGAGTGGACCTCCCGGGTAATCTTCTGGCGTAATGCCAACAACAATGCCAGCATTGGCATTTCGCTCGTTTCGAGAGTATTGACTCATGCCATTGGTTACAACACGGTGCGGTTCAGAAGCAGCGGCCACGACTGTGCCACCCGGGCACATACAGAAACTATAAACAGAGCGCCCATTTTTAGCGTGATAGACCAACTTATAATCTGCAGCACCCGTATATTTATTCCCTGCATGCGGGCCTAAACGGGCTTGATCAATTAAAGATTGAGGGTGCTCAATGCGAAAGCCTACCGAGAAAGGTTTTGCTTCCATGTAGACCCCAGCCTCGTGTAATGCTTCAAACGTATCGCGTGCGCTATGCCCCAAAGCGAGAATGACATGATTGGCGGCTAGGTCTTCATGCCCCTCTATTTTAACGCCCTTGATCTGGCCATCTTCAATATCAAAACCGATCACTTTTTGTGAAAAACGAATTTCTCCGCCCAGCGCAATCATCTCTTGGCGCATTTTTTCTACAACACCCACCAGTCGAAAGGTACCAATATGTGGTTTAGCAACATAGCGAATTTCTTCGGGTGCACCGGCCTTGATAAATTCATGAATAACCTTACGACCGTAAAACTTAGGGTCTTTTATTTGGCTATAAAGCTTGCCGTCTGAAAAGGTACCCGCTCCGCCCTCTCCAAACTGAACGTTAGATTCAGGGTTTAAAACGTTCTTTCGCCATAAATTCCACGTATCTTGCGTGCGTTCACGAACAGACTTGCCACGTTCAAGCACAATAGGCTTGAAACCCATTTGGGCCAAGATTAAAGCCGCAAAAATACCGCATGGACCAAAGCCAATGACGACTGGGCGCAAAAAATCGGGCGTATTAACTTGCGGTTCAACTTGCGCATCATTGGCAACAAAGTGATAACTTGTGTCAGGTGATGGCGCGACATGAATATCATCTGCAAATCGATCCAAAACCTGCTCTTCATTTTTTACAGTCAAATCAACCGTATAAATAAAGGCAAGCGCTATATTTTTTCTAGCATCGTAACTGCGCTTAAATACCTCGGTTTTAATTAAATCTTCTGGCTTTAAATGCAAACGCTTTAATATTGCCTCTTCCAGTGCCTCTGGGGCATGGCTAACCGGCAAGCGAATTTCAGTAATACGAATCATGCGACGTCCTGTGATAATCATCTGCTAGGTTAACCGTTCTTAGCTTTAGAATTTTCTCACGTAAACCAAACAAGTGTGAATTTGAACAAACCTAACCTATGCTTTGATTAATTATTACCCTCTTCGACCCTGAGTCATCACAGTTTTTTGACGAAAATGCTGACCGTTAGCTTTGCTCTTTTAAAGGCTGAGCCTCATACGACCGTCGATTGTGAAGAAATGAATAGTGGGATTTGGGTTGAGGGCTTGGGTCAAGGGTTTGGATTAAGTGCTTCGGTTGAGTGACTACCTAAAGATACCTTACCCATACGTGATAAGCGAAAATCAAGCTTGCAACACCTCATTGACTCGTCAAAATTGTTGCCACGACTACAAAAGATTAACAAACAAAATTTATTAATTTCTTCTTACTGAATAAACAAAAGTTCCATATAAAATTGATGGAATAAATTGATTTACCCTAGCTTAACTAGGTGACGCATTTAAAATTAAATTATTTATTTAAAAATTTATGACTCGTCGAAACTCGCCTAATCAGATACAAGATCTTGAAGATCTGAGTCAACTCGACCACTTTGTCTTTGACAAACGAAGAGAACAGCGCTCTTTGGCAAAGAAATCTAGACGAAATCGTCATTACGAAAAGCAATTTATTCGCAATACCTTACAGCATGTTTTGGCACACGAATCATTAAATTAGATATTAAGATGATTCGTATTTTGATTTAAATTTTATTAATAGGAAAACTATGTTTAGCCATATTATGTTGGGTGCAAATGACTTAGAAGCTTCAAAAGATTTTTATGATGCTGCTTTAGGAACTTTAGGGGTCAAGCCTGGTAGCTTTAGTCACGGAAGATATTTCTATCGGGGTCCGGGCGGTGTGTTTGCCATTACAAAACCGCTTGATGGTGAAAAAGCGACACATGCCAATGGCGGAACAATTGGCTTTAGCGCAAAATCAATCGAAGATGTTGATGCCTTTCATGCTATTGGCATTGCGCATGGTGGAACCGCCTGTGAGGGCGACCCAGGTTATCGTGACGGTGCAGCGGGTACGATTTATATTGCCTGGCTCAGAGACCCTGCTGGCAATAAAATTTGTGCACTGTATAGACCGTCAAAATAAGACCTTGGTATAACCTAGAGGGCTACGTATATGATGCAAGTTTTATTTTTGAACCCATGTCAATGCGTATCCCGTCTACAAGGCTCTAGCAAGTGATCAAACGGGTAGCTCATTAAATTAAACTTCGGTTTGCAACAGCTGCTGTTTTTGTCAGCTTGGTCGTTATTTAAAGTAAGACCCTCTCCTTTTTTCAAGCGATTACAGGCAACCCCCCCCTCTTTTCAAAAAACAACCTAATTGACCGCTTGAAATTAGTACGAACTCGTACTAAAATAGTACGCATACGAACTAAATCTGGAGTAATCGAAATGAATTTCATGCCATTGATGAAGTCGCTTGCCAGCACTTACCAAGCGTTTGAAAGCTTTTCGACTCGTCACATTAAAGAAATGGGTTTAACCATGACTCAATTTGACATCTTGGCAACGTTGGGCAATCAGCCGCCCATGACATGCAAGGAGCTGGGCGAAAAGACCTTAATCTTGAAAGGAACAATGACGGGCGTATTAGAGCGTTTAGAAACCAAGGGTTTGATTGAAAAAATTGTTAACGAAGAAGATGGTCGCAGTTACAAGATCAGCTTAACCAAGTCGGGGGACACGTTATTTAAAAAAGCATTTCCCGAGCATTTGAAATATTTAGGTACGGCATTTGGCAAGCTAAGTAACAAAGAAATTGAAGAAGCAATATGTTCATTAAAAGCAGTCAAAACCATTTTTAATTAACTCATATCGAAGAAAGAGTCACATAAACATCTATCAGAACGCATGAAACCTTTTTGGCAGCTTTTTGTTATTGGCGCGAAGCGGTGCCGGCAAGTTCAGTATCGATAGCTTTAAAGAAACCAAGTAAATCAAATTAACCAACTGAAACGAATAGAGAACTTAAGGATAAAAAATGACTAAGATTCTACAAATTAAATCGAGTATTTTTTCTGCTGGGGGGCAATCGGGTCAACTCACAGATACTTTTGTAAAAAACATAGCGGCTAAGAGTCCAGAGGCTGAAGTCGTTGTAAGAGACTTTGCTAAAGATGGCGTGCCGCATTTAGACGAAACTCGCTTTATGTCGTTTTTGACTAAACCAGAAGAGCGCAGTAGCGAGCAAAAGGCCGTTGTAGATTATTCTGACGCACTCATTAAAGAGCTAAAAGAAGCAGACGTGATCGTAATGGGCTTGCCAATGTACAACTTAGGCTTGCCATCGAATCTAAAGGCTTACTTTGATCACATTTCCCGTGCAGGCGAAACCTTTAAATACACTGAAACTGGCCCAGTCGGGCTTCTCACTGGAAAGAAGGCATATGTCGTCGCAACGCGAGGCGGCAACTACCAAGGCACTCCGTACGACACCCAAACTGATTACATCAAAGTATTCCTGGGTTTTATCGGCATCACAGATGTGGAATTTGTGTATGCAGAGGGTCTCAACATGGGTGAAGAGCCTAAAAGCGCTGCTTTAGAAAGCGCTCGGTCACAATTAGAGAAAAAAGTGGCTTAATCGAATTTGATAGCACTCAGGAGTCAATCATGTTTCAGCTCAGAAGATCCGATGAACGTGGCTATGCCGATCATGGTTGGCTAAAAAGCTTCCACTCGTTTTCATTTGCCAATTACTATGACCCTAAATTCATAAATTGGGGAAATTTACGCGTGATTAACGAAGACCGCATTGAGGCTGGCCGCGGTTTTGGTAATCACGGGCACCGTGATATGGAAATCATTAGCTATGTCCTTTCGGGTGAGTTGGCACATCAAGATAGCATGGGGAACATTAAGGGCATTCCGCCTGGCGATGTTCAGCGGATGAGTGCAGGAACAGGTGTGGAACATAGCGAATTTAATCATGCCGAAGGTCAACAAACCCATTTCTTGCAAATTTGGATCAAGCCTAAATTTACCGGAATTAAACCGAGTTATGAGCAAAAGACTATTCCATTATTTGAAAAGCAGGGCAAGTTAAGATTGGTCGCATCATTTGATGGTGAAAATGATTCGGTCAAGATGAACGCTGATGCCAAGCTCTACGCTGGCTTGTTTGATGGTGATCAATCGGCAACGCTTGATATGAATCTAGAGCGCAAAGCTTATGTGCATCTCATTAAAGGCTCACTTGAGGTTAATGGACAAAACCTCAATGCGGGTGATGCCTTAATGATTGAAAAAGAAGGGCAAATCAGCGTGTCTCACGGTAAAGACGCCGAAGTATTGGTGTTTGATTTGGCACCGCAGTCGTAACATAATTAGTTCCCCCTTTGGTGCGCCTAGCGTGCAAGTTGCAATTTGCACGCTCAATTTGAACAGCTTCACTCGCATGCCATGCCAAATCGAGAGCCCGGCTATCGGGTTTGAAATGGACAAACCTTCGCAAGTCTAATCAGGTTTTCTCGCTTACACCCCGAGTTGGCTATTACAGTTCTTGACACTGACACTGGCGTTGGCATTATTAGAAAGCGTGAATCAAAGCTAAGGTCTCGTTGGATGCCTCCCGTTGAGCTAGACTATGATTTACAAGACAAGCTCCTTGCTCTTGTGAACAGCGGTAAACATAAAGAAGCTTATTACTTTTTCCGCACTTTTTGTTCGTCTATGATAGACCTTCGGGGGGTAATTCCCGTGCTGGCTAACCGCCCTTAAAGGCAGCATGCTCTCTATTAGAAGAGTGTTGCATGAGCCGTTCTAAATTTACTGACAACCAAATCACATTAAGAATTAACAGATATCAACACGTTGGTAGCGGGTGCTTAACGTTATGTTTAAGCTATAGTTGAAATCATCACATATGCCATTAGGCTTCATGTATCTGAAGAGGTAGTCATGGGTTTCACACGTAGACAATTTGTCAAAGGTATCGCAGCAACGGCTGCTTTTATGGGCTCTGGTTTTGCCACAGCCCATAGCGATACTGTCGCCAGTAAAGCCGACATTGAGAAATCAATTAAAGCCAGTTTTGGCGGTGGTTTTTCACTCATATCCTTTTCCAAATCTGGTGCAATAACCCAGGCCAAGATAGAGAATTTTGGCAATCAATACACGGTTACTTCGGTGAACTTACTTGATTGGAAAATTATTCAATCTTCATTAAGCAATTAAGATTTTTTAATTTTGACCTCCAAGGCGCTGAAGATTAATTTATTTGAAAGGTAAATCGTGTCAAGCAGAATCAAGAGCATTCGTATTCACCCTGGTATCGGAATGGCCCGTATAGGGGATAGTGATGAATTTTTTATTGGCCCTGAAGCCCCAGGCGTTATCGTAGACCCAAAAGGTAGCAATGGACCTGGTCCCAAAGGGGGAAGTTATCGCGACAGCAAATCAAAGCTAAAGCGTCAGGCGCAACGTTATCGTGTCTATGCCTATGATGCTGAAGGGACAGTAATCGAAGAGCTCACATCCAAATCTGACTCGGTGAAGTCTCTGCACTGGCGTGTGCATGTACGCAATATGAAAGCAGCAAATTACGCTTTCCAGGGTGCCTATCTATTTGATCCAGATCAGTTAAGAAATCCATCCATTCAGCCAGGTAAGACGCCAATCGAGCGTAACCAGTTAATTATTGATCCAGGCGTGCAAACGATTGCCTCGGGCCAAAGTGAGCCCGTTGTCATGAAGGGAGATATCTTCACTGGCATTGAAAAAGGTTTTTTGCCAGGGCAGTTGCGTTATGAAGGCTTTACGCCAAAAGACATATCAAAAGATGTCGAGGTAACCTATAAACCTGCAAAAGGGATTGAACTTGGGCAGTTACGTCTTGATTCGCTAGATCGACTTTTATTTATTCCTTCTCCGGGTAAGGGGGCGTGCGTTACAACACCGAAGGTGGCTTTATCTAATCCTAGTGAGTTTGTGAACCCGCCCAATGGTCCCGAAAATGGTAAGAACCCATTAACCAATCAATTTGCTTACTTTAATGTTCCGGGTTGGTGGGATGATACCTGTGGTGGTGAAATTGATGTGACGATTACACTTCATGACGGTTCTGTTTTGAGTACTCGAGACAATGTGAAGACAGTAACCGATGAGGGAACTCGAAATCCGCAAGCAGGCGCCTGGATCATCACGGCGCCGCCAAAGTTTTCACCTTATATGTACCACGTGGTTTCAATTACAGATCGTGTGTACGAGGCATTTCCAGAAGCCTATCCCCACGCCAAACAAAAGACAAATTTTTACCGAGACGTTTACCCCATTTTTGCTAACGCTGTAAATTATGGATGGGTGAGTGCAGAAGCTTCCGGAATTGCGACAGCGCATAGAAATGCGGCGCATGGACCACATCAATCAGGCAATATGCTGAGCCCAGCTTATATGGCATTTTTTACTGATCCATCCGAGAAAAGTAAACCCATGCGGCAGATGGTATACGCGTTGATGCGCCATCCAGCCGGAAAGAATGGGCGCTTAGTCGACTCTTTAATGCCACCGCCCCCGCAAAAACCAACGAGCTGGCAAAATGATGAGTTCAAGAGAATTGAGTTAGAAAACCTTATGCCTATATTGTGGGGCACTGCTGGCAAGCCCAAGCAAAACGAACAATTAGGAAATCAATTTCCAAATCAGTTTTTGGCACTCACTTCAATTCAGTTAAATCATATGAAAGAATGGGCTGATGGAAATTTTGAGGTAGGTATTTTGCAACAACCCCTCGAATTAGAGAACCTACCCATAAAAGATCAGCCCCGTGCTCTTGATGCTTCCGCCTTAGAGCCCACCATCGGCGGCGGTTTTCACCCTGGCATTGAATTTCCCTATTTAATCATTTACCGAGAGTTTTTTGCTGAAGCCTTTAGGGTTGGCAAGCACATTGAACCCGGCGCTTTATCAGCTTACATGTCGAGTCCATGGCATGGTGATTTCTGGTCATGTAATAACGCTTGGTGGCCCACTCAGCGACCAGATATTGTTTTTGAATACGATCAGAAAAATCAAACTCGCACTTATAAAGAATGGTTCAGGGGCTACGATGCCGATGGGGAGCCCTTGTCAGATACTGATGGATTTAATCAAATGGCCTATGCCTGGTCAAAGCTGGGCATGGTTTTACCTATTAAAGCCAAAGACGGCAGCTTTATTAAGGACAATGGTGCAATTGTCTTTACTGAGCAAGAGCGTAGCCCAGAACTTAATCGGCCACCCGTAAAAAGTAAGTGATTTGTCGTGCTGAGCTTAGCTGATACGGTTGATTTGAGTTGGGATGTCGTGATTATTGGCGCGGGTCCAGCAGGCTCAGCAACCGCTATTACATTGGCACACCTTGGTCATCGAGTTTTATTGATAGATGAGCAGGCGGCGGCTAAATACAAGTTAGGTGAGTCACTGCCACCTGCTTCGGTCGATATAGTGAGGCACTTCTTGGGCGATCTTGAGTCTGAGACTCGAAAACCCGTTGGTTTGTATAAAACGGCTGGTAATGTTTCCACATGGTCAAGTAACCAACCGGATCATGCTGACTTCTTTTTCACTGCGACAGGATTTGGTTTATGCATTGACCGGCTTGCTTTTGATGAGGCACTTCGCTTGCGTGCGATAGAGTTAGGTGCATCATTGCAGAGGGGGGCCTGTTTTGAATCATGCACCCGTCGTTCAGACCCAAGCTTTAATTGGGACATCACATTAAGTTCTGGTTTTAAAACACAGCATCATCGTGCGCGCTATTTGGTCGACTGCTCAGGTCGTCGCGCTGTGGTCAGTAAGTGGCTCGAGATTCCTATCGTTGAGAATGAAGATAGACTATTTGCATATGCGCAATGGTTTTCTACCAGCATAAAAGATGATGACTGCTTTACTCGTATTGAAGCGGTTAAAAATGGCTGGTGGTATACCAACCGTGTACCGAGTGATAACAACAATGAAAATAAGCGCTTAGTCGTTTTTTATTCAGACAAAGACTTGCCTGATGCAAAAAAAGCAGGTAATTCAAAAGGTTTTTATGAGCACTTAAGTGAATCGACTCAAATTGCAGCTGTATTAAAAGCAAATGCTTATGAGCCCTCTGGAGCCATTCGTGGTGCGCCTGCAAATAGTCAGCGCTTAAACGAATTCTGTGGAGATGCTTGGATGGCAGTCGGTGATGCAGCGCAAGCCTACGACCCACTGTCATCGCAGGGTATTGATAAAGCGCTGAGAACAGCCAGTCATGCAGGCCATTTAATTCATTATGCTTTGACTGATGAAGCTACCCATTCTTTAGGTGCCGACAATCACTTCATTCAACAATACAGTCAACAGCAGCAGCAAATTTGGAATGCATATATTTCTCAAAGAGATTACTACTATGGCATTCAGACTCGTTGGAGTGATCAACCATTTTGGCAACGTCGCATGAAAAAGCGGACAACTTTGTTGACAACTATCGAGCACCCCTCAGTACTTTTGGATATTGAAGGACAAAGCGACAGACTTAAAGCAGCTGCTGCGCGACATGCACGCGACGGCACAAATGATTGATCATTAACCCATCTTGCCTGGGGGGGGGTGACCGGCCAAGGGTGCGGAAATTTAAAGTGGCCAACGGGAAACTACCCTCCACATCAAGAGAGGTGGGTAAAATTAAACCCCAATGATCCCAATGTATGCATTGGGTGTGTTCAGAGTTGATACTCAGCTCATAAAGAGAAGGATCCAAAATTTCATGTCTTCACCTACCATGACAACCATTCCAGAATTTCTCATTCGCCGTTTTAAAGAACTTGGTGTAGATGAGGGATTTGGTATCGTTGGAGACTTTGCATTAAAACTATTTGATCGTCTTTCTCATCATGGGTTTCCAATATTAGTAACCGCAGACGAGCAAGGTGGTGCATTCGCAGCAGATGCTTATGCTCGACTTAAAGGGTTCGGTGTTTGTGCAGTAACTTATTCGGTTGGCGGCTTCAAAGTCGTTAATGCTACGGCAGGTGCTTGGGCTGAAAACGTACCACTCCTCATTGTTAGTGGTGCTCCGGGTTTGGCTGAACGAAAAGGGGATCCATTAATTCACCATAGGGTGAAAAATTTCGATACCCAGCTTGAAGTATTTAAAGACGTCACGATTGCTCAAGCTGTTTTGATAAACCCCTTAACCATTACCCAAGAAATTGATCGGGTTCTTGCCGAGATGATTGCAACCCAGCGACCAGGGTATATCGAGATTCCTCGAGATATGGTTGACGTGCCTATACTTGATAGAGATGCTGATTTGCTTATCGAGCTACCGAAAGTACACCCAAAACGTCTTGAACTAGCTGTCTCTGAGGCGCTTGAATTATTGACTGGTGCAGGAGATGCGGTTGCAATAGCTGGCGTAATAGCTGTCAGAAGGGGGCTTCAAAAGGAATTATTGGCATTTGCGGAAAATTTTGAAGTACCTATCGCTACCACCTCGCTATCGAAAGGCGTAATCCCTGAAACGCATCCGCTTGCATTGGGTGTTTATATGGGGGCAGTCAGCTCAGAGATGGTTATTCAGAAGGTCGAGAACGCCAAGCCACTCATTTCATTTGGTGTTCTGTATGCCGATTTAGTTATGGGCGGATTTACTGATCATCTAGATAGGGGGCAAGTGATTGAGTGTACCGATACGCATGTCAATATTGGTTTTCACTCATACCAAGATGTTCCTCTTTGGGCTTTTTTGCCAGCTCTAATTAAGGCTGCATCTGAAGCGGGTTATCGGGAGTATGGCCACGTAGCGCACAAACAATATTCTTTTACGGCATTACAAGGTAAAGGATTGTCTGTTGAAAGATTGATGGAATGCGTTGCCTCTTTTCTGAATGAAAAAATTCGCCTCCTCGTTGATCCAGGTGATTGCCTCTTTGGGTCTATTGAACTACCAGCCCAATCGTTGATGCTGGCAAGTGCCTACTATGCCACTATGGGATACGCCGTTCCTGCGGCCTTGGGTGCTGCAAAAGCAGATCCCTCTCGAAGACCTATGGTTCTAGTTGGCGACGGTGCATTTTTGATGACTGGTTTAGAGTTGCTTAGCGCTGCATTTCACGGAGTTAAGCCGATTGTGATCGTTGTTGACAATGAGGGATACGGTACACAGAGGCCCATGGCGGACGGCCCATTCAACAACATTCCAGCGCTACGATCAGAAGAGCTTCCTAGAGCGTTTGGGGTGGGTGTTGGCTTGTTGTGTCATACGGAACATGAGTTGCATGCTGCATTAAGTAGAGCTACCCAAACCGATGACTTGTTTATTATTCATGCTTGCGTGCCTCGAGGGCAATATAGCCCTGGTTTAGTGCGCCTGACTTCAGCCCTTAAAAATCGAATTTAAAAATAGCTCAGGGACAAGATGTATTCCCTAGACGCTTACCTTCGCGATTCTAGTGGCCATTGGCAATAGGGCAAGCTCTGAGAACGGTTTTTTAAAACCGGTTCTCGGGCAGGCATTCAAGTGGTGCATGCGCCTCGACTAGCCCGTCAGCTATCGGCCCTCAACTCTGCCAAGAGTGCCGAAGACATGAATCGCCCCGGTTGGAACTGGCATCCGATGACGTTCTTCCAGCTCTAGGGCTATCTGTCAGCGAGGCGGCAGCTCAACTGGGGGTCGATCGAACGACCTTATCCAAGGTATTGAATGGTCGGGCGTCGATAAGCCCGGCAATGGCACTACACGTTGAGCGCTGGCTTGGTCGTAACAACGGTGGTGCCGCCGAAGTTTGGCTAGACCAGCAAACGGCCTATGACCTCTGGCAGGCAAGGAAAATTGCAAAATCCTCCAAAACGTTGTCTGGCGTGAAGGCCCTGCGGTTGCAGCTGGCCTAAAGTCCGCATAACGGGGTGGGGCCAAGCGAATAGACAACAAAAATCCCAGCCAACTCTCGCTGANNCGACTGAGCTACCGACCCAAGCCCGTTATTATGGCAAGAGCTGAGGCGTCTGTCAAATGGCCTTAGCGCGCTCTTGAAATACGTACCTCTGCGCCACGACGTTTGACTTCAAGACCTTCAGAAGGCAAGATCTTAAGGCCTTCAAGACCTTTAATGTAACTTGACCCTTGCATTTGCATAACGCGAATTTTATTTCGCATGACTGAAGGGTTATGCACCGGCATGCCAAACAGCCAAACCTCATCAAGTAACCGAGCTGTATTGAAATCACCTGTATGGTTAACCGGCAACCCAAGACACAACATATGACCTTCGCGACCAAATACGGGCATCGAATCAAGCCCAACCTCGACCTCAAGCTCGGTGCCACCTTCGTAGCGCCAACCTGTTGCCAAGTCCCACCAAGCCTCGTTAGCAGGCAAATACACTTTGATTTTATTGCCGGGCGTCAAAATAGGCGCAACCAGTAATGCAGGGCCCAACATGTATTGCATAGACCATGCATGCGCACGACTATCATTTGGAAACGACAGCGCCATGGTGCGTTGCACCGGCGCACCGGTTCGTGCGGCATCTTCTATGAGACCTAATACATAGGGAATCAAGCGGTAACGCCACTGTAACCACTGCGCAGCCGTGGCACAGGCTTTATCGTTCCAGCCTAGGGTAGACAGTTGCGCCTCAAACGCTTCAATACTAAAGTTTGTTGAAAATACTGCCATGGCCAGCCAACGCAATTGTCGCGCAACATCGTCATCGGTTGAATGTTGAGTGCCGAGCTTCAAGCTATGCACATGAGAGGCAACACCATTATCACCCGCTGACAAAGCTAAACGCAGCGATTGCGCCATACCTTGCCAAGAATCAGGAACAGTATGTGCGACTTGCCAAGCAAAGCGTTGCACCCCTGGGTGTAAATCATGGCTTAAAACCACCGCCTCGTGTGGCACTTTATGCCCAGCCGTTGCCTCATTGAGCGCCTGGCGCACTAAAGCGGGGTAAAGTGCACGCAAGACTGATGCTGTTTCTTCACCACGCGGCGCAACATCATCTGGAAAGTCAAACTGCCCATCACAGCTAAACGCCCCCACACCATCTTCGATCAATTGGCGATGACGCTCGACCCAAAGCCTGTAAACATCGCGGTGGGTTAAATCAAGCAAAGCAAAATCAACCCCGCCCGTAATAGCTTGGCCAGGGAAAACAATGGGCTCGCCGTTTTCTCGGGCGAGTAACCAGCCTCGATCTTCAAGGTCAGTAAAGGTGTCAGTGCCCACACCAACAACAGGTGCTGTTGGCAAACAAACTTGAATTGATTGGCGAGCGAAATAATCAAACGCTTGCTTAGGATCAGGAAAGCGGGTTTTATTCCACTCGATGAGCAATCTGGTTTCTTGAAATACCCAGCCCATTGGGCTACGCAACTCAACCACATCAATAGAGACACCTTGCTTTCGCAACAACTGAACGAACTCAATTGTTTCGGTAATTGATTTGCCCTCGGGCTGCTTTAACCAAGGCCCCATTGCCCAAAGCGGGGGCTGACCTGCGCGGCCCGTCAGTTGCGTATATTGATTGAGAATTTCGGTGGGCTCGCCCACAAATAAGAAGAAGTCGAGCACTTTTGATTCGGCGTGTATTTCATATACATGAGACTCAGTATGCCCTAAATCATGATCGACACGACCCAAAGTATTGACATACAACCCCCAATGACCTTGCGGACACCATGAAATGGGTAATGCCCGATGACTGATATCGTCAGAAACAATAAATTCGCCACGACGGTCAAAATCGCCTGACGTTTCACCTAAACCATGAATCGTGTGCCCTTGCGTCAAATCAAAACCAAAGCACCAACGATCATCTTCACACGCCATTCCATCAAGTGTAGTGGACAACAGCACCTGGTCTTGACGCATGAGCTTAATGCAAAATGGGTCACGATCAACTTGTAAATAAAGATCGCCCTGAGAAAGCAACCAACCGGCTTGACCCAATAAACATTGCACTTGCGCTTCGCCGATTGACTCGTTGCGAATTAACAAGGCGTCAGCATGCACCCGATCGCGGCCCGTTAAAACGGGCTCACTGGCAAGCGCGCTGGTAGGGCCCACGCGAATGCGAAACGTACCGGGCGCATGGGGCTCAATAACAATATTGAAGGATGCTCCCGTATCGATGCGAATTTTCGAGGCGGACGTCTCGACCAATTTAAGTGATTCGAGATTCATAATTTAGGATGCAAATCTTTGACCAAATACGTATTTTGACGGATTTACAAGTTTAAATAAACTCGAATCTTGTTTTTACTGAAATAAAGTGGATAAAACCACCCTAAACGCTCTCAAAAAGGGGGTTTTAGGCTATTGCAGGCTTACGTTTAGGGTTAAGGGTGCCAGAAGTACAAATTGCGTTAATAATAGAAGCTATCAGATTGATTACCAGAGGTCACTTTGAAACTTCTTGAACCCTTTTTAAATTGGCAAGCCGACATCAAGGCTATTCGGCGTGATATTCATGCCCATCCAGAGCTTGCTTACCAAGAAAACCGAACCGCTGATGTTGTGGCGCAATGCTTGACTGATTGGTCTATACCGATTGATCGGGGTCTAGGTGTTACGGGCGTTGTGGGTATCATTAAGGGTAAAACTGATTCGGGGCGGGCCATTGGCTTAAGAGCTGATATGGACGCTTTACCCATGCAAGAAAACAATACCTTTGAACATGTCAGTCTGTTCGAAGGCAAAATGCACGGCTGTGGTCACGATGGGCATACAGCTATGTTGCTCAATGCAGCGCGCTATTTAGCTGAAAATCGTGATTTTGACGGCACCGTATATGTCATTTTCCAACCTGCTGAAGAAGGTGGTGCAGGCGCAAAAAAAATGATTGAAGACGGTCTATTTAAAAAATTTCCAATGCAAGCCGTTTTTGGTATGCATAACTGGCCTGGCATGACAGTTGGCTCGTTTGGGCTCACCTCGGGGCCCATTATGGCCTCAAGCAATGAATTTTGGATCAACATCGACGGCAAGGGTGCCCATGGTGGTATGCCTCACTTAGGCCAAGACCCCATTATGGCTGCTGTGCAGGTTGCACAATCGTTACAAACCATTGTGACGCGTAATCGTCACCCCCTTGATGCGGCCGTGTTGAGCATCACTCAAATACATGCGGGCAGCGCGACCAACGTGATCCCCAACCAAGCACAGCTTGTGGGTACGGTTCGTACTTTTTCAAATGATGTGCTTGATCTGATTGAATCTCGCATGCAAAGCATCGTTAGCTTAACCAGTGAAGCAATGGGGTGCCAGGGTCAGTTGAAATTCAAACGAAATTACCCCCCCACCATCAATAGCGCTCACGAAGCAGCATTCTGCGCTGAAGTCATGCGCTCAATCGTTGGTGCTGACAGCGTTGACGACAACGTAACCCCCACCATGGGTGCGGAAGACTTTGCGTTTATGTTGCAAGAAGTGCCAGGTTGCTATGTTTGGATAGGTAACGGCGAAGGAAGCCATCGCGATGCCGGTCACGGCATGGGGCCTTGCATGTTACACAACGGTTCGTACGATTTTAATGATGAACTATTACCCCTTGGCGCAACGTATTGGGTCAAATTGGCTCAAAGCTGGCTCAAACCGACTTAACTTACTTTTTTAGTGTGTCTTTTCATAAACTTGTCACACACCAATTTAGCTTTTACGTCATAATTCAAGGGTTTAAAGACTTATTCTGTCGAATTTATGCCCGCGACGATTCACAACGCTACGTCTGCGGCACTGGCTACACCGCCCGCACGCCGCCTAGACCCTGAAGATGCCCAACAGGCCCTGTCTAAAATCCAGGCTCTTTTGCGCCGTCATGCGCTCGTCGAAGATTTGGTTCATCGCCAAGAAGCCGGTGACGACCGGGCTCCCTTAGTTGAAGGTCTTTTGCATCGTCAACATGAAACTGAAATTCAAACGGTTGTCAATGCATTACATCCTGCTGATATTGCTTTCATTCTTGAGTCGCTTCCTAAAGATGAACGTCAATTAATTTGGGGTTTGGTTGACGAGGCTTTTAACGCCGATGTCTTACTTGAAGTAGCCGACTGGGTGCGTGAGTCACTCATCGAGTCAATGAACCGGGCTGAACTGGTTGCTGCTACCGTCAATATGGACGCTGACGAAATAGCCGACCTGGCAAGCGATTTGCCACCTGACGTGATTGCAGAGGTTCAAAAAGGCTTAACCGTCGAAGAACGTGCACATCTGATTGCAGCCATGGGCTACCCCGAAGACAGTGTCGNNTTCGAAATGGTGCGGGTACGTGAAGACGTTTCGCTTGAAGTCGTTTTACGTTATTTGCGCCGCCTACCCGAATTACCCGACCACACTGATCAAATTTTTGTGGTTGATCGTGGTGATAAGCTTTTAGGTGTGCTGACGCTTTCTGCTTTGCTGGTGAATGAACCTGACATTCAAGTGTCAGAAGTCATGAGCACTCATTATTTAACACTCAACCCGCTCGACTCAGATGCTGAGGCCGCAGGGGCGTTTGAACGTTATGACTTGGTGTCCGCACCGGTGGTCGATAACCAAGGTCGCATTATTGGACGCGTGACGATCAGCGAAGTAGTTGA
>DITR01000064.1:0-12714 GCA_002422175.1 Alcaligenaceae bacterium UBA6179
TTCTAAGCATTTTTGAATCAAATTATCTTTTTTTTACGATATGGGCGTTGTTTGGCGGGTTTGCAGGCTTGTTGTTACAAGCTTTTAGTCGCTATTTGACACGCTACATTAACCAAGCCTTACAGGCAGAAGATGTGCGCTTAGATCGAGCGCTACAACCAGAGCGCGTGCTTTCGCCGCCTTTAAGGTTGTTACCGAGGGTCGAGCCGGTTCTTCCGCCCATCATGCTTTTAATGGCCGTATTTTGCGGCTTATGGCAGCCTTGGCCTCTAGCCCTGATCAGTTTGTTTTTTGTGGCAAATTGTCTATTGTTAGCAGCTGTTGATGCTAGAACAGGCATTTTGCCGAATGCTTTAAACATTGTTTTGATCGTTAGTGGGTTGATTTGGCAACTTTTCATTAAAGAGGGTGTGAGTATTTCAGCCATTTTGGCTCAAGTCGAATATGTTTGGGCTATGGGGCTAGGCTATGTTGTGCCCATATCAATGGGTTGGGCGTATAGTCGTATGGCGCAAGTTCAGCCGATGGGGCGCGGCGACGCTAAAATGTTGGCAGGTTTGGGTGCATGGCTGGGGTTAAATGGGTTAATCACGGCGGTGTTATTTGCTACGTTGGGCGCAAGCTTTTGGGTTCTAGGGTTGATGATTAAAGGTCGTTATCAGCGACATCTAGCTATACCTTTTGGCCCATTTTTGGCGCTGGGCGCCATCATTTATCTCATATGGAGTGTTTGGCAAAGCCATGCTTAAAATTGGTTTAACGGGCGGCATTGGGTCGGGTAAAACACATATTGCTAACATTTTGGCTGACCAAGGTGCCTCTGTGATCGATACAGATATGGTTGCGCATCAACTCACGGCTCCACATGGTTTGGCTATGCCCGCTATTATTGAAAAATTTGGTCAACATATGGTGGCTGCTGACGGCTCACTTGACCGAGCGCGTATGCGCCAGCATGTATTTGCTGACCCGGCTCATCGGCATATGCTCGAATCAATTTTGCATCCCATGATCACAGAAGAAGTCAGCCAAAAAGCCGAACAAGCGCAGGGTATTTATATTGTTTTGGTTGTGCCTTTACTGGTTGAGACGCGTCGTTGGCTTGACCGAGTTGATCGTGTTTGCGTGGTTGACTGCGACAGCATCACACAGATTGAACGGGTTAAGCACCGTAGTGGTTTAAACCAAGAAGAAATAGAGTCTATTTTGTTAGCCCAAGCTACACGCGCAGAACGTTTAGCAGTTGCCGACGATATTATCAATAATACTTCTCAAACTGACCATGGCATGCTCACTAAACAAGTGTTGGAATTGCATCGACAGTGGTGTAACCTTGTGAACTATGATTGAATTTAATCTCCATGTCTAGCGCTGTCATGCGTTTTGAGTATCCCTTTAACGAGCGAGTGCGCACCCTGCTGCGACTCGAATCGTTGCTTGACCGTATTCATCTTTTAGCGCAGCAATCTGATTCGAGAATGCATCAAATTGCGATGAGCTCTTTATTTGAGTTGCTTGACATCACTGATCGAGCTGACATTAAAAGTGCTATTTCACAAGACTTAATGCGTCAACGACAAACGATTGCTGGCTATGCTGATCACCCGACTGCAAGTGTTCAGGCTATTGAAGAAACGGTGCAATCAATTGATAAAGCGTTAGAGGCATTAAATAATTTAGGCCGTATCGGCCAAATCATTCGAGACAATGACTGGTTGGTTGCCATACGAGGTCGTTTATCGATTGCAGGGGCGGCAGCTCAAATTGACAGCCCTTCATTGCTGGCATGGCAACATCGTAGCGAAGTTCGGCGTCGTGCTGATTTAAACCAATGGCTATTATCGATAGAGCCCTTACGACGCGCTATTCAACTCACGTTGTTATTGTTACGTCAATCAGGTGAGTCAGCCTTAGCGTTAGCCCCGGCTGGCTCTTATCAACGATCGCTCGAAGGTAAGTCATTCCATATATTGCAAGTTTGGGTTGATCAAGCCGAGAGTGTATACCCAGAAATGAGTGGTAATAAACACATGATGTGGGTCAGGTTTTCCAGGCTTGATGAAAATCTTAAAATACACTCTGTCAATCAAGAAGTAAATTTTAAATATGCGTTGTGTGGTCTTTAACAGCACCACAAAAACATCGTTAATTCCCATTCAGTTTAAATATTACGGAACATAACCATGCTGCAAACGCAGTTGAAGCAGGGCTTGAGTCGGCTTAAAAATATGAGCCGTACGACTCAATTATTGGGTCTGGTGATTTTGATCGCATTGGTTTGGTTGATATGGCCCAGCGGGTCACCACAACCGGCCAAGGTAGATCGTCGGGGTGGCGATTTGCCCGTACCCGTTCGCGTTGTCAATGTTGAGAATGTATTGTTAAACACTTTTCTCAATGCATTGGGTACGGTCACGCCTTACAACTCAGTCACGGTTAGAAGCCGCGTGCAAGGTCAGTTGGTCGAAGTGCTATTTATAGAAGGTGAGTTTGTTGAAAAGGGTCAGTTGCTGGCTCGAATCGATCCGCGTGCTTATGAAGCCGCTTTATCAAGAACGCTGGGGCAACAGCAACAAAATGTGGCGCTACTTGAAAATGCGCAACGTAACCTGGCGCGTTACCAAACGTTGCGTAAACAAGATTCCATACCCACCCAACAGGTTGATGCACAGTTGGCGTTGGTACGCCAGCTTGAAGGGCAAGTTAAAAGTGATCAAGCTACCGTTGATGATGCAAAACTACAACTCGATTTTACGCAAATACGCGCCCCGATTTCAGGGCGATTGGGTTTACGAAAGGTTGATGTAGGCAATTTGCTCACGGCTAATGACGCACAAGGTTTAGTGGTGATCACCCAGACACAACCCATATCTGTTGTGTTTACTTTGCCAGAGGGTGATTTAATGCAAGTCAGAGAGCCATTACAAGCGAATCAGATTTTGCCAGTTGAGGTGTTTGATCGCCAAGATACGCGTTTATTAGCAAGTGGTGAACTGGCCACGCTTGATAATCAAATTGATCTCACAACGGGAACTTTTAAACTTAAGGCACGTTTTGATAATCAAGATGATTCATTATTCCCTAATCAATTCGTTAATGTCAGGTTACGTGTACAAGAACGTAAAAATGTTTTAACTGTTGCGGCTGGAGCCGTGCAGCAAAACAGTCAAGGTGCCTTTGTTTTTTTAGTTCAACCCGATCTTAGAGTTAATATTCAGCCCGTTAAAACCGGTGCACGTAATCAAGATTTGATAGAAATTGTGTCTGGCCTTAAAACAGGTGACCAAGTCGTTTTAGAGGGTACCGATCGCTTGCGCGAAGGGTCAGTCGTTAAAATAGCTAACGCGCCAGCGCGCTAAGAGTCATGGTGCAAGTTTCTCGCGTTTTCATTGAACGGCCGGTTGCAACAATCTTATCTATGTTGGCATTGATGTTGTCGGGTCTATTGGCTTGGCAACTCTTGCCCGTGGCGTCATTGCCAGAAGTTGATTACCCAACAATTCAAGTGTCAACCTACTACCCTGGCGCCAATGCTGAAACGATGACGGCCTTAGTCACGTCACCGCTTGAGCGTCAACTGGCACAAACGCCCGGGTTACGACAAATATCGTCAAGCAGTGCAGCAGGGGTTTCAACAATTACCTTGCAGTTTGTGCTTGATTTAGGTCTTGATGTCGCTGAACAGCAAGTGCAGGCTGCGTTAAATGCAGCGGCACGTTTGTTGCCAAGTGATTTACCTGCGCCGCCTGTATACAATAAAGTCAACCCAGCCGATGCCCCCGTTTTAACCTTGGCTGTGACGTCTACTTCAGTTCCACTGCCTCAGGTGAGAGATCTGGTCGACACACGAATGGCTCAAAGGTTGTCACAAATTTCAGGGGTGGGTTTGGTCGGGGTAGCGGGTGGGCAACGACCTGCTGTACGCATCAGTGTGACCCCGCAGTCACTGGCGTCATATGGTTTGACGTTGCAAGATATTCGTAATGCCATCACCTCAGCCAATGTGAATCAACCTAAAGGAACACTCAGTGGCCCGTTGCGTGCAACAAGCATCAATGCCAACGATCAGTTGCAATCAGTTGAAGATTATCAAAAGCTTGTTATTGCCTATCGCAATGGGGCGGCTCTGCGTTTAGGCGATGTTGCGACTGCGCGCCTCGGCGCAGAAGACACCCGTTTGGCAGCCTGGGCAAACGATCAACAAGCTATTTTGCTCACTGTGCAACGACAGCCGGGTGCCAATGTGATCGATGTGGTTGATCGTATTCGCACTTTGTTGCCGACGCTCAGGGAATCACTACCTGCTGGTGTCGATATTAAATTATTGTCAGATCGCACTGAAACGATAAGGGCCTCAGTGCGAGATGTGCGTAATGAAATGATGATCGCTATCGCCTTAGTGGTCTGGGTCACTTATATTTTTCTGCGTACCCTGAGTGCAACGTTAATACCGAGCGTGGTGGTTCCCTTGTCTTTGGTGGGCACTTTTGGGGTGATGTATTTATCTGGTTTCAGCATCAATAACTTAACCTTGATGGCCTTGACGATTGCAACGGGTTTCGTGGTTGACGATGCGATCGTTATGATTGAAAACATTGCTCGCTATATTGAAAAAGGTGAATCAGCTTTTAAAGCGGCGATCAAGGGTGCAGCGCAAATCAGTTTTACGTTAGTGTCGTTAACGTTATCGCTGATTGCTGTATTGATTCCCCTCTTATTTATGCAGGAGGTGGTGGGTCGGCTGTTCCGTGAGTTTGCTATTACATTAGCTGTGGCAATTTTGTTGTCGTTAGCGATTTCATTAACTTTAACGCCCATGATGTGCGCGCGTCTTCTCAAGCGCGATAGCATTAAGCATAGTGATACCAAGCACTGGACCACGCAACTGATTTCACTTTATGACGTGGGTTTGCGTTGGGTGCTAGCTCATCAAAAAATAACGCTGTGGGTAGCGGTTGCCACATTTGTCTTGACGGTGGTGCTTTATGCATTAATACCTAAAGGTTTTTTTCCGCAACAAGATACGGGCTTAATACAGGTCACAACCGTTGCGCCACAAAATTTGTCTTTCGAGGCGATGTCGCAACGGCAACTGGCTGCGGTGGCACTGCTTCAACAAGATCCCGCTATTGAAGCAATTGCTTCATTTGTGGGCGTTGATGGTTTGAACGCCTCGGTTAATGTGGCTCGCATGACCATTGCCTTGAAGCCGCAGTCAAGTGGACGTACCGACATTGCAAAAGTGATTGAGCGGCTTAAAAGTAAAATTGCTTTAGAAACTGATTTGCAGTTTTTCTTTCAGCCCATTCAAGATTTAACAATTGAAGACCGCACAACACGGGCACAGTATCAATTTACGCTCGAGTCGTCTGATCGAAAAGCCCTTGAACAGTGGGTTCCTCAATTGGTTGAGCGGCTCAAGCAGGCCTCAGTGCTAACTGATGTCACGGATGATGTACAAAATCAAGGTGATGCAACGCGTGTGGTGATTGATCGTGATGCGGCTGCACGATTGGGGGTGACAGCCAATGCAATCGATCAAGCGCTTTATGATGCTTTAGGTCAACGGCAAATTTCAACTATTTTTACGCAATCAAATCAATACCGTGTTGTGCTTGAAATGGCGCCTGAATTTGCGCAAGACCCGTCAGCATTGGGTCGTATTTATGTACCCACAACTCAAGGCGGTCCGATACCAATAAGCAGTGTGGCAAAAATCGAGGCGGCACATACACCACTAGTGATCAATCGTTTGGGTCAGTTTCCGGTCGCAACGATTTCCTTTAACTTAACGCCAGGAGCGTCTTTGTCAGATGCGGTCAAGGTTGTTGCTGATGCGCAAACCGATTTGAACATGCCTGCCAGTGTGGTGACACGCTTTCAGGGGGCGGCGCAGGCATTTGAAGCGTCTCTGAGCAGTACCCTTTGGCTGATTTTGGCCGCAGTGGTGACCATGTACATAGTGCTGGGTGTGTTGTACGAGAGTTTTATTCATCCCGTGACGATCTTGTCGACATTGCCCTCTGCAGCAATTGGGGCGCTCTTAGCATTGATATTGGCGCGTCACGATCTCGATATGATGGGGGTGATCGGTATTATTTTGTTGATTGGTATCGTTAAAAAGAATGCCATCATGATGATTGATTTTGCACTTGAAGCTGAACGGCGCGAGGGGTTGTCACCCGAAAAAGCGATTCATCAAGCCGCTTTACTGCGCTTTCGGCCCATTCTCATGACGACCTTAGCGGCGTTGTTTGGGGCCCTACCCCTAATGCTTTCAACAGGTGTGGGTTCAGAGCTTCGCCAACCATTAGGTTTGGTGATGGTCGGTGGCTTACTAGTCAGTCAAGTGTTGACGCTCTTCACGACACCCGTTATTTATTTATTTTTTGATCGACTGGGTAAACGCTATCAATCGTCGGCACTGCGTAAAAGTGTGCCATGAGGTTTTCAACGATCTTTGTGGTGCGGCCTGTTGCAACCATTTTGATCTGGTTGGGTGTGGTGCTGGCGGGCTTGTTAGCGCGCCATCAATTACCCATTGCGCCTTTACCACGCATTGAGTTTCCTGTTATTTACGTTCAGGCTGCACTGCCCGGTGCGAGCCCAGAAGTCATGGCTTCAAGTGTGGCAATGCCGCTTGAACGCGCCTTAGGTACGATTTCGGGTGTGACCGAAATGACTTCACGCAGCACAGAAGGTTCTACTCGCATCACCATGCAGTTTGCACTCGATCGTGATGTGTACCAAGCGTCTAATGATGTGCAAGCTGCTATTAACGCAGCTTTGGCTTCGTTACCCAGTGGCATGAATACAGCACCGACTTATCGGCGTGTGAATCCCACGGCAGCGCCAATTTTGACCTTGGCATTAACCTCTGAAACAGTTTCAGCAGGTGCTTTATATGATTTGGCAGCTAACGTGTTAGAGCAACGTTTGGCGCAAGTGCCTGGCGTGGGTGAAGTGCAAATCGGGGGTAGTTCATTACCCGCAGTTCGAGTTGACTTAAAACCTGATGCACTCTTGCATTATGGGGTATCACTTGACCAAGTGCGACAAGCGATTGTTGCTGCAAACTCAAATAAACCGCGTGGTGTCTTAGAAAATAGCGAACAGCAATGGCAAGTTATCAGTGATAGCAACTTAGATCGGGCGGTTGATTATCAACCCATTGTTATTCGCCAAAATGAGGGCGCTGTGTTGCGATTGCAAGATGTTGCAACCGTCACGGATTCAGTGGAAAACCTTCAAAATATTGGTTTTTTTAATGACAAACGTGCCATTTTGTTGTTAATAAGGCCGCAAGCAAACGCTAATATTATTGCAACAGCCGATCAAATTCTCAAAGACTTACCCGCTCTTCAAGCGATGTTGCCCGCTGGCGTCGATATTGACGTGGCACAAGACCGTACGCCGGGGATCAGGGCGTCGGTTGAGGAAGCCCAATTAACGCTAGTGATTGCCATTGCTTTAGTGATTGGAGTGGTTTTGCTGTTTATGCGGAATATTCGCGCAGCGATGATACCCGCTGCGGCGGTACCTGTTTCGCTAATCGGTACCTTTGGGGTGATGTACTTGTTGGGTTACTCAATCAACACGATGTCACTGATGGCGTTAATTATTGCAACCGGTTTTGTGGTTGATGATGCCATTGTTGTACTTGAAAATATCATGCGTTACATAGAACGGGGTTTAAGCCCATTTCGAGCCACATTGCGGGGCGCTCGTGAAGTGAGCTTTACCGTGTTATCAATGAGTTTATCGCTGGTTGCCGTTTTTATTCCCATCTTGTTTATTGGCGGTTTACCTGGCAGGTTGTTTGGTGAGTTTGCCGTCACGTTAACGGTATCGATTTTAATTTCGTTAGTGGTGTCGTTAACGTTGACGCCAATGATGGCGGCTCACTTGCTCAAGCGTCGCAGGCCCGCAACAGAAACTTCCAAAAACACAGACACATACGGTTCTAAAATATTGGGCCATGATGATGACCCACAAACTGGGGCCTCAGCCTCATCAAAGCCCGAGAGTGAAACGTTACGCGCCAGCGGCAAATGGATGCGGCTTATTTATGACGGTTATGATCACAGCTTAAACTGGGCTTTGAACCACAGTCGATTAATGCTCGTCACGCTGTTAGCCACAGTGGGTTTAAATTTTTATCTTTACAGCATTGTGCCCAAAGGGTTTTTTCCTGAACAAGATATTGGTTTGTTGTTGGGTTTTTTTGGAACGGATGATGGCGTGTCGTTTGAATCGATGCAGCCTAAGCTGGATCAATTTCGGAAAGTGTTAATGAGCGACCCAGCTGTGAAATCGGTAACGGCCTATGCTCGTGGTTCAGGGGGCAGTAACAGTAGCTTCTTGGCTGTTCAGCTGGCCCCGCGTGCTGAGCGAAAGGCGTCGGCTATTGAGGTCATCAATCGTTTGCGACCGAAACTGATGAGTACACCCGGCGCTCGTTTGACGTTGGTGGCTGCACAAGATGTGCGTGCGGGTGGTCGCTCGTCAGCTGCACAATACCAATATACTCTGCTTGCCTCAGACTTTAATGATTTGCGTGAATGGCGTTTAAAAGTGCAACGCGCGATGGAAGCACTCCCGCAGCTCGCTGACGTGCAAACTGATGTTGAAGACCGTGGCAATCAGGCTACGCTAGTCATTGATCGTGATCAGGCTGCTCGGTTGGGCGTGTCAATGCAAGCCATTTCTTCAGCTTTAAATAATGCATTTGCACAACGACAGGTCTCAGTGATTTACGGCAACCTTAATCAGTATCGGGTGGTGTTAAATGTTGACCCAATATTTTCTCAAGGGGTGCAGTCACTTGATCGTGTCATGCTGATCAGTTCAGCGGGTCAACAAGTGCCCCTCACCACATTAGCAAAAATTGAAATGCGCAATGCACCGATCAGTGTGAATCATCAAGGGCTATTGGTTGCTGACACCATTTCTTTTAATCTTGCGCCCAATGTAGCGTTGGGTGAAGCCGTGGCTGCGATTGATCAGGCTGTAGCCGATATTAATTTACCCAGCGACCGCATACAAGCAAGCTTTCAAGGTACAGCTCAACTTTTGCAAAATACGCTTATGCGCTTACCTTGGTTGATTTTGGCGGCACTGGTCACAATGTACATTGTGTTGGGTATTTTGTATGAAAGTGCCATACACCCCCTTACGATTTTGTCGACGCTTCCCTCGGCTGGGGTGGGTGCATTATTGGCGTTGGTGTTATTAAAAACAGAATTTACCTTGATCGCTTTTATTGGTTTGTTTTTATTGATTGGTATCGTCAAAAAGAACGCTATCATGATGGTCGATTTTGCCCTTGATGCGCAACGCAAACTTGGCTTGTCACCGCGACAAGCCATTCATGCAGCCAGCTTAACGCGTTTGCGCCCCATTTTAATGACGACTTTAGCTGCTATTGCTGGGGCTATTCCCCTCATTTTGGCGCATGGTGCAGGGGCCGAAATACGTCAGCCTTTGGGTATTACTATTGTGGGTGGGCTTGTTATGAGTCAACTACTTACCCTTTACACCACCCCGGTTGTTTACTTGTACCTTGATAGGTTGCGTACAATCAAACGTCAACAATAGCTGTCAATCTAAAGCATGATGCGATGAATGATTTAAAAATGAGTAATCAGAAACACTTAAATTTAATGGTCTTAGGTGGCCATTTAAATCGCGTGTGTAGCGCGCTATTGCTGGCTGGTTTGCTCAGTGCCTGTTCGGTCGGCCCCGATTATGTCAAACCTATTGTTGATACAGGTTTACAGTTTAAAGAGGTTGAGGGGTGGAAGGTATTTGACACCTCAAGCCAAGTCGTCACAACGGAATGGTGGCAAATTTACCAAGACCCTGTTTTGACAGGCTTGATGGACCAAGTGAACCAAACTAACTTAACGGTTGCGCAAGCGGCGGCACAATTCCAGAATGCGTTGGCGCTGGTTAAACAAGCCAGCTCGGCTCAATACCCCACTTTGGGGTTAAATGCCGATTTGACTCGCTCTGACGCGCCTTACAGCACTTCAACCAGTGGTTTTGATATCAACCCTGCGCCGCAAACCCGTTATGGTGCCAGTTTAGGTGCAAGTTGGCAGCTTGATTTATGGGGTGGCATTCGTCGCAATATTGAGTCTAATGAAGCATCGATGCAAGCCAGTGCGGCAAACCTTGCTGGGGTGCGTTTGAGTCAACAAACGGTGCTAGCCACGACCTATTTTCAACTTAGAGTGCTTGATGCACAAAAAAGTTTGCTGGCTGCAACCGTTGCTGCTTATGAAAAATCTTTAAAGCTGACCGAAAATCGATATAAGGCAGGTGTATCAGGTAAAAGTGATGTGGCTGTGTCGCGCACACAGCTTGAAAGCACGCGTGCACAATTAATTAACCTTGAATGGCAGCGCACAGCATTAGAAAATGCGATTGCCGTGTTGCTTGGTCGCCCGCCCTCTGCGCTGACCATTGCTCCACATGTGAACTGGCTTATTCAGCCTCCGTTAGTTCCGGTGGGCATACCGTCAACCTTGCTCGAGCGACGACCAGATATTGCACAAGCTGAGCGCAATACCGCAGCCGCTAATGCTCAAATTGGTGTGGCCACGGCTGCATGGTTTCCCGATTTAACTTTGAGTGGTAGTGCGGGTTTTCAGACGGCTCAGTATGCTCAATTATTTACCGCGCCGGCGCAGCTTTGGGCGCTCGGTCCTGCATTAGCATTTAGTATATTTGATGGTGGCCTGCGTACTTCTCGCGTTGAGCAAGCACGAGCTAATTTTGATATTCAAGCGGCAGCATATCGCTTGACTGTTTTGAATGCCATTCAAGAAGTTGACAATGCCATGGTGCAATTGCGTGTGCAGGCTAAAGAACAGGAAGTACAAAAATTGGCTGTTGATTCCGCCCGCGAAGCGGTTCGTTTGTCACAAAACCAATACGAACAAGGGTTAGTTGATTATTTAAGTGTTGCCGTGCTTGAAACCACTGCACTGAATAATGAACGCACACAAATAAGTCTAATGGGCGAGCGTTTAGCCGCAAGCGTTCAGTTGATTTCCGCCTTAGGTGGCGGTTGGTCAGACCAGGAATTGGCCAATGCCGGCAACCCCGTGCCCGCCAAAGCTGTGAGCCAAAAGTAAATCGTTGGGTGATAAGCCACCCAAGGCATATACAGGCACACCCGCTTGCGTTTGCAGCGCTTCAAAGGCTTCCCAACCTAAATGCGGTGCACCAGGGTGTGAATTTGTGGGCATCACGGGGCTGAGCGTGACAAAATCAGCATCGAGTTTTTGTGCATGATCGAGTGCGTTAAGATCGTGTGCTGAAACAGCCACCCAGTGGTGATCGCTTAGTGAGGGGCGACTTTGGATGGCAGCAGCATCGTGTTGACGAAGCTGAACGCCATCGGCTTGTTGCCACCAAGTCTCATGGTGAACACTATTCACCATTAAGCGCGCACCGGCTTGACGGCATGTTAGTAGCGTGGCTTCAAAGGTTTGCTGATGAAGGGCGTCGTCATTTGACCAATTGGGTTCACGCCACTGAAATAAGCGAATACCAGACGTTAACGCGCGTTCAAGCTTGTCAAAAAATAGTTTGATGCAAGCTGCGGTGGGTTGTGATGCAACCGCACTGATTGAGGTGATGGCGTATAAGTCTGGAAAGCTTAACCATTTTAGAGGGGGGTAGGTGGCGGGCAGTAGATGCTCTGATTTTGATGCTTGTTCAGGGGTCAGCCAACGCAGGGCTTGGTTCTCTAAACCGCTTGGCTCACCTTTCCACGCTGTGACACGATGAAACGCCAGCCTGACTGTGGTGGTGGGGTAGTGATGCACCCGTGTGACCCAAGGCCTAGATTCGGTCACATCAATGCCGAGCTCTTCTTTTAGCTCACGCTTGAGCGCCTGTGCAGCCGTTTCGCCAGGTTCAAGTTTGCCACCGGGTAGTTCCCACCAACCCGACCAAGGTTTGCCTTCTGGGCGTTGCCCAAACAACAGGGTACCGTCAGGTCGCTCAATGATACCCACCGCAACATCTGTGACGTGGCCGGTTCTCATTGCAGAACCCGATTCAGTCATCAATGTATGAGGCGCTTGTTGATTAAGCTCACCCAAATTAGACATGGCGCGCCGCCCAGTCGCGCGCAAAATGCCATGCCACACGCCCTGATCGTGAACCGCGTTCAAGCGTCCATTGCAAAGCCTCGGTTCGAGCCGCCGCAATTTGCTCGTCATCGCAGCCCAAGGTTTTTAACCAATGCGCCACGATATCAAGATAGTCGTCTTGTCTAAAGGGATAGAACGATAACCAAAGACCAAAACGTTCAGATAAAGAAATTTTTTCTTCGACGCTTTCGCCGGGGTGAACTTCACCATCAGTCTGATGTTGCGCCTGAAGGTTTTCGTGCATGTATTCTGGCATTAAGTGACGACGGTTTGACGTGGCATATACCAATACGTTGTGCCCTGTAGCCGAGGCTGACCCATCAAGTACTGACTTGAGTGCCTTGTAGCCGATCTCACCTTCATCGAAAGACAGGTCATCACAAAACACAATAAAACGCTCGGGTCGCTGAGCCACTAAATCAACAATATCTGACAAATCAACCATATCGGTTTTGTCGACTTCAATTAAACGCAAACCTTGCTCGGCATAACGATCAAGCATCGCTTTAACCAATGAGCTTTTACCTGTTCCCCGAGAACCTGTCAT
>DITR01000064.1:12731-19084 GCA_002422175.1 Alcaligenaceae bacterium UBA6179
CCGCGCTTGCGCCAACGAAACGCCTGGGCGGACCAATCTGTCGGTAGGGGGGCGGGGGGTAACCAGTGCTCGAGTTGTTGCAAAACGCGTTCAGCGCGCGCTAGCAAGGTTGACAGGTCGCCTACTGAATTTTGATTTGAATTTGATGCATTCATACTTATATTAAGACCGATAGTCAGCATTGATGGTGACGTATTCATGAGAAAAATCGCAGGTGTATACCGTATCGCTTACATTGCCGCGACCCAATGCCACACGCACTAAAATTTCAGCCTCTTTCATGATACGTTGCCCATCTTGTTCACGGTAATCAGGGTGGCGGCCGCCCTCTTGTGCGACTAAGACATCACCTAACCAGAGCTTAACGTGGTTAACATCAAGGTCGTCAATGCCGGCGTAGCCGATGGCCGCTAAAATGCGGCCTAGATTAGGGTCTGACGCAAAAAAAGCAGTTTTAACTAAGGGTGAGTGTGCAATGGCGTAGGCAACTTTTAATGCCTCGGCGGTGCTATGTGCTTGCTCAACCACTATTGTCATAAATTTGGTGGCACCTTCAGCATCGCGCACAATTTTTTGTGCCAAATCGCGGGCGGCAACGATGAGGGCTTGTTTGAGCACTTCAAAGTGTGGATCTTGCGTACTTTGAATCGACAAACCAGATTGACCAGTAGCCATCATTATGAATGAGTCGTTGGTTGAGGTGTCGCCATCAACTGTAATGCGGTTGAAGGAATGGTTTGCTAAGTCTTTCGCTAAATCACTCATGAGCGGTGCAGCAATGCCCGCATCAGTAGCCAAGTAACCCAACATGGTCGCCATATTGGGGCGAATCATGCCTGCACCTTTGCTGATGCCTGTGATGGTGACGGTATGCCCACCCACAACGATTTGGGTGGAATAGATTTTAGGTAGCGTATCGGTGGTCATAATGCTGTGAGCCGCATCAAACCAATGATTAGCCGAAAAGTCGGCGATGGCAGCAGGTAAAGCGGTTTTGATTTTTTCAAGTGAAAGCGGTTCTAAAATCACGCCCGTTGAAAAAGGTAAGACTGATTGCGCCTGAATGCCCAGAAGCTGAGCCACGGTTTCGCAGGTTTCATTTGCAACACGCAACCCTGTTGCACCGGTTCCTGCATTGGCATTGCCGGTGTTGATGACCAAGGCACGAATGTGGGCTGCACCGTCTACGGGTGCTAAGTGAGTTTCACAAACTTGCACTGGCGCAGCTTTAAAACGATTGGTGGTAAATACGCCCGCTACGGTTGTGCCCGCAGCAAGACGAAACACCGTTAAATCTTTTTTACCAATCTTACGAATGCCTGCAGAAGCAATACCAATTTCGACCCCTGCTACAGGGTGAACTGCTGCGCGATCAGGAATAACAAGGTTGACTGCCATGATGAACCTTTTAAGTATGTGTTTGTTTTAAGTATTCGTCTTAAGGTATTTTTTTAAGCGTTCATTTTTAATTGTTTAAATGCATGGTCTGCTGCGTCAAGCGTGGTTTGAATAATTTGATCAGTGTGCATGGCTGATACAAAGCCCGCTTCATATGCTGAAGGTGCAAGGTATACCCCTTGATCAAGCATCAAATGAAAGAAACGATTGAACGTTGCAATGTCTGATGACGACACATCGGCAAGACAGGTCGGTATTTTTTCTGAAAAGTACATACCAAACATACCACCTTCACTGTCAGCGTTAAAGGCAATGTGATGGGCTTTGGCACGCTCAACCATACCTTGCATCAGCGCTGTGGTGGTGGCTGAAAGGCGTTCATAAAAGCCAGGTGCAGCCAATAATTCAAGAGTCTTTAAGCCGGCAGCAACGGCTACCGGGTTGCCCGACAACGTACCCGCTTGATAGACGGCCCCAACGGGTGCTAAGTTTTGCATAATATCTTTGCGGCCACCAAAGGCCCCAATCGGCATGCCACCACCAATGACTTTAGCTAAAGTCGTGAGGTCTGGCTTGATGCCGGTTAAGCCCTGTACGCCCTGTGGGCCCACTCGAAAACCCGTCATCACTTCATCAAAAATTAAAATTGCACCGTGTTGTGTACATTGATCACGCAGGCATTCTAAAAAGCCGGGTATAGGCTTGACTAGATTCATGTTGCCGGCCATCGGCTCAACAATTATGCAGGCAATTTGGGTGCCAAATTCTTTAAAGGCGGCCTCAACAGCACTAATATCGTTGTAATCAAGCACAATCGTGTGGGCGACAAACTCAGGTGGTACACCTGCAGAAGTCGGGTTGCCAAACGTCAGTAACCCAGAGCCGGCCTTGACGAGCAGGCTGTCAGCATGGCCGTGATAACACCCTTCAAATTTAATAATTTTAGGGCGATCTGTTGCACCGCGTGCCAAACGAATAGCGCTCATGGTGGCTTCAGTGCCAGAGCTAACCAGCCTGACTTGTTCAATAGATGGCATGCGCGCGATCAAGGTTTCAGCCATGATGACCTCGGCCTCAGTCGGTGCGCCATACGACATCCCGTTGACGGCAGCATCTTGCACTGCTTTTACGACCTCAGGGTGGGCGTGACCCAAAATAGCTGGACCCCACGAACCGATATAGTCGATGTACTGTTTGCCCTCAGCGTCCCAAAAGTGGGGGCCAAATGAGCGTGCCACAAATCGTGGGGTGCCTCCAACCGATTTAAATGCACGTACCGGCGAATTAACGCCGCCTGGAATACTTAAACAGGCTCGTTCAAAAAGGGCTGCATTGGTTGTCGTCATGTACGGTCGTGCTCCAAAATTTGAGTGTTGTATCGTTTTTGTAATGAGATAGAGTAGCCTTTAAATAGGGTCTATTCAGGTTGTTGCGTTATTCATTGTTGAATTATCTCAGTGAATTGACGCGCAGTTTGTTCGATATGAGGGCTTAAAAAAAGGCCTCCTGCGACTGCGAGTGAATCAGCCCCAGCCTGCATGACCATAGAGGCGTTGTGTACAGTAATGCCCCCTATTGCCACAAGGGCCGGTCGATTGACATGGTGTTGCCAGTGCTGGCGGGCTTGCGTCAAAACATTTAAAGATGCGGGTGGTGCGCCAGGCTTGGTGTTTGAGGCAAACATTGCGCCAAATGCAACATAGTCGACGGTTGGACCCGTTATGGTTAAAAATAAGGGTTCAATGTCAGTTGAGTTCAAGGCTTTGTTAGAAATCGGTTGCGCGGCGGCAACAGCGCGATCAAGGTCATCATAACAAGATACCCCTAAAACGATTGGGTCGCCCAATGCCTTCCTAACAGCTTGGCTGTCGCCGTCATCGCGACCGATATGCGCGCCAATAGGCCCTAGCTCAACAAGCTGCTGTACCAAGCGCCAGTCGTCATTTAAGATGAATAAAACCCCTAGGCTATGACACGTTTTAAGCAACCGCTGTGCAAAAGCGAGACGCGTGCTTGGGTTAGCCGTTTTGTTACGCAACTGTACAACTTTCATGCCACCCGCCGCCGCAGCTTGAATGGCATCATCAAGCTTTTCAATATCTTGCCATTCAGGTGTAATGCCGTATAAGCCTTTTGGAAAAATGGGGCGTTGGGGAACGGATGGTGTGTTGGGTTGGCTTGTCATAGGGTTAATTTGTTTGTGATGGCGATTTTGCCTGAGTCACTTTAAATGGAATAAATCGTCGCGCCGTGCGAGCCCCCATACCTGCCTGGAATGCCTCTTCAAGGGTTAAGGTAGCGTAAGCGCAAGCCTGTTCGCAGGCTTGCGCAGGGGTTAAGCCCTGGGCAAGGCCGGCAGTAACCGCCGCAGCCACTAAACCACTGATATCTTGAACCCGATGGGGGCGTGGCCAAGAGGCCCAGCTATAGGTTTGATTCTCTGGACCTAATAGTAAATTCACTTGATGCCCCGGTCGCTGTGTGTGGTTAAGCACCAAAGCCCAATCAGCCCCCAGGGTTAAGAGCTCGCTAGGGCCTGTTGCCCCTTCAAGATGCTCAACCACGTCATCGTTAAACCAGTGCTTTAAACGGGTTTCGTCAATCACAACAATGTGCGTTTGAGGCAAAAGCAACTCAAGAGTAGCCCCTACCATGACATCGTATTCGTCTGGGTCGCCACTGCTCTCGGGGGCGGTGTAGCTCTCGCCTAAATGCAAAACCATGGGGGCGTCGCTATAGTCAGCGATAATTTGGGCTATAACGCTAGCCGCCTCGGGTGAAAACAACGCTCCGACTTTAAATGCAGAAATTTGCATGTCTTCAAGTAGGGTACGCGCCTGCTCGTCGATTTGTTCGGCGATAATAGGGTCAATTTGAAGTGAACCTGAAGAATCTGCAAGAGTTGTACCCGTTAATACCCCAAGGGCGTGAGAACCCCAAGCCGCGCAGGTAACGGCGTCAGCGGGTAGGCCATGGGCACCAGTGGGGTCAAAAACCCCAAAAATGAGTGTAAGTGGGGGACGGGTATCAGGCAATTGCTTCATCATTAGGTAACATTACGTACATTGTAAAAGAACAGTAGAGAGATTAATGCAAACTTGGATGTGTTTAATATGTGGTTGGGTATACGACGAAGCCACTGGTGCGCCAGATGATGGCATTGCGCCGGGTACAAAATGGGCTGATGTCCCACCAAATTGGGTCTGTCCAGAGTGTGGCGCCCGTAAAGAAGATTTTGAACTCATGGAAATTTAATGACTGAGGCGGTTTTTTTTGCAAAGCACTTTCTGCTGGCCATGCCTAGGCTGGGCGATGAATATTTCGCGGGCAGTGTCATTTATGTCTGTGAGCATTCTTCAAAGGGTGCTTTGGGTTTGATGATTAATCGACCCACTGACTTGACTGTCACGCATTTGCTTGAACAAGTTGAGTTAGCGAACAATGCAGAAACCACGCTTAATCTTACCCAAAATCGGGTTTTTCAAGGTGGCCCGGTACAAACCGACCGCGGTTTTGTGTTGCACAGTTCATTAAGGCCTTACAACTCAAGCCTAGACTTGGGCGACACCTTGGCGTTAACAACATCGCGCGACATTTTGCAAGACGTCGCAGAGGGTGTCGGCCCGACACGTTTGCTCGTTACGCTGGGTTATGTTGGCTGGGGTGCCGGGCAACTCGAAGAAGAAATGGCACAAAACGTTTGGCTGAGTGTGGCGGCAGAAGACAATATTTTGTTTGATGTGCCCCCAGAAGACCGTTATTTAAAAGCATTGGGGTTATTGGGTATTGATCCCATCATGTTGACGGGTGCGGTAGGTCATGCATGAGCAAACCCTGATGGGGTTTGATTTTGGCACCAAGCGTATCGGTGTGGCACTGGGAAATACGGTTTTGTTGCAAGCGCGAGCGCTAGAAATTATTCATTCTGAAGTGCGCAAGGTGCGATTTGCACGCATTGAAGCGTTGATTAAAATGTGGCAACCCAACGAACTGGTAGTGGGTTTGCCATTAACCCAAGACAACCAGGAACAATTAGCCAGTATGCAAAGTCGGCGTTTCGCCCAGCAACTGCAAGGGCGCTTTAATTTGCCCGTACATTTGGTTGACGAAAGAGATTCAAGTCTTGAGGCACAATCATCAGTTGGCAACCGACCCGATGACGCCTTTGCTGCCGCAGTGATTTTGCAAAGATATCTCGATGCTTGTTTGACACCACAACAACAGAGTTCAATATGACATCAAAACAACCTTCAGCTCAACCTGACTTGCCGACCGGTGAGCAGTTGTATGAAACTTTGCGTGCGGCTGTACAGGCTTTAATTGCGCCGCTTGATCATAAATCTGTACATTTAGTAGGCATTCATTCTGGTGGGGCTTGGTTAGCGCAAAGACTGCATCAAGACTTGGGTTTGTTAGGTACCTGTGGCTTACTTGATATCAGTTTCTATCGAGATGATTTTGACCGTATTGGTCTACACACACAAGTCATGCCAACGCAAATTGACTTTCAGGTCGAAGGCCAACATTTAATTTTGGTTGACGATGTGCTCTACACCGGGCGCACCATACGTGCTGCCATGAACGAATTGTTTGATCACGGGCGTCCCGCTTCGATCAAACTGGTGGTTTTAATTGATCGGGGTGGTCGGCAATTACCAATAGATGCTGACTTTGCAGCGTTAACAGTTGATCTACCAAAGACAGATAACTTTGTATTGCAAAAAACCGAAGCAGGGGCTTTGTCCCTTCATTTAGAAAATGGTGATGCGTGATGCTTAACCCACAATTAAACCGTCATGGCGAGCTGACACACCTCATCACGACTGAGGGGTTGTCGCGCACAATTTTGACGCACATACTTGATACCGCCAACACATTTGTGCCGTTAGCCCAACGTGACGTCAAAAAGGTACCCCTGTTAAGGGGTAAAAGTGTCTTCAATCTCTTTTTTGAAA
>DITR01000122.1:0-2330 GCA_002422175.1 Alcaligenaceae bacterium UBA6179
GGCGCGCGGCTGAGCGCCTACAAACTTTTTATGACGAATGGTCTGTTTATTTAAGTTATCGAACAAATGCTGTGAAGCGATTGCTCAATCATCCACCTATTCCTCGTGGTGTCTACTTATGGGGCGGTGTAGGGCGCGGTAAAAGCTTTTTGATGGACGCTTTTTTCAACACCGTTCCACTTAAACGTAAAACACGTGTGCATTTTCATGAATTCATGCGCAGTGTGCATCGCGAACTTAACGATGTGAAAGGTACACAAGACCCACTTGACGAAGTGGCCAAACGTATTTCTCGCCGTTACCGTTTAATTTGCTTTGACGAGTTTCATGTGTCCGATGTGGCTGACGCCATGATTTTATATAAACTTTTAACTGGTTTATTTAAAAATGGTACAGAATTTGTGATGACTTCTAACTATGAGCCTTGCACGCTCTATCCTGATGGCTTACACAGAGACCGCCTGTTGCCTGCTATTGAATTAATTGAAAGTAAGATGGATATTCTCAATGTCGACAGTGGCATTGACTATCGTCGTCTTATATTCGATAAAGTTAAGGTTTTTCACTATCCTAATGATGAGGTTGCCGAGGCCGCGGTTAGAAATGCCTTTGAAAATCTCTCTGATACCCAACCGCTTGACCCCATATTAAATATTGAACACAGAGAAATTAAGGCGCTTGCCCGTTCGGGTAATGTGGTGTGGTTTGATTTTGCGACGCTATGCGGTGGCCCTCGATCGCAAAATGATTATTTAGAACTTGCTAACCGCTTTCAAACCATCATTTTGTCAGGTGTACCGTGTATGGGGCCGCGGCACGCGTCTGAAGCGCGCCGTTTCACTTGGTTAATTGATGTGCTGTATGACCATAATGTAAAACTAATTATGTCAGCCGAGTGTGAGCCTGAAGCGCTCTACACNNGCTAACGAATTTCAGCGCACCGTATCGCGTATTGAGGAAATGCAAACCAAAAAGTACCTTGATCGTGAAAGACGTAAAACTGTTTCACTTTGATATTTTTGCTTACAGTGATGAGGTTTTACGCGCTAACTGATAAGCGGTAACATGTTGGGTCTTGGTGATTTAATTTTATTCTCGCCCATAAACTTTAATTTAATTATTTATCGATATTGTGAGTTGGCTTTCAAATGAAAACGTGTGTCTTAACGGGTATTACGACTTCGGGTACGCCGCATTTGGGGAACTATGTTGGTGCAATACGCCCTGCCGTTCAAGCGAGTCTTAACCCTCATACTGAAGCGTTTTTCTTTTTGGCAGACTATCACGCGCTGATCAAATGTGAAGACCCTGATCGTATTGCGCGTTCGCGTCTTGAGATTGCCGCGACTTGGCTGGCTGCAGGGCTTGATCCAAATAAGGCCTTTTTTTATCGACAATCTGATATTCCCGAAATTACAGAATTAAGTTGGTTATTGACCTGTGTAACGGGTAAGGGTTTGATGAATCGAGCACATGCTTATAAAGCTTCAGTCGACGTGAATCGTGACAAACAAATTGAAGATGATGATGGCATCACGATGGGTTTATTTTCATACCCTATTTTGATGGCTGCTGATATTTTGATGTTCAATGCTCATCAGGTGCCAGTGGGTCGAGATCAATTGCAACACATTGAAATGACCCGAGATATTGCACAGCGTTTTAATCATTTGTTTGGTGCTGGTCGTGAGTTATTTGTTTTGCCTCAAGCCATGATTCAAGACGACATGTCTGTCTTGCCAGGTCTTGATGGCCGAAAGATGTCAAAGAGCTATAACAATACCGTTCCGTTATTTGAAGGTGGAGAAAAAGCCCTTCAAGCCGCCATCGCTAAAATTGTCACTGATTCAAAGGGTCCTGGCGAACCTAAAAACGCGGAAGACTCAAATCTATTACCTATTTTTCAAGCCTTCGCCACCAAAGATGAAGCGCAAGTTTTTGTTGATAAACTTGCTCAGGGCATGAGTTGGGGCGATGCCAAGAAAGCCCTGTGCACACAGGTTGAAGGGGCTTTAGCCCCATTGCGTGGCCGCTATGCAGACTTGATGGCGCACCCAGATGATATTGAAGATATTCTGATTAAAGGTGCACTTCGAGCACGTGAGCGTTCAGCCCCCTTCATGACTGAGTTACGCAGTGCAGTAGGTTTGCGTTCTTTTAAATCTACACAGCCCTCGACACTGAAAAAAGCTACCCTAACGAAACAAAAAATGCCTCGTTTTGTGAGCTACCGCGATACCGATCAGCAATTTAGATTTAGATTACTTGATCAAGAAGGCAACGAACTGTTTGCATCATTGCCACATACAGACCCAAAACAAGCGGGCATG
>DITR01000122.1:2337-7901 GCA_002422175.1 Alcaligenaceae bacterium UBA6179
TGGCACTTCTTGCCATCAGTCATTCAGACAATTAAGGCATAAACTTTTAACCTCATATTGCTTGGGTTAGCCTAAGCGCCAGCAATATAACGGTACTCATCAAAATGCTATAGGTGTACTAGCCCAGTTCAGCCCGCTGCGACCCACTTTCAACCTGCAGTTGAAAGTGGGTTTGTTGCACTGGCTCATACCTAATTTATACATTAACGCTTAAGCTGACTGAAAGCCCTAGCCATGGCACTTTCACCTAAAGTTTGTACTGGGCTTTTCAAGCCTGCTTTAACCTGTGCACCTTCGTTTTTATTTGCTCGATGGCCTGCTTTAGCTTCATGACCCGTTTTACTGTTTGTGCTGTTTGCCTGAGGCCCACGGGTGCTGAGTGCATCATCATCAAGACGCATTGTTAAGGCAATGCGTTTGCGAGCCGTATCAACTTCCATCACTTTAACTTTTACTGTTTGACCGACACGCACCACATCACGTGGGTCTTGTACAAATTGAGTTGACAGTGCTGAAATATGTACCAAACCATCTTGATGAACACCAATATCAACAAAAGCGCCAAAATTAGCCACGTTAGTCACTACCCCCTCTAAGGTCATACCGACTTTGAGGTCGTTAAGGCTTTCAATGCCCTCTTCAAAACGTGCCGTTTCAAACGCTGGGCGTGGATCGCGACCCGGCTTTTCAAGCTCAGACAAAATGTCTTGAACCGTGGGAATACCAAACTTATCATCGATAAATAAAGACGGGCTTAACGATTGCAAATGGGTTTTGTTGCCAATAGTTTGTTGAATATCAAGTTTCAAATAGCTTAAAATTTTATTCACAACTGGGTACGCTTCGGGGTGAACGGCTGACGCGTCTAGCGGGTTGTCGCCGCCTATGACCTTTAAAAATCCAGCGGCCTGTTCAAATGCTTTGTCACCAAATCGAGTGACATCAAGAAGAGCCTTGCGGTTTTTAAACGCGCCTTTGTTTTCGCGGTGCGTCACGATGTGTTGCGCCAACGTGCTGTTCAAGCCCGATACGTGCATCAAAAGGGCAGCTGAAGCCGTATTGACATCAACCCCCACTGCATTGACACAATCTTCAACAACCGTGTCAAGCGCACCCATCAATTGACGTTGATTGACATCATGCTGATACTGACCAACACCAATTGCCTTTGGCTCAATTTTGACCAACTCAGCCAAAGGGTCTTGTAAGCGACGAGCGATTGACACCGCGCCACGTAACGTCACATCGAGATCAGGAAATTCTTTAGCCGCAAGTTCAGAGGCTGAATAAATCGATGCACCTGCTTCAGAGACAACGATGCGGGTGAGCTTTAAATCGGGGTTTGAGGTGCTTAAATGCGCAACCAGTTTTTCTGTTTCGCGCGATGCAGTACCGTTACCGATAGCCACTAATTCAATATTGTGCGTGCGAGCAATACGCGCTAATGTGTTTAAGCTACCGCTGATATCTTTACGGGGTTCAAATGGGTAAATGGTGGCGGTTTCAAGTACTTTGCCGGTCACGTCAATCGCAGCAAGCTTCACACCAGTGCGAATGCCAGGGTCAAGCCCCAACACAGCTTTAGGTCCCGCAGGGGCGGCTAGTAGTAAGTCTTTTAGGTTGGCAGCAAAAACCCGAATGGCTTCAGTTTCAGCCGATTCTCTTAAATTAGAAATAAATTCGGTTTCAAAAGCTGTCAGCATTTTGACGCGCCACGTCCAGCGTGATACATCACCTAACCAACGTGAGCGAGGGCTGGCTTGTGGGGTAAAGGCATCACTAGGTATGGCAAGTCGCATGGCTAAACGTTCAACGCATGGGTGCGGAATGAGTATGTCTTCTTCAGCTGACAAACCAATGCGTAAATCAAGCACACTTTGTTGACGGCCACGTAACATTGCCAGCATACGGTGCGAAGGCACTTTACGTAGCGGCTCAGAGAAATTAAACCAATCACGAAAATTGGCGCCTTCTGCTTCTTTACCCTCAACGACACGCGCGTGTAAATAACCATGCTGCCAAACATATTGACGCATGTCAGCGACGACATCGGCTGTTTCTGCATAGCGTTCAGCCAAAATGTCGCGTGCACCATCTAACGCACCTTTCGTATCAAGTATGTTGGCCTCGTTATTCAGGTATTGAGCAGCCAAGACTTCGGGCTCAGCTTTGAAGTCATTTAATATTGCGTCAGCTAAGGGCTCTAAACCGGCTTCTCGGGCGATTTGCGCACGCGTTCGACGTTTGGGCTTATAAGGGGCATAAAGGTCTTCAAGGCGCTGTTTACTATCAGCTTCACGCAATGATTTTGCCAAAGCATCGGTCATATGCCCAAGTTGTTCAACAGAAACGATAACGGCTGTGCGTCTTTCTTCAAAACTTGATAAATAGTCTAAGCGGGTTTCAAGGTTGCGTAGCACCGTATCATCAAGACCCCCAGTCGTTTCTTTGCGATACCGTGCAATAAAAGGCACCGTGGCACCCTCATCAAGCAAACCCATGGTGGCTTCTATTTGTCTAGGTGCGACGTTGAGCTCAGTAGCAAGTTGCGTCACAATGCGTGCGCGAATCGCAGTTGGGTTTGAGAATGTAGGGCTTAATAAAATTGTAGTCATTCGTTTTTTGTCTCGCAGTATGAATTGAAAAGCTCGGGCGATTGTGCCATAAGATGATATTCAGCACCGTGCGGGGTTATCATGCAACACACACTCAAATTACTAAAGTATGTTTGGAACTGATTTAGACGATATTTTTGCCGCTGAAGGGCCGCTGGCTGAGCAGTCAGACCGTTACCGTATGCGCGATGCGCAACGCGCTCTAGCTCACGATATTGCTCGAACCATCGAAACCCGTGGCACCCTCATTGCTGAGGCCGGTACAGGTATTGGTAAAACATGGGCTTACCTTGTGCCCGCTATGATGGCAGGTGGCAAAGTACTAATTTCAACGGGTACCCGAACTTTACAAGATCAACTCTACAGCAAAGACTTCCCCCAGGTCAGAGCGTCACTTAATGTACCGGTTGTGACAGCCTTGTTAAAAGGCCGTAGCAATTATGTTTGTCATTATTACCTCGAACGTTTACAAGATGACCCGCAAGGCCTGAAAGCCCGCGGTGAGGTCTATCAACTTCGCCAAATCACCCAGTTTGCACAGCGATCTAAAACAGGTGACCGTGCCGAGTTGCAAACGGTACCTGAAGACGCTGATATTTGGTCACGCGTTACGGCCACTCGCGAAAATTGCTTAGGGCAAGAGTGCCCCCACGTTAAAGACTGTTTTGTTTATAAGGCACGTCGACTTGCACAAGAGGCTGATGTTGTCGTCATCAATCATGCACTCTTTATGGCCGACATGGCTTTAAAAGAAGAGGGCATCACAGACTTACTGCCACAAGCTGACATCATTATTTTTGACGAAGCCCATCAGTTGCCTGAGACCGCTACGCGGTTTTTAGGAAAACAGATATCAACGCATCAAATCATCGAGCTCGCGCACTTGATTGAGGTGACAGGCCTAGCGCAGGCTCGCGAGGCTGCACCCTGGTCTACCTTGTCGCAGGCAATTGAAAACGCTACAAAAGTATTACGTCTTTCTTGTGCCGCGCTTGAGCAACTGCCTGCGCGACGGGTNNGCTTTAATTAGCCAACAAGAGCGGCACCCTGATTTGGCGGCCGCATTGCGTTCGCTTGATACGATTCAAACGCGTCTGACTCAGTGGGGTCAATCGTCAGCTTCAAACACTGTTGTGCATTGGCTTGAGTTGGGTCTGCATCATTTGCGTTTACACAGCGCACCGCTATCGGTGGCCGAGCTTTTTACCAAAGAAGGCGAAGTCGAACAGGCACGCATATTTTTGTCAGCCACCTTAACTGTTAAAGGTGACTTTAGTCATTTCACTTCACGCTTAGGCCTTGAAAAAGCACAAACCGTTCGTTACGACTCACCGTTTAGTTACCCAGAGCAAGCCTTGCTCTATGTGCCAACAGGGTTGCCGTTACCGCAGGCACCTGATTTTTTAAATCGATTTGTTGAAGCCTTGTTCCCCCTTATTCAGGCCGGTGAGGGCGCTACACTGGTGCTGTGTACAACCCTCAGAGCGGTTGAACGCGTGGCTCAACTATTAGCCGAAATCTATGAAGCTAATCAAATTGAATGGCCTATTTTGCGGCAAGGCACACAAACCCGACGTTTTTTACTTGAAAAATTTCGTGAAACACCCCATGCCGTTTTAGTGGGTAGTGCCAGCTTTTGGGAGGGTATAGATGTGGTGGGCAGTCAGCTAACAACCGTGGCCATTGACAAGCTGCCCTTTGCTCCGCCAGACGACCCCGTGCTTGAAGCGCGGCTCAAAGTCTGCCGTCAAGAAGGGGGCAACCCATTTATGTCTTTTCAGCTACCCGAGGCAGCCATCACACTCAAGCAAGGTGCGGGTCGTTTGATACGCAGCGAGCAAGACTGGGGTGTGCTGATGGTTGGCGACACCCGCTTAGTTGAAAAACCATACGGTCGTTTGTTGTGGCAAGGTTTACCGCCGTTTAAGCGCACACGTTTGCTAAGCGACGCGGTTAACTTTTTAACCATAAAGCGTCAAACCGCGAGCGATTTAAAGTAAACGTAAGGGGTTCCATTTCCTGTACTTTTCTGGAAACCCATTGGCGATCAAGGTGGTATTCGGAAAATTCTTGAGCAAAACGCGCTCTGAATCTTTGCTCAGGTCAGTTAAGCCTAGTTTTTGATATGAAATCATCATAATGTAGAGGGCCATCTCAGAGGCAGGCACCCCTTCAAACTCGGTAATGACGTTTTGGGCACGATTAATCGCTGCAACATAAGCTTGGCGATCATAATAAAAACGGGCTAAATGTACTTGGTGATCAGCCATAATATTAACCAACCAATTCATGCGTTTGCGTGCATCAGGTGAGTAGCGACTATCTGGAAACCGCGTGACTAAAGTATTGAAGGCTTCGTAAGATTTGCGTAATGCTTGGGGGTCACGTTCTGACGGGTCTTGTTGGGTAAAGCGAGAAAATACTGCACTAGGGGGCGTAAATAAAATCAACCCTTTTAAGTAGAGCATATAGTCAGTGCCTGGGTGATTGGGGTATTGCTGTTCAAAGCGAGCGATGGTCGCGAGTGCTTGTTCAGCCTCGTTCTGCTTCCATTGCACATAGGCCAAATTAATGAGTGCTTGTTGAGCAAAAGGCCCAAATGGAAAGCGCGCTTCGATCGATATGAAACGATCGCCTGCGTCTTTGTAGTTACCATCGTTCATTTCACTGGTACCGTCTTGAAATAGCTTTTCAACAGACCAGTTTGCTGTTGGGTCAATTTCTTCACCTTTAGATGCGCAACCACCTATGGCTAGCAAAAGGAGAAACATAACCAATACAGTAGATAGAGACGAGCGTTTGCGATTTGAAACCATAAAGTTAGGCAAACTATTTATAAAAGACAAAATCACACATGATCCCTTGGTGTTAGCATTTGTACTTATTATAAGTTCTCAAAGCGCAACTAACGTGGTTTCAGAAAAAGAAGTACTCGATGATGACGAAGCA
>DITR01000009.1:0-2836 GCA_002422175.1 Alcaligenaceae bacterium UBA6179
CTGATTTGCCGCAGCTTGATGAAGCCTGTTTTACAGTGCCTGATAGCAATCAATTTAAAACACCTCCATCAACCCATGCACCCCGTTTTTTATTGCTCTATGGCTCATTACGTCAACGGTCATTTAGTCGGCTACTTACTGAAGAAGCGGCGCGTATTCTGACTCTAATGGGCGGAGATGTGCGGGTGTTTAACCCAAGTGGTTTGCCCTTACCCGATGATGCGCTTGATACCCACCCAAAAGTGACTGAACTTCGCGAGCTGGCTCAGTGGGCAGAAGGTATGGTTTGGTGTTCACCTGAACGTCATGGAGCCATGACAGGGATCATAAAAACACAGATCGACTGGATACCCCTAAGCCTAGGTGCCGTGCGTCCGACCCAAGGCAAAACGCTGGCTTTAATGCAAGTGAGTGGCGGTTCGCAATCATTTAATGCGTTAAATCAAATGCGAATATTAGGTCGCTGGATGCGCATGATCACCATACCCAATCAATCGTCTGTGGCCAAGGCATTTATGGAATTTGATGAGGCTGACCGAATGAAACCCTCTGCTTATTTTGATCGGGTGGTTGATGTACTTGAAGAGCTGTTTAAATTCACTTTGCTCACCCGTGACAATGCGGCTTATCTGGTGAATCGTTATAGCGAACGCAAAGAAAGTGCCGAGGCGTTAATGAAACGAGTCAATCAGTCGTTCTAAATGACAAAGTAAAAACGGTGTGCCCCTGCGCACTGCTGACAGCAATGTTGCCCCCATGCGCCTGCATAATCGCTTGAGTAATCGCCAACCCCAAGCCCGCCCCTTCTAACCCAGGGTGGGTACGCGCTTGGTCAGATCTAAAAAAACGATCAAATATGCGTGACTGAATTGATAACGGAATCGCTTCACCCACGTTAGAAACCGAAAGTGTGGTGACCTGAGTGGTGTGCCCTATTTCAATCGCAACCTGCGTATGTGAATCTGCATGACGAATAGCATTTGATAATAAATTACTGATTGCTCTGCGAATCATCAAGCGGTCACCCATCACTGTGCCAGCACCCGTTAAAGTTAGGGTCACAAACTTTTCTTCCGCCAACAACTCATAAAACGTCAACAGCTCTAACGCCTCTGATTCAAGCGCAACACTTGATTGGTTCGGAATTTCAAGATGGTTTTCTGTTTTAGCCAAGTAAAGCATGTCAGAAATAGTGCTGGCCAGTCGCTCAAGCTCTTCAACTGTTGAAAGTAAAGTCTCTTGGTACTGATCGACAGTACGTATTTTACTCAACGTGACCTGCGATTGAATCAGCATGTTACTAATGGGCGTTCTAATTTCATGTGCTAAGTCGCTTGAAAACCCAGACAAGCGAGCAAAATCATGTTCAAGACGCTCAAACATTTGGTTTAACGTTCGAGCAAGCGGTTCTAATTCAGCGGGCACATCTTTAATTGGAATGCGGTCATTCAGTTGTGCCGCATTGATATGGCTTGCTTTAGCAATAATAGGTAACAGTGGCCTCAAACCGCGACGGGTTACCCACCAACCTAAAAGACCTGACAAAAAAATTGCAACCGCAACATAAGCCCACATTAACGCTCTAAATGAGGTCATGAAATGATCATGATGTAGCGTATTGACTGCGAGCACGACTGTTAACCCATCAACAGGAATTGACACCGCACGCATCGTTTGTTCACCTGCCAACCATTGCATCACTGCACCGGTTTGATTCTCAAGTTGACTTAATAAATGAGTCGGAAACTCAAACCCTGGGCTTCTGTAAAGCGCTTTGGCTTGATCAAATATGGCGAGACTTAAATCAGGTTGCGATCTAAATGCATGACTCAGCTTGGTTACCACNNACTAACAGACTGGTACTGACCAGTACAAATAAACATACAAGCCTAAAAGTTAAAGAACGGCGCCAGAAAATCATGCTGTTTGAGGGTCTTCAAGTGAATACCCCATGCCACGTATTGTTTTAATCAATTTAATGTCGAAAGGGTCATCAATTTTGCTACGCAATCGCCGTATGGCCACCTCAACCACGTTGGTGTCGCTATCAAAGTTCATGTCCCAAACTTGAGAGGCAATCAGCGATTTAGGAAGCACCTCAGATTTTCGTCTAATTAGCAACTCAAGCAAAGAAAACTCTTTAGCAGTGAGATCAATTCGATTGCCCGCTCGGGTAACCCGTCGTTTCAAAAAATCAACATTTAAATCGGCCACACTGATTTGATGCGCCTCAATCGTTCGCCCCCGTCGTAATAACGCTCGAATACGGGCAAGCAATTCAGAAAAAGAAAAGGGCTTAACCAAGTAATCGTCGGCACCGAGCTCAAAGCCATGAACCCGGTCTTCAACCCGATCTTTTGCAGACAAAAAAATGACCGGCGATACATGACCGTTTTGGCGTAATTGTTTAAGAATTTCAAAACCATTGACGCCCGGCAACATGATGTCGAGAATAATAAGGTCATAAACGCTTGTCATCGCGTGATGTAAACCATCTTCACCCGACGTAGCGACATCAACGGCAAAACCCGCCTCATTTAAGCCTTGTTGCAAATAGGCGCCGGTTTTGACCTCATCTTCAACAATCAGTAGCCGCACGGTCTAAGTTTCCATCATTTTTTAAAACACCTAACCATATTACGGTTGATTTGGCTTGCCCTTCTCAACATTACAAATTTGTAATGTTGTGCTCAGCTGAGTGTCAGCAAGGTTTCACTATACTTTTATCATCAGGATTATTTCTTAACGATTATTTCTTAACGATCATCTCATTTCGATCACCTTTCTACGATCACCCCTACGCTTTGACACAACCTATGCAAAAAAACCTCAACCT
>DITR01000009.1:2897-3208 GCA_002422175.1 Alcaligenaceae bacterium UBA6179
TCAAAGGCAAAGTCATCACAGCCTGCTTCTGCAACAACCTCAACTGCTCAATATAGCCCACTCACCCTAGAACAAGCCAAACGCTTAGCGCTTGAAGCGCGCCCCAGTCTTTTTCTAGTCGGTTCTGAAAGCCTTGTTGACCAGAATCAACAGTCAATTAAAGTGACTGAATTGATGACGCATGTTGAACGCGCTTGGGTTAACGCAGTGGGTTCTGAGCTGATACTTAAATTTGAAAGTGATGCAACAGAGTCTACAAAAATTGCGCAAGAGCTCGCCTTTCGTATGGGCAAAGTAGGCAACTGGGAAGC
>DITR01000009.1:3232-4762 GCA_002422175.1 Alcaligenaceae bacterium UBA6179
TTACCCAACGAATTGCCCGCCATACGCGGCCTCGGTGCCAGAAGCGATTTAAATACGTCTCCCAGTGAACTCGCCCAAATGAGATTAAATCGTCTACCTGATTATGAAGGTCGGTTAATGGCCCTTAAACGCCTTGAAACTTCGGTTGGGCAACCCGCTATAGATCAGTGGCAGTCATTTGCATCAACTCAAATTTCAACCGCCTTAACAAATCAGACCCCTTCGACCATCGCAATTGATCGCACCAAAATATTGTGGCAAGACGATTTAAAAGCTGTGCTTCATCAACGCGAAGCACTTAACGAACTAACATGGCAAACTGCGACAACCATTGCGATGGCTCAAACAGAGATTAAATCTCGCCATATGCAAGTGAATATACTCAAACAAGAGTTGGTCCCCTTGTCGAATCAATCTGAAGAAGAAGCCATTTATAAATATAACGGTATGTTCATTGGAACGTGGAAATTACTCGACCACTATCGCGAAAAAATTGAGGCAAACATTGCGCTCGTTTCTGCTCAGCTTGCTTACTGGAACGCAGAATACGCCTACGCAGCTTACATAGCCGGTGCAAGCTATGCACCCTCTAAATAAAACAAATACGCCTATCAACGAAAACGCTTATTGCCAGCACCTTCATTCACTCAGGTCATGAATTATGAATCGTCGCCATTTCTTTCAAAAAAGTTTAATCGGTGTTGCGGGTACCGTGTCACTCGCAGCAGTCAGCAGATCAGCCTTCGCGGGTTTGCCAGAAGTCGTCAGCCAAAAAGATAATCGCACCCAAGGCCCCTGGGCACCCCCTCAAACAGACATACCCTACCTACCCGTTGTCACCCTAAATGGATGGACACTGCCTTACCGTTTAAACGAAGATGTGAAGGAATTTCATTTGGTGGCTGAGCCTGTTGTCAGAGAAATGGCGCCTGGATTCAGTGTCAACATGTGGGGTTATAACGGCCAAAGCCCAGGCCCTACTATTGAAGTGGTCGAGGGCGACAAGGTGCGTATTTTTGTGACCAATCGCCTACCTGAGCCAACCAGTGTGCATTGGCATGGGCAAAGACTGCCTAACGGCATGGACGGCGTCAGCGGCCTCAACCAGAAGCCAATTGGGGTGGGTAAAACTTTTGTTTATGAATTTACAGCGCGCAGAGCCGGTACCTTCATGTATCACCCGCATGCTGACGAAACGACTCAAATGGCTATGGGCATGATGGGCTTTTGGGTAACGCACCCTAAAGTGACTAGCCCTTTATTTCCTGAAGTAGACCGTGACTACTGCTTTCTACTGAACGCCTACGACGTTGAACCCGGCAGCAAAACACCCAACGTCAACACTATGCTTGACTTCAACATCTGGAGCTTCAACAGCACGGTTTACCCACACATCAGCCCGCTCGTTGCAGGCCTAGGCGAACGCGTGCGAATACGCGTGGGAAACCTCACCATGACAAACCACCCCATTCACCTTCATGGCCATGAATTTGAAGTCACTGGCACAGACGGCGGACCTGTTCCGGTTTC
>DITR01000009.1:4873-12129 GCA_002422175.1 Alcaligenaceae bacterium UBA6179
GACCTGTCGACTTTAATTGGTGTTGACCACCAAGGTCTTGTCGGTCGTATTCAAAAACTTGTACCTGATTACATGATGATGGGTGAACGCGGCATGTACGACATGAAAACCATGGAAATGCCACTACCCCTCAATACCTTCCCCATGATGTCTGGCACCGGCCCCTATGGCCCGATTGGCATGGGCGGCATGTTTACCGTTTTAAAAGTGAGAGAAGGCCTTAAAAAGGGTGACTACACAGACCCGGGTTGGTACCAACAACCGCCCAATACCCAGGCTTACGAATGGCAAGGCAGCACACCTAACGTGACACGAGCCAAAGAGACCGTACCCGCCCCACAAAATGATTTGGCTAGCGTCAAAAAACCAGCAGGTCATCAAAGTCATCATTAGTGATTTTGAACGTCAAGCTTGTCACTTTGAACGCTCCACTTTGAATACCCGTCTTTTTCATAACAGACACAACAGACCTAACAGACTTAACAGACTTAATAGCAATAACAGGAACACAACTTATGTTAAAAATTATTTCTACATCACTTTTAGCCTGCACCCTATTCATCAGTCACGCTTGGGCGCACAGCACCAAGAGTATGCAGGGTTCAGCGCCCATTTCTCAAGAGCAATATGACTGGGGAATAGGCGGTGATGCAAAAAAAGTTGATCGAACCATCACCATTTCAATGACCGACAACATGCGCTTCACACCTGAAAAAATCAACGTTAAATTAAATGAAACGGTGAAATTTGTCGTCGTAAACGATGGAAAACTATTGCATGAATTTGTAATCGGTACACCAGCGGAATTAATCAACCACGCCAAAATGATGGAAAAATTTCCAACTATGGAACACGATGCCCCGTATATGGCTCATGTCGATTCTGGCAAAAGTGGTGACATCGTCTGGAACTTTAATCGAGCAGGTCAGTTTGAATTTGCATGTCTTTTACCAGGCCATTTTCAAGCGGGCATGAAAGGCACCATTGTCGTCGAATAACGGCTTTAATTTAAAGGTAAAAATGATGAATAAACTATCAATCAAACAGCTTATCAGCACAGTCATCATCAGTGCATCTGTATTTTCAGTTACCAGTTTTGCACAAACAGAGATGGCACAAGGTCAGGTTACGCGTATTGACATGACAACCGGTAAAGTCACTATTCGCCATGGTGAAATCAAGTCAATTGATATGCCACCCATGACTATGGTTTTTACTGCCACACCCAAAACAATACTCGAGGGCTTAAAAGTTGGCGATAAGATTGATTTTGTAGCCGCTCAAGAAAATGACGTCATGATTGTCAAGAAAGTGGTGAAAACCAGCCCCTAGTTTGACTCGATCTTATTAATCGTACCCATTTGTAGCAGAGAGCATTTCTATGAAAAACGCAATCAACATTAACCTGCAACGCCGAGCACTTGCCTTAGGTTTGGTTTGCTTACCAACGATCAGCTTTGCCATGGCTGAAAAACCCGTGATTGAAATGTGGAAAAGCCCGACCTGTGGGTGCTGCACAGATTGGGCCAACTATCTTGAACAAAACGGTTTTGTCGTTAAAGCGTATACCCAAGGCCACGATGCCATGCGTAAAAAGCTCGGTATGCCCGCTGCGTTTACGTCATGCCATACCGCCTTAATTGCGGGTTACACCATTGAAGGGCACGTACCCGCCAAAGAAATCAAAAGAATATTAGTTGAGAAACCCATGGCTCGTGGGCTTGCAGTACCTGCCATGCCTGTCGGTAGCCCTGGCATGAATGGCCCCGAATACGGCGGCCGTCAAGACCCCTACGATGTTTTACTGATCAGTATGAGCGGGCAACCGAGTGTTTATCAGTCTTATCGGTAAACATAAATATCATTATTTAATAACCGTGAAACAAAAGTGAAATAAAAAAATCTAGTACGCTTGAATATAATTTACGTCGCATCATTTTAGATAAAAAAACATGCTCAAGCCTGCCCCGCACAAACGACTGATCAACGCTGGGCGGCATCATGCTCGTCAATATCACTCTGGTCTTTACATGATCACTTCTATTTGTGGTTTGATCGATGCTTTTTGTTTTTTGGCACTCGGTGGAGTTTTTGCAGAGATGATGACGGGCAATTTTTTATTGCTTGCACTTTCAATCGGTACAGGCACTTTCTTTAGTGATGGCGGTCACTTTATTATTGCCATTGCAGCGTTCACGGTCGGTGCATTTATTGGTGGTCTTTTCGTCAATCTTACCCGTGACAAAGGTCAGTTTCAGCGCACCGGTTTCGTTGTTGAATGGGTCGTGCTGGTCGCCGCCTGTATATTAGCGATTAACACTGAGCCCACTGTAAACAACGCATCAGGCATTACGCTAGTGGTAATGCTGGCTTTCTGTATGGGCATACAAAACGCTATTGTTAGATCATTTAGCGTACCCGATTTAGCCACAAACGTGATGACCCTGACATTTACCGCCATTATTGCCGAATCAAAAGCCGCCAAAGGTGGCAATAAAAATGTAGAGCGACGTATCGGCTCCGTGTTGATATTTATGTGCAGCGCAATTTTAGGCGCACTCTTACTGCGCTGGCATATGACCTACCCAATCATACTTGCCACACTACTTTTTACTATCGCACTTTACCCCTTACTTTTTGGTCACCATGAAGCGTGTAAACATTAAATTAATAAATTAAATGACAGACTTCTCAGACCATAACGACCTTACATAACATAGGGAAATCAAGCTTGAATCTACAGTGCGTGGGTTATCCCTGATAAACTTTCTGAAATTTCAGTAATTACTGAAAGTTCAGAAACATTAAACACTGTAGAGTCTTATGACATCACCTACCCCCCTTCCAACTCTCAACCGCGAATTCATTGCACATTTTGGTGAAATGGGTAGCAAATGGGGTATTAACCGAACGGTGGGGCAGATCTATGCACTGCTCTTCATTTCACCTGATGCACTCAATGCTGACGACATTGCCGACACACTGGCCTTTTCTCGCTCAAACGTCAGTATGGGTCTTAAAGAGTTACAAGCTTGGCACTTAGTCCGGTTACGTCACCAGCCTGGCGACCGACGCGAATACTTCGAGTCACCAGACGACGTGTGGGAAATCTTTCGCGTGCTAGCTGAAGAGCGTCGGCGTCGCGAAATAGAGCCCACCCTTTCAATGTTACGTGGCGCTCTGCTTGAAACCCCCACCAGTAGTGCCGAGCGTCACGCTCAAAAGCGTATGCGCGAAATGCATGACCTGATCGACCGCCTCATGACTTGGTTTGACGAAGTACAAAAACTTTCACCTGAAACCGCTATGCAACTGATGGGTATGGGTAGCACCGTAACCAAAGTACTGGGTTTAAAAGACCGCTTAACCGGTCGAAGCAGAACGGCCAACAAACAAAGTTCCGAAACTGATTCTGACACTACCTGACACGTTTTAACTTAACGAGCATTCGATCATGGAACTTGACACCCTTATTCTCTCGCGTATTCAGTTTGCAGCAAATATTAGTTTTCATATCCTGTTTCCTACCATCACCATCGCACTATGCTGGTTTTTGCTGTTCTTTCGTTTGCGCTTTGCTAGCACCCAAGACATTGCGTGGGAAGAAGCCTATTACTTTTGGACCAAAGTGTTTGCTCTCACTTTCGCTCTAGGCGTCGTGTCAGGCATTGTGATGAGCTTTCAGTTCGGTACCAACTGGCCAGGCTTTATGGAAAGAACCGGTAATATTTCTGGGCCACTTTTGGGCTATGAAGTACTCACTGCATTCTTTCTTGAAGCCAGCTTTTTGGGCATTATGCTTTACGGTCGCGGCCGAGTCAGTGAACGCGTTCACATTGCCGCAACGTTTTTAGTGGCATTTGGCACCACCATGTCAGCCTTCTGGATACTAAGCCTGAACTCATGGATGCACACCCCAGCAGGCTTTGAAATCGTCAATGGTCAATTTATGCCAACTGACTGGCTCGCCGTCATTTTTAACCCCTCGTTTCCTTACAGATTTACACACAAACTTTTGGCTTCAGCTCTGACCGCTTCATTTTTGATTGCTGGCCTATGTGCTTGGCAATTGCTCAAAGGTAGTTCTACACGGGGCACTCACAAGGCTTTTCGTGCTGCAATCATCACCGCTGCTGTTGTGATGCCATTGCAATTTGTGGCGGGCGACCTACATGGCTTAAATACACTGAAGCACCAACCCGCTAAGGTTGCAGCAATGGAAGGCATTTGGGAAACAGAACGAGGCGCGCCCCTCACCCTGTTTGGGGTAATTGATCAGGATAACCAGACGACTCATTACGCAGTTCAAATTCCCAAACTAGCGAGCCTAATTTTGACCCATGAACTAGATGGGGAAGTCAAAGGCATCAATGAGTTTGAAGGTGCTCACCCACCCGTTGCCCCTGTCTTTTATGCCTTTCGCGTCATGATCGGTATCGGTTCGCTCATGTTGCTCGTGGCAAGCTTTACCGCCTGGCGGCTATGGCGGCAACGGCGCGAAGCGCAAGTTAAGTTGCCACGCCCACTGCTTTGGGTGCTCTCTGGTATGGCATTTTCAGGTTGGGTAGCCACCTTATCGGGTTGGTATGTCACAGAAATCGGTCGCCAGCCTTTCTTGGTGTATGGCCTTATGCGTACCAGCGAGGCAGCCACCACCGTACCGCCCCCATATGTTGCCCTGACACTCACCGCTTACCTTATCGTTTATGGCCTATTACTTGTCACATATATTGGTGTTTTAAAGTACATGGCCGAGAACCCCAAGGCGCACAGGCAAGCATCACCCAATGGTGCAGTTCTAGGTAAGGCGGGGGTCTAAAATGACTTGGGCCGAATTTCTTCCGCTGTTCTTTCTAGCCGTAATGGGTCTATCGTTGTTAGCATACGTGGTGCTTGACGGTTACGATCTCGGTGTAGGCCTACTTTTACCAACGGCCTCCAATGCCGAAAAAGACACTATGATCGCCAGCATTGGCCCGTTTTGGGACGCTAACGAAACCTGGTTAGTATTGGGTGTCGGCGTGTTGCTCATCGCCTTCCCCATGGCCCACGGTTTGGTGCTGCAAGCCTTGTACATACCGGTAGCGATCATGCTTATTGGGTTGATTTTGCGCGGTGTGGCCTTTGACTTTCGAGTCAAGGCACCACTGCGTTATAAATCATTTTGGAATCGCGCATTTTTTTCGGGCTCACTAATTGCCAGCACTTCTCAAGGCTGGATGCTAGGTAGCTACATCACTGGTTTTAGCAATAGCCCCCTCAGCTGGGCATTTAGCTTAGGTATTGCAATCGCATTGCCTGCAGGCTACATGTTACTCGGTGCAGGTTGGCTCATCATGAAGACTGAAGGCAACCTTCAACACAAAGCAGTGAATTGGGCTCGTCGTATGTTGTGGCCCATGGCTTTTTCCTTAGTGGCTATTTCAGCTGCAACCCCTCTTGTAAAAGAAGGTGTAATAGCCAAATGGTTTGGCGTGCCGCAAGTGTTTGCACTGATGCCCGTTCCACTGATGTGCGCCATCGCTTTTTTTGCCATGCGTTGGGTGCTCACTCGCCCAACGTTAATTTCAACAGGTTACGGCTGGGTAGTTTTTGCTAATACCGTTTTGATTTTTGTGCTGGCCTCATTTGGTCTGGCCTACAGCATCTTTCCAGATATTGTGATTGGAAAAATGACGGTTTGGGAAGCCGCCATTAGCACTGCATCGCTTAATGTTATTTTTTATGGCGTAGCCATCACCCTGCCCGTGATCATTGCCTACACCATATTCATGTACCGCGTGTTTTGGGGCAAGGCCAGCGAGTTGAAATACAACTAACCGCCCTCTGTCGCAAGAATTGTCAAACTTTTTATTTCTGTTTTTTAGCCCAAACAGGTGGATGACTCACTTAAGCTTTCGGTTTACCATTAACAATCTAATCACTAGGTCAATTTTGATCTGAAACATAAAGCGCTTCATTTAAATACAATCATCACATGAACATAACCGCACTGATTATCGCTATTCAAGAAGAATTCAACCCCACTTATTTGCCACCTAACGTGCGTGTCTACTACGCGGGTCTTGGCAAAATTAATGCTTGTATGGCCACGATCAAAGCGATTCATGAATGTAGTCCCCGACAAATTATTAATTTTGGTACGGCGGGTTCAGTCAATTCAGACTTAAGCGGGCTACTACCGATTTCTCGCGTTGTGCAACGTGACGTCATCACAACCCTTGCACCCAGAGGTCAAATGCCCCTGTGCAAACGGCCTATTCAATACGAAACACAAACTGAAGGCTATACCTGCGGCACGGGTGACACCTTCGTGACTGAGTCAGACCCATGGTTTGAAGAAACAGGGGTAGATTTAGTCGACATGGAACTTTTTGCCATTGCAGCCGTTGCGCATGAGTATAAGATTCCATGGCAGGCTTATAAATTTGTGACTGACAAAGCTGACGAAAANNGAAAAGCTAAGGCAGCTTAGCCTTTGACTTAAGCTTTAAACGCAATGCGGCTTGAGCGAGCAAGTGCGCACTAACCGGTGCAGTCAGAAAAACAAAGATCGTAATGATGAACTCGTGAATTAAAAAAGCATCGTTAAATGCATACGCCATCGACGCTAGCAATACACCTCCCACACCAAGCGTTGAAGCTTTAGTGGGCGCATGTAAGCGCATAAAAAAATCAGGCAACCGAGCCAGGCCAATCGCACCAACCAAAATAAAAAATGCACCCACTAATAGAAAAAAAGAAATGACGATTTCAAGCATGTTTATTTCCTTTTCATTAGTCCATCACATCGCCGCGAGCCAAATAGCGCGATAAGGCAACCGTGCCCACAAAGCCCATCAAAGCAATCAATAAAGCCGCTTCAAAATAGATAGACGTTCGGTCTTGAATGCCAAGCATAACCAGCAACGCCACAACGTTCACATAAAGCGTATCAAGCGCAAGAATGCGATCTGGCACACTGGGGCCTTTAATGAGGCGATACAGAGTCAGCACCATCGACACAGCGATCGCAGCAAAAACGATTTTGATTGAAATATCTAGCATCCGAAAATCTCTATGAGGGGTTTTTCGTAACGTTGTTTGATTTCAGCAATCAGTGCATCAGGGTCATCACAACTTAACGCATGCACTAAAAGCATGGCGTTACCTTCTGATAGATCAGCCGACACGGTGCCTGGTGTCATGGTGATAATGCTGGCTAGCAATGAAATTGACATCGGTTGAGTGAGTTCAAGCGGCACCTGAACAAAGAT
>DITR01000009.1:12182-13445 GCA_002422175.1 Alcaligenaceae bacterium UBA6179
CCACAGCCAAAAACAAGGCCAATATGACATGCGCCACTGAAATTTGAGCAACCAACAGCAACCAAGCCACAACTAGAAAAAAAGACAATACCGGATGGGGAAGCCAGTTTTTCATCACTTCGCCTCTCTAGGTAATGGGCGCGGTACGCGATCAGTGGTTTGACCTAAGACGGCAGAAATATACTGCTCGGGTGTATTTAATTGCTTAGCGGTGGCATCGGTAAAATGTTTAAGTGGTGCAGCATAAATCACCATCGCTAGACTGCAAGCGAACAAGAATACAACCGACACCCATTGCATCGCCACAGGCGCTTTGGCCGAGGCAGAAATCTCGTATGACGTTTTCCAGAACAACATGCTACCGGCACGCGACAGAGCAATCATCGTCATTAAACTTGTGCCCAAAATGATGCCCCAGACCCAGGGCATAGTCACACTTTCAGTTGTACTTCGCAAGATCATGAGCTTTGCCAGAAAACCAGACGAGAGCGGCAGGCCGCCCACAATGACAGCACCCACCATGAAAGCAATACCCAGCATAACGGGCTGCAACATAGCAGGACCAGAATGCAAGGTGTCTTGGGCATCACCGCGAGATTGAGCAATCATCTCTGCTAGCAAAAATAACGCGGCGGCAATCAGTGTGCTATGTACAAGATAATATAGAGAAGCCGACAAACCTTCGGTACCGCCTGCAACGAAAGCGATCAGTATGGTGCCCACCGAGGCAATCGTTAAATAAGCAACGAGCTCTAGCAGGCGTTTAGCAGCCAGTACACCCAATGTGGCCAAAACTAAAGTAATCAACGCAACAGACAAAAGCCATGGCGAGATGAGGTCTGCCGACGCACCGCTATCGCCCCCAAAAATCAGAGTAGTCAACCTAAAGATGGCATACACACCCACCTTTGTCATGATCGCAAACAACGCTGCAACAGGCGCAGAAGCGCTTGCGTAAGCCGCTGGTAACCAAAAGTACAAGGGGAATAGCGCCGCCTTGACACCAAAAACCCCTAATAACATCAAACCCGCAGAGCGAATCAGCGCAATATCATCTGGTGACGACACGGCGACACGTTCGGCTAAATGTGCCATATTCAACGTGCCCGTTACGCTATAGAGTAGGCTCACAGCGATTAAAAAGATGGCAGAACCCGTTAAATTAATGGCAACATAATGCACAGAAGCTCTTAAACGCTGTTGACCAAAACCATACATCAAGAGGCAGTATGACGCGATCAGCAATACTTCAAAAAACACAAA
>DITR01000009.1:13460-15446 GCA_002422175.1 Alcaligenaceae bacterium UBA6179
CCTTGCATTGAATAATAAAGCGCCGCAACCGCCACCACTGAAGTCAACAACACCAGCATGGCTGACAAACGGTCAAGAACCAGCACAATACCAAATGGCGCAACCCAGTCACCCAGAGCGTAAACCTCAATAGCACCTTCGCTTGTCTGAGTAAATAATTGCAGGCAAATGGCCACTAAAGCCAGTGTTGAAGCAAAACTAATCGCCCGAGTTAAACCGATTCGACCACCTAATAACAACAATAAGGCTGCCGCCAGCGCTGGCAAGACAATAGGCAAAACAAGCAAATGGCTCATGTTACCTTTCCTTCTTTTGATGCCTGCAATGCTTGCGCCTTTTGGTCTGGCTCTTGCCCATCAACGTGATCAGATTTTGTATCGTGCCGTGTTCGTAAAGCCAGTTCAACAATAAAGCCGGTCATACCAAAACCAATCACAATCGCTGTTAAGACGAGTGCCTGTGGAAGGGGGTCTGCGTAAGCCACGGCTTGATCAACAATAACAGGGGGGGCTGCTGTGGTGAGTCGACCCATCGCAAAAATAAACAGATTGACGGCATAACCCAGCAAAGACAAGCCCAGCACAACCGAGAATGTGCGTCCACGCAAAATCAAATAAATACCGCAAGCGGTTACGATGCCTAAAGCAGATGAAAGTAACAGTTCCATTATGCGGTTATTCCTACAGCTACAGGGTCACGCTTACTTGCCCCAGACAAAGCTGAAATGGTCAGTAGAGTCGCGCCGACCACTGTCAAAAACACACCCAGATCAAAGGCTGCAGCGCTGGCCAGTGGCACCTCGCCAACAAACGGTAACGATGGGTGACCGAAAGTGCTCGTTAAGAATGCTGATCCAAAAATAAAACTACCCAGCCCGGTCAGCCCAGCAATCAACACACCACTACCAATAATTTTGGGGAAATTCATCTGCAGTTTTTCAGAGGTTGCCACTAACCCACCTGCCATGTATTGCATAACCAGTGCAACCGAGGTGACCAAACCTGCAATAAAACCGCCCCCCGGTAAATTGTGGCCACGCAAGAAAATGTAAACACTAACCAGCAAAGCGAATGGCAACAAGATGCGCGCCGCAACCGACAAGAGCACAGGGTTTAAGAATGAAGTTGAAAGATGACGGTCCATTTTTAAACCATCCATCAAGCTCAACGCGCCAATGGCCGCAATACCCAGCACAATGATTTCACCAAAGGTATCAAAACCGCGGAAGTCAACCAAAATGACATTGACAACATTACTACCACCACCTTGAGGCATACTTTGAGCCAAGTAGTACCAAGCAATCGACTCGTGCGGGCGCGTCAGTACAGCCCACATTAAAGCGGTCACACCCGCACCCGCTAAAACGGCCAAGGCTAGATCACGCGTTCGTCGGCTATTGCTCGACTCTTTAGGCCCGACTAAAGGTAAAAGAGCCAGAGCCATAAGCATTAAAGCGGTGCTGACCACTTCCACAGAAAGCTGTGTCAAGGCAAGATCCGGTGCAGAGAAATATGCAAAAGTGAGCGCCGTCGAAAGCCCGACCACGCCGACTAGAATGACAGCAATCAGTCGTTGCCGATGCAGCACAACTGATGCAAGCGCCGCAATAACGGCAATTGCCCAAACAACAACCGCCAACCCGTTAGTACCCGTAACGGGCGCGCTGCCAGTACTGTAACCAAATTGCAAAAAGGGCCATGCACCTAAAGCAATTACACTGGCGATTAAACATGCCAAATAGCGCTGCAACGAACCGTTTTGAAGCAACGCGGTCAGCCATCGCGAAAAAACAAGCAAAGACTCAATAAGGTGAACAAAAATACGGTGCCCATTGAGTTCTTTAGGCGTATGCAAGTGAAGGTTAAAGCGTTTTTGAAGTAACCAGAAAAAGAGCAAACCACCAAATAACGCCACCGCACTCATCAGTAAGGGCATGTTGAAACCATGCCAAATCGCAATGGTGTATTGGGGTATGGTGCCACCATA
>DITR01000009.1:15667-16904 GCA_002422175.1 Alcaligenaceae bacterium UBA6179
CCCAAGTATGAAAGTGATAACGACTCGACAAAAAACATTTCTTTGGAAAGAAAACCATTGAACAGCGGCACACCAGCCATGGACGCAGCAGCCACCATTGCAAGCGTTGCGGTGTAAGGCATAAATTTAAAAAGCCCACGCAAACGCCGCATATCGCGGGTACCGCATTCGTGATCAATAATGCCCGCCACCATGAAGAGCGAGGCCTTAAAGGTAGCGTGATTAATAATATGAAACATGGCTGCAGCAGACGACAAAGGCGAGCTCAGACCAATCAAAAATATGATTAAACCGAGGTGGCTGATCGTTGAGTAAGCCAACAAGCCCTTTAGATCGTGCTTAAAAATCGCAACATAGGCTGCGAAAGACATCGTGATTAAACCCACCACCGAAACAATGATTTCAAAATCGTAGGTGCCACCCAGCACAGGGTATAAACGCGCCAGTATGAACACACCGGCTTTCACCATCGTGGCAGAGTGCAAATAAGCCGATACGGGAGTCGGTGCCGCCATCGCCTGGGGCAACCAAAAATGAAATGGAAACTGGGCCGACTTAGTAAATGCACCGATCAATATCAAAAGCAAAATGGGTATAAACAAGGGGCTAGATTGAACCACCTCGCGGGCAGCGAAAATCTGGGTCAGCTCGTAACTGCCGGCTACGTGCCCAAGCAACAAGAAGCCTGCCAACATGGCAAGGCCACCACCACCTGTCACAATCAAGGCCATACGGGCGCCGCGTCTTGATTCCGCTTTATGATGCCAAAAACCAATCAATAAAAAAGAAGATACGCTAGTGAGTTCCCAAAAGACAAAGGTCAGCAGAATATTTTCAGTCAGAACGATGCCCAGCATGGCTGCCATAAACATCATCAATAGCGCATAAAACTTGCCCATTGAGTCTTTTTCAGACAAGTAATACTTTGCATACAAAATAATCAGTAGGCCCACGCACAAAATAAGTAGTGCAAACAAATAGCCTAAACCATCAAGCCGAAAGGCAAAATCAATGCCAAGTGCCGGCATCCAGGGGGTAATAGATATGATTTTTTGACCGCTGAACACGGCATCGCTAAAACTAAGCAATAACGCCAAACTGCAAAGGGTCACGCCCGCAACCGCCCAAGCAGAAGCCCGGCGGCTAATACGTGCAGCAAGTAAAGCCAGCGTGGTGCCAGCGAGAAGCGGCAGCAAAATAATCGTCAGTAGCGTCATAAAGTAAGCTGTCACTTTGG
>DITR01000198.1 GCA_002422175.1 Alcaligenaceae bacterium UBA6179
GTGCCTGTTAAAGTGGGTACCACCACTGAGCGTGGCACGATTATTTCTGAAGGCCTCATGGCGGGTGACCAAGTCATCGTTGAAGGGCTTCAAAAAATTCGCCCAGGTGCCCCTGTTAATGCCAAACCTTGGCAAGCTGGCTCCTAACCCGCAATCAAAAGCAAAGCGATACACATGCCTCAGTTTTTTACAGACCGCCCAATATTTGCTTGGGTTGTAGCGATTTTAATTACGTTTCTCGGCATTGCCGCGCTTCGTGTCATGCCGATTTCGCAATACCCGAACGTTGCCCCCCCATCGATTCAAATCACTGCTAACTATGCCGGTGCATCGGCTGAAGAGGTCGCACGTTCGGTTACCAGCATCATTGAAAATCAATTNNGCAAACGTTGCCGCGCAATTGCCCCAAGCCGTTAATGTGCAGGGTCTGCGGTTTCGTCAAACTAGCGCAGGTTTCTTAATGATTGGTACGTTGTCATCGTCAGATGGCAGTTTAAATCAAACGGGTTTGGCTGATTACATCACGCGAAATGTGCAAAATCCTGTCTCACGTGTTCCCGGTGTGGGGCAATTTCAACTGTTCGCCGCCCCAAGAGCGATGCGAATTTGGTTAAACCCTGACAAGTTGACCGGCCTGAACCTGAGTGTAAGTGATGTGAATGCAGCACTGGCTGCACAAAACATTTTGATTGCGGGGGGTGTTATGGGTGGACCACCCAACCCCACCTCAGAGCGTTTTTCAGCCACTATTTTAAGTAATGGTCAGCTCAGCACAGTCAGTGATTTTGAGGCGGTTGTTTTACGCGCTAACACAGATGGTTCGTCAATTAAATTAAGCGACGTGGCACGGGTTGAAGTGGGTTCTGACAATTATCAGTTTAGTGCGCGTTTAAATGCGGAACCCACTGCTGCATTTGCGATTGTTTTGGCGCCTGATGCCAATGCTTTAGAGACGGCTCTAGGGGTTCAAGAAACACTTAAATCGCTGTCTGCTTTTTTCCCGCAAGGCGTCACATACAGCATTCCTTACAACACAGCACCCTATGTTGAAGTCTCAATTGAGCAGGTGGTGCACACCCTGCTCGAAGCAATGGTTTTAGTGTTTTTAGTGATGTACTTGTTTTTGCAAAATGTTCGCTACACCTTAATTCCTGCTTTGGTGGTTCCGGTGGCGATGTTAGGTGCATTTGCCATCATGAATGCAATGGGGTTTTCAATTAATGTGTTGACTATGTTTGCGATGGTTTTGGCCATTGGTATTTTGGTTGACGATGCGATTGTGGTGGTTGAAAACGTTGAACGCATTATGGCTGAAGAGGGTATATCGCCCTATGAGGCTACCTGCAAAGCGATGCCTCAAATATCGGGGGCTATTATTGGCATCACAGCAGTATTAACAGTGGTGTTTTTGCCCTTAGCCTTCATGTCAGGTTCTGTTGGCGTTATTTACCAACAGTTTGCTGTGGCGATGGCCGTTTCAATTTTATTTTCAGCCTTTTTGGCCTTAACTTTCACGCCTGCACTATGTGCAACAATTTTGAAGCCTATTCGTAAGGGGCATCATGAAAAAAAGCGTGGTTTTTTTGGTGCTTTTAATCGTTTTTTTAACCGATCAACTCAACGTTACGAAAGCTTTATTAGTCGCATCATTCATCAAGGTGGCCGCTATATGGTGATCTACTTGGTGTTGGTGGTGGTTATGGGTTTTCTTTACTTGCGCTTGCCCGGTGCGTTTTTACCAGAAGAAGACCAAGGCTACGTTATTGCCAACATTGAATTACCTGCGGGGGCGACCTCAACGCGTACGCAAGAGGTGATCAGTAAAGTAGAAGATTACTTTTTAAAACAGCCCGCCGTACAAAATGTGATTGCGGTGCAAGGTTTTAGTTTTAACGGTAACGGCCTAAATGCCGCTTTGGCATTTGTGACCTTAAAAGATTTTTCAGAGCGTCATGGGCCCGGCATGTCAGCGCAAGCTGTTGCAGGGCAAGCGACAGGCTTTTTGATGAGTACGGTGCCCGATGCGCTTGTGTTTGCAGTCTTGCCACCCGCTATTTCTGCTTTAGGTAATGCGTCGGGTTTCGATTTTCGGTTACAAGATCGGGGTGATTTAGGCTACGGTCAGTTAATGTCTGCCGCGGGGCAGTTACTGGCAGCTTCTGTACAAAATCCGGTGTTGTCTCAGGTGCGTATATCGGGTTTAGGTCCTGGTTCCCAGCTTAGTTTAACCATTGATCGTCAAAAAGCAGCGGCCTTAGGGGTTGATTTTCCGCAAGCGGCTGAGGTGTTGGCCACAGCGATTGGCGGTACATTTGTGGGTAAGTTTCCTAATTTAGGCTGGATGCAAAACATTTGGGTCCAAGCCGATGCTGATTTTCGTATGAATCTTGAACAAGTGTTGCGGCTCAATGCGCGCAATACTCAGGGTGAAATGGTGCCTTTGTCTGCGTTTGTGACGGCAGATTGGTTGCGAGGCCCGACCCAAGTTGTGCGCTATAACAGCTACGACACCGTTCGTATTTCAGGTTCAGCCGCACAGGGGTATTCATCTGGTCAGGCTATGAATGCAATGCAGTCGTTGATGTCGGAACTGCCACCTGGCTTTGGCTTCGAATGGACGGGTCTTTCTTACCAAGAAAAGCAAGCCGGTGCACAAGCGCCTATATTGATGGCTCTAGCAATTATGGTTGTCTTTTTAGTGTTGGCAGCGTTGTATGAAAGTTGGGCTATACCGTTGGCGGTCATGTTGGTTGTTCCGTTGGGTATGTTGGGTGCGGTTGCGATGGTCAGTGCCCTGGGTATGAGTAATGATGTGTATTTTCAGGTTGGTATGGTGACAGTTATCGGTCTATCAGCCAAAAATGCCATTCTAATTGTTGAGTTTGCCAAAGATTTAAATGCACGCGGCATGGGTTTATACGAGGCGACGATTGAATCATCACGGTTGCGTTTTAGACCTATTCTCATGACATCATTTGCATTCATTTTGGGCGTGGTGCCCCTGACGTTGGCTTCAGGTGCAGGCGCCGCAAGCCAACAAGCAGTCGGCTTTGGGGTCTTGGGTGGCATGTTGGCGGCAACACCTTTTGCCGTGATTTTTGTGCCTGTTTTCGTTGTGGTGGTCTTGTCGTTTTTCAAAACAAGACCTAAGTTGTTGGGTGCGCAGGCTCGCGAATTTGAAAAAGTGCACGGTCACGCTGCTGTCGCCCCCAAACATGTTAAGCCCAAAAGCCCTATGGCAAAAAAGCAAAGTGCCGATAAGGGAGACGCATGATGAGATGCGCCGCTCATAAATGTTTAATCACCTTGGTGATGGGTGTTTCGCTTGCGGGGTGTAATCTGGCGCCCAATTATGTTCGACCGGCTTTACCTGTGTCGCAAAGTTGGCCTGAATTAGATCAAACCCAATACGACGCCCAATCTGGCAAAATAAGTCAACAGAAACAAACGGCTGAACAGCTCTCAAATCAAACGGCCCTCAATAACAATGAGCCAAACACAAACAATGCGGCTAACATTGCGTGGCAAGACTTTTTTCTAGACCCACGTTTGCGTGCACTGATTACGATTGCACTCGAAAATAATCGCGATTTTCGTATTGCTGTCGCTCGAATGGACCAAGCACAAGCGCTTTGGGGCGTTCAGCGTGGCGCACTTTTTCCACAAATTGGTGCAGGGGCAGGGGGTGTTAAACAGCGCCAATTGGTGCCAGCCAGTTCTGGAAATAATGTGTCAACAGTGACCAGTTTGTACCAAGCAGAGGTTGGGGTCACAGCCTTTGAAATCGACCTTTTTGGTCGCTTGCGTAATCTTTCTGAAGCCGCTTTTCAACAATACTTGGCTTCAGCCGAAGTGGCGCGTGGGGTTCAAATTAGCTTAGTTGCTGATACAGCGTTAAATTATTTAAGCTTGCGAGTGGCTCAAACCTTATTGACCTTAACTGAAAGCACCTACCGTTCACGTTTAGCTAATTATCAATTGGTACTCGAAAGATCAAAAGCGGGTGTGGCCTCAGATATTGCTTTGATGCAAGCAAAATCAGTTCTCGATGCTGCTGCAGGTGATGTGGCGGTATTTACGCGCGAACGGGCGCTTGCGCTTAACGCCTTGTCTGTTTTGATTGGGCAGGCAATTCCAGACAATTTACCACCTGAGCGTCCGTTGAAAGAAATAAATTTTATGGCGGGTATTCCAGCCGGAATACCATCTGATTTGTTGTTTAGAAGGCCCGATATTCGACAGGCAGAAAATATTTTGCTTTCTGCTAATGCCAATATCGGTGCTGCGCGCGCTGCTTTTTTCCCCAATATTAGTTTGACGACAAGTATCGGCGGGGCCAGTACATCTTTGGGTGATCTGTTTTCTTCTGGTACTGGCGTATGGGCTTTTGCACCCACTATTTCAATACCTATCTTTACTGGTGGTAGCCTTGAGTCTAACTTGTCGGGTGCGAATGCGGCTCAACGTGGGGCAATTGCCGCCTATGAAAAAAGCATTCAAGAGGCTTTTAGAGAAGTATCAGACGCTTTGGCAGGTGAGGCCACTTATGGTTCGCAATTCATAGCGCGGTCTTCACAAACAGAATCAAGTCAAAAATTACTAAACTTAAGTAATGCCAGATACTTTGCGGGAATTGAAAATTTTTTACAAGTGCAAATTGCAGAGGTTGAGTACTTTACTGCCCAGCAATTGCAGGTTAGAACATTGTTTGAGACCTTCGCCAATCGTATAAACTTTTATAAAGCTTTAGGTGGTGGTTGGGACAACGCCACACCCGGTGCGCAATACG
>DITR01000159.1:0-2076 GCA_002422175.1 Alcaligenaceae bacterium UBA6179
TAGCGTTCCCACTCGCGCCCTTGGGTAAATAAATATTGTTCAAAGGCGTCAAGGCTCCAGGCGAGCGGGCCAATATCACCATCGGGCCGAAGGCGTAAGTCAGTTCGAAAGACTAAACCAAACGCATCAACCTCTGAAATTAAAGGCATCATCTGTCTTGTCAGTTTGCCGTAAAACTCATGATTTGAGGTCTTTCGCGGCCCAGGGGTTTCACCCTCAGCACTGTAGAGCATAATTAAATCAATATCAGAAGATACATTTAATTCATTACCCCCTAATTTACCCATTCCAACCACAATTAATTCTTGTGGCAGTTGGGTGGCCGGGTCGGTGGGAACACCATGAATACTTATTAAGTCTTGCATCGCTGAGCGGTAAGCTTGCTCGACCGCTATATCTGCTAAATATGACATTGCCTGTGTGACTTCAGGTAGGTCAGCCTGACCGCTTAGATCACGAACCATAACCGTGTAGAACACCCGCTCACGTAATTGCCGCAATATACGGCGGCAATCACTGACTGGTAAAAAGGCATCAGCTGCAGGCTTGAACGCTAACTCTTCAAACCATTGGTTAATGACCACAGTTGTAACGGGCTTAGAAAGTGATTGAGCTAAAAAAAGAGCGAATTCAGGCTTTTGATCAATACGGCGCCTGAGCACCCCAGACCACTGGGCAATTTTTTCAATCTGTGAGTGTGACATACCCTATGACCATTAATAGTGTTTAAAAAAAACTTAGATAATCGTTCGGTTATAAACTACGTTAATACTTTAACTCACCTCTTTATGGGCGGCTTTACTTTTGAGTTGGTTTAAAAAATCTTTACGCTACGTCTTAATTGGCTTTGTATTGACGTATTTTGTTTTCGCTTCGGGTCTTCTCGTGGTGCGTTATGTATTGCTTTCTCAATTAAACGATTGGCGCCCAAGTCTTGAGTCACAGCTTTCACAGACTTTAGGTGCAGAGGTTCAAATTAAATATTTGGAAGGTCAATGGCGTGGTTTGAATCCCAGCGCCAAGGTTGAGGGCCTAAGCATAACGCTTCCAGGTCAACCGACAGTAGATATTCCAAAAATCAGTGCTGTTTTAAGTTGGAAGTCATTATTTCTGTTAAAGCCCACCTTCCTTGATCTTTACGTTGAGGGGCTTACCCTTAACGTGCGCCAAGCGCCCAATGGTGATTTATTGTTTCAGGGCCTTAATCTTGCCCAGTTAGATACTCATCCAGCGGGGTCAAGTGATACCTCTGCGACGCTTAAAACTGAGCATATTGTCGAGCATCATTTTAATGTCGATCAGTTTTTGCAAAGCCCAGCTTTGTTATGGTTAAAGCAACAAGGTCAAATAAGTATTGTTGATTCCACCGTTATTTGGCAAGATCAGAAAAGGCAAGCGCCTGACTTGGTTTTAAATAACCTCAATATCAACTTACAAAATACATTATTAAGTCATCAACTCAGTATCAAAGTGACCCCACCTGCAGAGCTTTCTCAGCCTATTGAAATGGGTATCGAAATAGGTCGTCTTTTGGGTCAAATCGGTTCGGCCTTGCCTGGGGGTAGTGACGGCGAAATATTTATTTCTGCTTCTAATGTTGATTTACAGGCATGGAAACCTTGGGTTGATGTGCCCGCTGTAGCGGGTCAGTTTGCTTTGCGTGGGTGGCTTGACCTGCAAGCCAATCGTATCAAGTATGTCACTCTCGATTTTGCGGGGTTACAAGCGTCTTCTATAAAAAAAGACAGCGATGACCCCGCGCTCCCTGTTTGGTCGATAGGGCAGTTTGAAATGAGAACAGAAGGGGCGGCGTCTTCATTGTCTGCCGGTATACCCATGCCTGATATCGTTTCGAAAGATTTTGATAGTAAAAAAATGATTTTTAAATTGAAGTCAACTGACCTTCAGTTAGCCTTTCCTGAAAGAGAGCAGCTACCAACAGTTATTCAGTCAGCTGACCTTAACTTGTCTATTACACGTGAAAGTGTTGACAACATCTCAATTGATATCAATCAATCTCGAATTCAAACGCCAGACGGTTTGGTTTCATTACTGGGCAATTGGCGTACGTCAAAT
>DITR01000159.1:2174-4244 GCA_002422175.1 Alcaligenaceae bacterium UBA6179
TGGTTTAAATATTGATTATGTTCCTGATGCGCCTGCAAGCGCTAAATGGCCTATGTTGAAGGGTGCCCGTGGCACAGTGAGCATTGATCAAGATCATCTCTCAATACTCGCTAACGGGGGCCAGCTGACAACTTTACATGCTGAAAAAGAATATGAAGTTGGGGTGCAAAATTTACGTGTTGATGTTGAATCGATTGCCACCCAACCCAGTGTGTCAGTTGTAACCCAAACAGCTGGCGTTGCTGCAAACTATTTAAATATAATCAAATATTCAGCACTGTCTGCCTTCACCCCTCCCGAGCTATCTAAAATATCTGCCGATGGCCTTTTAGAATTGCCTTTTACCGTGAATTTGTTGCTTGATAAACCTGAGAATGCGTCTTTTGATGCGAATTTGTTGTTCAAGCAAAACACAATTCAATATGATGGTACGGCTTTAGCAAAACAACTTACTGGCCAAATTAATATCACTCAAAACGGTATTAAAACCAACAATCTAGCTGGTATTGTGCTGGGCGGGCCCATGTCGATGAAAGGTAACTTAAGCGCTGAAAATCGCGATTTAGGCATCCAGGGTGAAATGTCAGTCGCTGGTTTAAGCGAGGTGTCAGGTAGCCCTTTAATGAGTTTGCTTAAGGGAAAATTTGCTTATGAAGCCAAGATTGAAGAGCTAGCCAGCAAGCAATTCAAAGCCACATTTCAAACATCGCTCAAAGGGTTATCGATTAACCTGCCAGCTCCATTGGGTAAAACGACAAATGCTGATTTACCACTCTCATTGCAATGGGTTTTTGATGAAAAAAACAAATCAAATTTGGGCAATATTGATTTAAAAATAGGCTCATTGATTAAGGCATGGGGTGTGCTCAATGCCGCAGACGCCCCACAATCCGCCCCCATATTGAATCAATTCAGCATCGGTATTGGCCGTGAGCCAGATAAAACAGCTAAAGGTTTATCTATGGCGGCTCAGCTTAGCCAAGTAGACGTTATGCGCTGGGAGGGTGCCCAAGCTTTACTAATGAAAGAAATTGATCGCCCTGCAACGGGGCGGCCCTTGTTACCCGACGTCAACACCCTACGGCTCTCAACCCCATTGGCTCAATTGAGTGATCAAGACTACCAAAACGTTTCAATTGCGCTGACACAGCCTATCCCTAACGATTGGACAGTTGATTTAGGTGCCGAAACTTTTTCAGGGTCTATCAGGTTTAAAACTCAAGCCGGCCACGTTCAGGGGCCTATTCGTGTTCATTTTCCTAAACTTGAAGTGGGTGGTCAAAATGCTAAAACAGACGATGAACTTAAACCTGATGCAGTTGTTGATACTTTAAAAGCTGAAAACGATATATTAGATCATGCCTTTTGGCGCAAAATTGAAGCGTTAAATGTACGTGTTGATAATCTTGTTTTGTTTGGCAATCATGTCGGGTCGCTTGATTTGAATGCTGAGCCTCAACTTGAAGACCGTCGCTGGAAAATAAACGATTTTGATATCAATACCCCCCACGGCGAACTCAAGTCGCATGGTTTTTTGCGTGTTGAGGGTAGCCGTGGTGTTGATTTGGGCATTCAAGTTGATGTCACAAACCTAGGTAAATTATTGACCTATGTGGGCTACCCAGATCGTATTTTAAATGGCTCCGGTGTGATGGAAGCTAAAATCGATTGGGTTGAATTTCCGTGGTCAACTGACCCTGCAGGGTTGTCGGGGTCGGCTCAGGTTAATTTGAAAAGCGGTGTTTTCGAGCACGTAAACTCTCGCAGCGCTCGAGTACTTGAGATACTCTCGTTACAGTCGCTCGAACGTTTTTTTAGTCTTGATATCAATGCAGACAATACATTTAAATCTGGCTTTCCGTGGGGCTCAATTGTGGGTGACTTTGTCATCGAAAACGGTAACGTTAACACCCAAAATTTAATCATAGAAAGCCCTGTAGCCGAAATTAATTTTGTGGGCGATACCAATATGGTTCGACAAGACTGGAATGTTAAAGCCTTAGTCAAGCCTCAGCTTGATTTCAGCGGTACAGCCATCGCGTCAGGTTTTGTGTTGAACCCGATTGTGGG
>DITR01000055.1:0-1478 GCA_002422175.1 Alcaligenaceae bacterium UBA6179
GTCAGTGTAACAAAGGGGCTGAGTATGGCGCCTTCACCGATTTGAACATTATCCATCTGCACAACATTTGCAGCACGCACTTCAAAGAACTGCACACCATCAAGCTGACAACGCTCAACTAAATTTTGACGCACAGAACTATTAGCAATCGCAACATTGATGTGTCGACTTTGAGCAGGTAGCGTTAACCATTCAGCGTAAGTCATGATGCTGTGACCATTCATCATTGTGGCTGAAGGGTCATCATCTACAAAAATAAGGGGGTGAGCGTCATGCTGACTGGCCCATTGTGATCGTGCCAATGGCATCACACTTCTTCCACAACCACTTGCCCCATAAATTGCGATTGACTTCATAGTTTGAATAATTTTCAGAACGTTAAGTAGATAATTTAAGCACTGCAACGCCAGCAACAATTAAACCGACGCCCAGATAACGGCCCCAGCTACTGACATCACCGAAAAACATAATGCCTACTAAAAAAGTACCAGCTGCGCCAATGCCTGTCCAGATGGCGTAAGAGGTGCCTATAGATATTTGTTTTTGTGCCAACCATAACAGTAACCCGCTAATCGCTATACAGCCTAAAGCAATAACAATACCGATCGTACGCGTGTCAGTTTTTTGAGCCAGTTTAAGACCAACCGGCCAACCAATTTCAAATAAACCTGCTGTTAAAAGATAGATCCAAGCCACTTAAGATTCCTTGAAATATAGACATTGATTTATTTGTCTAAGCGCATCTTGACGCAATAAAAAAAAACGTCAAGATGAAAAATATTTTAAACCGAAAGGGGTAAATTTTTTGGTGTGGTTCATGAAATGGCTTAAACAGTGTGTTAAAAAACTCAAACCGCAAAGCGGCTCAGCGATGGTTGAGTGTTGCATCGCTATTTTACCCATCATCATGCTGGGCAGTTTGATTCTAGAGGTGTCCTACTGGCACACAGCAAGGCAACGCATGGCTTTAGCCATGAGTCAAGCCGTTGATTTAGCCACTATGCAGCACGGAGTGGCGTCAGTTGTCTGGCAATATTTGAAACAAATACGACCTGAATTAATTATTCAAGCACAAGATGTTCAAGCTGTTCAAACTCAAACAGATATAACCGCTATTTTTTCTGAGTTTGCAGACCCCACCTTAAGTAAACAGTTTGGGCAGCCCACCATTCGTCATGATTTTTTGATCGCCCAACATGAAAAATTTAAATCGCTTGGCTGGTCTGGTGGCCGTGGGCCGATATCGAGAAAAACCATACTCGAAGCCAACACATTAAGCCTTACAGCTGTTGGCTGGCACAAACCATATTTATCATGGTTAAGCGCTGTGCTGAAACTTTGGCAAGGGCATGGTCGCGTGGCTATTCGCGTCACGCAAAGCGCAATGATGCAAAGTCATCGGTTTAAACCCAAAGGGAATAATGACTTAACAATGAATCGTTTTGAAATAAACAGCTCGCCCAATTTGCTTACAAAAC
>DITR01000055.1:1571-25940 GCA_002422175.1 Alcaligenaceae bacterium UBA6179
AGAACAACCCGCAAGTGTTGAATAAAAGCGAACGTGAGGTCAAACTAAGCTTATCGGGTTTTAGTTCTTTTTTGGTTTAGGGGGTTTTGTTGCAGGTATGGCCTGACCTTCTGGCACAATTTGTACAAACATTTCGTCTTGGTGCGCTAAACCCAGCTCACTTCGTGCCCGCTCTTCGGCTGCTTCAGTGCCTGATCTTAAATCTTGCACCTCGGCTGCCATGGCTTGATTTCGGGCTTTTAATCCTTCATTTGCTTCACGATGTTCAGCAACATTTAATTCCAGATTCCAAACAGAAAGCCACCCACCATTACCCATCCAAAGTGGGTATTGAATCAACGCCACAAGAAGCACCAAGGCAAGAAACAAAATGCGCATAGTGGGGTTTGATGAGCCGTTATCGCAAATTATAGAAAGCTTCGCGGCCTGGGTAGGTTGCTACCTCAGCCAACTCTTCTTCAATACGAAGTAACTGGTTATATTTTGCCATGCGGTCTGAACGCGAGAGTGAACCTGTTTTGATCTGCATTGCATTGGTTGCCACAGCAATATCTGCAATAGTTGAATCTTCAGTTTCACCTGAACGATGCGACACCACTGACGTGTAGCCATGACGTTTGGCCATTTCAATTGCTGCAAAAGTTTCAGTCAAGGTACCAATTTGATTGATCTTAATCAAGATTGAGTTCGCAATACCTTGGTCAATACCTTGTTTAAGAATGCGCGTGTTGGTCACAAATAAATCGTCACCGACAAGCTGTACTTTTTTACCCAACTGATCCGTTAAGATTTTCCAACCTTCCCAATCATTTTCAGCCATACCATCTTCAATTGAGATGATGGGGTATTTATCGCACCACGTGGCCAACAAATTACTGAACTCTGCGCTGGTTAATGAAATGTTCCCTTCGCCTGCCAAGTGATATTTACCATCACGGTAAAACTCTGAAGCGGCACAATCAAGAGCCAACGCCATATCAGTACCGGCCTCGTAGCCCGCACTCTCAATGGCACGCAAAATAAGCTCAATGGCGGCTTCGTGACTATCAACACTAGGGGCAAAACCACCCTCGTCACCCACAGCGGTCGACATACCTAGGTTATCAATTATTTTTTTCAAAGCATGAAATGTTTCTGCACCCATTTGTAGGGCTTGACGAAAACTTTTAGCCCCGATTGGCACAATCATGAATTCTTGTAAATCAAGCGTATTGTTGGCGTGTGCACCCCCATTGATAACATTCATCATCGGCACAGGCATGCTCATGGGGCCACTACCCCCAAAGTAACGAAACAATGACAAGCCTGACTCGTCAGCAGCCGCGCGTGCAACAGCCATACTCACGGCCAACATTGCATTTGCACCCAAACGAGATTTAGTTTCCGTGCCATCTAATTCAATTAGGGTGCGGTCAATAAATGTTTGCTCTTGTGCATCAAGGCCCATCAAGGCTTCAGAGATTTCGGTGTTGACATTTTCAACTGCCTTCAGAACACCCTTCCCTAAATAACGTTTTGCATCACCGTCACGCAATTCAATCGCCTCGCGCGATCCGGTTGATGCGCCTGAAGGCACAGCAGCACGGCCCATCGCCCCAGACTCTAGCAACACATCACACTCAACAGTGGGGTTACCCCGAGAATCAAGAATTTCTCGGCCGACGATATCTACAATTGCGCTCATTTATTTTCCTTTACTTGATTCAAAAAAACAAAAGTTCTTAAATTTCAATATATGTTGTTAATGGGTTGATGTCTTAAACTTTAAACGATTCAGCACAAAAATTAGAGCTAAACGTTATTGTTAATTTGGTCTTCTAAAAAACCACCTGCTTTAGTACATTGATCAAGTTGCTTAAGAACAGTTAACAGTTGCTTCATGTACTGAAGGGGTACTGCATTAGGGCCATCTGACATCGCTTGGGCTGGGTTGGGGTGAGTTTCCATGAAGATACCCGCCACACCGACCGCCATAGCAGCACGCGCTAAAACGGGTACAAATTCTCTTTGGCCGCCAGATGAAGTACCTTGACCACCAGGTAACTGCACCGAATGCGTTGCATCAAAAACGACTGGGCACCCTGTTTCGCGCATGATAGCCAGGCTACGCATGTCAGACACTAAGTTGTTGTAACCAAATGATGCGCCACGCTCACACACCATAATTTGGGGCAACATCCCTGCCTCTTGGGCGGCTGCTTGTGCTTTCAGTACAACTTGCTGCATATCGTGAGGTGCTAAAAACTGACCTTTCTTAATATTGACAGGTACGCCACTGACTGCACATGCTTGAATAAAATCAGTTTGTCTGCATAAAAACGCAGGTGTTTGCAGCACATCAACCACTTGGGCCGCGGCTTTAATTTGATCAATATCGTGTACGTCAGTTAGAACCGGAACACCTAGCTCAGACTTGACATCAGCCAAAATTTGCAACCCTTGATCGATGCCAGGGCCACGAAATGAATGACCTGAACTACGATTTGCCTTGTCAAACGAACTTTTATAGATAAAAGGAATACCCAACGCCGTTGTGATTTCTTTTAAGGTGGCAGCTGTGTCAAACGCCATATCTCTTGATTCAATAACGCAAGGCCCTGCTATCAAAAAAAAAGGCTGATCAAGACCGACTTGGAAGTGAGCAAGCTTCATGCGGTTGTCTCATGTTGTCTGCCTTTAAAGGCCAAGGCAGCATTGATAAAACTTGTAAATAAAGGATGGCCATCACGCGGGGTTGACGTGAATTCAGGGTGAAACTGCACACCCATAAACCAAGGATGAGCTGGTAATTCCATGATTTCTGGTAAGTTTTCAGTGGGGGTACGCGCACTGATGACCATACCTGCCGCTTCAAGCCTTGGCACGTAGACATTATTGACCTCGTAACGGTGACGATGACGCTCGTTGACCTCAGCACCATAAATAAGGCTGGCGAGTGTGCCAGCTTTAACCGGGCAACGTTGTGAACCTTTACGCATTGTGCCCCCCAAATCAGAGTCAGTCGAACGAACTTCGGTGACCCCTTCACGATCTTGCCACTCGGTAATTAACGCCACCACAGGGTTAGGAGAGCTGGGGTCAAATTCAGTGCTATTGGCACCGCCCAAACCCACAACGTTTCGGGCAAATTCAATCACGGCGAGTTGCATGCCCAAACATATACCGAGATAAGGAATATTATTTTCACGGGCATAACGAATCGCGGCAATTTTGCCTTCAGTGCCACGTTTACCAAAACCACCAGGCACCAGTATGGCGTCAAATTTGGCTAAAACATCAGCACCTTCGGTTTCTAGATCTTCTGAGTCAATATAGCTTACACAGACCTTAGATCGAGTATGAATACCCGCATGAATAAGGGCTTCAGCCAGCGATTTATAAGATTCGGTTAAATCAACGTACTTGCCAACCATTGCAATTTCAACGCTATGCTCAGGGTGATTGAGTGCATGAACGAGGTTGTCCCACATGGATAAATCTGCTGCAGGTTCATTTAAACCCAGTACTTCACAGATCAAATTATCAAGACCTTGCTTGTGCAGCATGGAAGGTATTTGATAGATCGATTGAGCATCCCACACCGAAATGACGGCATCAAGCGGGACGTTTGAAAACATTGAGATTTTGGCTCGTTCTTCGTCTGGAATGGGGCGATCGGCACGACACAATAATGCGTGAGGAATAATGCCAATTTCACGCAACTTTTGAACAGAATGTTGCGTCGGTTTCGTTTTGAGCTCGCCTGCTGCGGCAATGTAAGGCACCAAGGTCAAATGCACAAAAGCAGTTTGGTTGCGCCCTAAGCGGACACTCATTTGGCGCACAGCCTCAAGAAATGGCAGCGATTCAATATCACCTACTGTGCCACCAATTTCAACAACGGCCACATCAGTTTCGCCTTGCCACGCCTGGGTCGCACCGCGAACAATAAAATCTTGAATTTCGTTGGTAATGTGAGGTATGACTTGAACTGTTTTACCCAAATAATCGCCACGCCGCTCTTTACGCAAAACAGATTCGTAAATTTGGCCGGTCGTAAAGTTATTGGCCTTACGCATTTTTGAGGAAATGAATCGCTCATAATGCCCAAGATCTAGGTCAGTTTCGGCACCATCTTCGGTGACAAAGACCTCACCATGCTGAAACGGGCTCATCGTGCCTGGGTCGACATTGATGTAGGGGTCAAGTTTAAGCAGAGTCACCCGCAAACCGCGCGATTCTAAGATGGCCGCTAAAGATGCAGCTGCAATGCCCTTACCAATTGAGGACACCACACCGCCTGTTACAAATACGTATTTTGTCATGACTATGGCACCCCTTAACAGGGCGCATGCTGGAAATATGAATTATACAGATACTGGCTCAGTTTTCCCTAAAAGCCAGTCTAATGGGGCTCCAGACAGGTCTGGTGCCAACTTAGAGCGAACCCAATGGTGATACTGATTTAGCCAAGCGAGTTCATGCGGACGTAATGCGTGCAAATCGAGGCATCGCGAATCGATAGGACATACAGTCAGCGTTTCAAATGACAAAAAACGACCAAATTCCGATTCACCTGCCTCTTGGCAACAAATGAGGTTTTCAATGCGAACGCCCCATTGATTTGGTCGATACAAACCCGGCTCGTTTGACGTAATCATGCCCACATGCATTGCCGTTTGAGGGGTGACGCCAGCCCGATATGAAATGACTTGCGGGCCTTCATGCACATTTAAAAAATACCCCACACCATGCCCCGTTCCATGGCCATACTCAGTCAAACTAGCCCAAAGGGGCGCGCGTGCAATGGCATCAATGAGCGGAGAAGCGACCCCTTCGGGAAAAGTAAGTTGTGACAAAGCAATCATGCCGCGTAAAACGGCCGTACAGTCGGCGCGCTGCAAGTCGCTGAGTTGACCGACCGGAATCATACGGGTGATGTCAGTGGTGCCACCAAGGTATTGCGCACCTGAGTCTAGCAATAACAGACCATCGCCTTCAATACTTGCATACGACGATTGCGTGGCACGATAGTGTGGCATTGCCCCATTGGCATTAAAAGCGGCAATGGTTGCAAAACTTCGCGACACGTAACCGGGTTGCTTAGATCGATATTGAAATAATTTTGTATCAAGCATGAGTTCAGTTAGGGGCTCGATCGCTCGGTTTTCAATCGCTTTTTCAAGCCAAGCAAAAAATTCGCAGAGTGCCAAACCATCGTGACGCATAGCATGACGCACGTGATTTAACTCATGCTCGGTCTTGCGCGACTTCATTAATGTGCTTGGGTTGACCGCCATAACGCGTTGTGCCGGACAGGCGTTTATGAGTGCAACAGTCATGCGCATAGGGTCAAATAAAATAGCGTCGTGACCTGACACATGAGCTAATGCGTTTTGTACGGCCTCATAGGGCAAAACCTCAAAACCATCTTGCTTGAGCTCGGCATGTAAGGCTGGCCCCACTTTATTTAGATCAATAAAAATCTGTGCCGTTTGATCACTGATTAAAACGTGAGCCATAAATACAGGGTTAAAGTCAACGTCTTGACCGCGTAAGTTCAACAACCAAGCCACGTCGTCAAGTGTTGAAATAACGTGCCACGCTGCATGGTATTGTTGCATTTCGCGGCGCACTGCAGCGAGCTTTTGTGATCGTGATAAACCTGCGTAGGTCAGATCAAAAGCGTACACTGGGGCAGTCGATAAATGAGGTCGATCAAGCCATACTTCACTGATGAGATCAAGGCCAGTCTCTATACGCACTTGACGTGGTGTGAGCAAACCCACTAGAGCCTGCGAGCCAGCCCATGATAGGGCTCGACCATCAACCGCCAGCGTGTCACCTGGTTTTAAATCTGCCGCAAGCCAATGCGTGTGTGCCAGGTCACCAACCGCACCGATTTTCATAAGCTCAAAACCCGAGCCAGCCAAATCGAGCTCAGCTTGAACCCAATATCGGCTGTCAACCCAAACCCCAGCAAATTCGGCTGTCACAACAACCGTACCGACCGAGCCGGTAAAGCCTGTCAACCAGCGCCTGACTTGCCACGATTCCGGCAAATATTCAGACAGATGGGGGTCAGCCGAGGGAATCAGGCAAGCCTGAACCCCTGCAACCCGCATGGCCTGACGCAGTAAATCAAGCTTTAAGTGCGGAGACATCAAGTTTTGCGCCTGTTTTTGCAATCACTTCATCAACCGTCACCTCAGGCGCCAGTTCGATCAAACGTAACCCGTTGTCACCCACTTCCATGACAGCTAAGTCGGTAATGATGAGGTCAACCACGCCAAGACCAGTTAAAGGCAGAGTGCATTGAGGCAAAAGCTTGATGTCTTCGCTACCATCTTTTTTGCGTGCAACGTGTTCCATTAAAACGACCACGCGTTTGACGCCTGCAACGAGATCCATCGCGCCGCCCATACCTTTCACCATTTTGCCAGGAATCATCCAGTTGGCGAGATCACCCTTTTCAGAGACTTGCATCGCGCCCAAAATTGCTAAGTTAATTTTTCCGGCACGGATCATGCCAAATGAATCAGCCGATGAAAAGATAGCTGAACCCGGTAAAGTGGTTACGGTTTGTTTACCTGCATTGATTAAGTCTGGGTCAATTTCATTTTCTGTCGGGAAAGGGCCAATACCCAGCAAACCATTTTCAGACTGAAGCCAAACTTCCATGTTGGCGGGTACATGGTTCGCCACCATGGTTGGCAAACCAATACCCAAGTTGACATAAAAACCATCTTTTAATTCTAGCGCTGCACGAGCAGCCATTTGGTCACGATTCCAAGGCATGAATCAGGCTCCTTAAGCGGCAGCGCGAATAGTGCGCTGCTCGATACGTTTTTCGGGGTGGGCGTTTAACACGATACGGTGAACATAAATACCGGGTAAATGTATTTGTTCAGGGTCTAAAGTGCCATTTTCAACAATCGACTCAACCTCAACCACAGTGACCTTTCCTGCCATACCCACATTGGGATTGAAATTACGGGCTGTTTTATTAAAAATTAAGTTGCCACTGCGATCTGCAACTTTGGCTTTTATGAGGGCAACTTCGGGGATTAATGCACGTTCCATCACATACACCACGCCGTCAAATGTTTTAGTCTCTTTACCCTCAGCCACGATTGTGCCAACACCTGTTTTGGTGTAGAAGGCAGGAATACCACTACCCCCAGCACGCAATCGTTCGGCTAAGGTACCTTGGGGTGTAAATTCAAGTTCGAGTTCACCCGCAAGATACTGGCGCTCAAATTCTTTATTTTCGCCCACATATGAGGAAATCATTTTGGTGATTTGACGCGTTTCTAATAACTGGCCTAAACCAAAACCATCTACCCCAGCATTGTTGCTGATGCATGTTAAGTTCTTTTTACCTGAGTCGCGTAATGCCGCGATCAAGGCTTCAGGTATACCGCACAAACCAAAACCACCGACAGCTATGGTTTGACCGTCTTCTACCAAGCCCTCGAGCGCTTGGGCTGCGCTGCCAAACACTTTATTCATGCTTTAAACTCCTTGCCATTATGGTGGACATCTACGTTTTAAGTTTCAATAAAAAAATATAAGCAAACTTTAATGTACTAAAGAACAAGATAATAATAGACCGCATTTTAAAATTAAAAAGTCTTTTACAAAGATATACTCTCTTAACATAGAGTAACTTTCTTAACATTTAGTATGTTGGGCCTGTTAATTTTAAATGATTGTATAGATCTGTATGAGGAAAGAGCATGAGTGAACGCGAATCAATGGAATATGATGTGGTTATCGTTGGGGGTGGCCCTGCCGGCCTATCTGCCGCTATTCGCTTAAAACAACTCGCTCAAATTCGCGGGGTTGAAACAACGGTCTGCGTGCTTGAAAAAGGCGCAGAAATCGGCGCCCATATTTTATCGGGTGCCGTAATGGATCCGCAGGCACTGACTGAATTAATACCAGATTGGAAAGCACTTGGGGCTCCGCTCGACACCCCTGTCACGCGCGATGAGTTTTTATTTTTAACTAACACGGGCTCGCGTCAAACACCAGAATGGCTTCTACCCGCTTGCTTTAAAAACCATGGCAACTACATCATCAGCCTTGGACAAGTCACCCGATGGCTTGGCGAGCAAGCTGAAGCTCTTGGTGTTGACTTATTTCCTGGGTTTGCAGCCGCTGAAATACTGTATGACAACCATGGTGCCGTTCTGGGTGTTGCGACCGGCGACATGGGTATAGGTCGAGACGGCCAACCCTCTGATCAATTTCAACCCGGCATGGCTTTAATTGCCAAATACACGCTCTTTGCTGAAGGTGCTAGGGGTCAGTTAGGTCGTCAGCTCATTGAAAAATTTCAACTCGATCAGGGGCGAGACCCTCAGAGTTATGCAATCGGCATTAAAGAATTATGGGAAGTGAACCCAAGTCAATCTGAACCTGGCCTGGTGATACACACCGCTGGCTGGCCACTTGATAGCGACACCTATGGTGGGTCATTTTTGTACCATATGCAAAACAACCAAGTTGCGGTAGGTTTAGTGGTGGGTCTTGATTATGGCAACCCATGGCTGTCACCCTTTGAAGAATTTCAACGCTACAAAACACACCCGCGAATCGCCCCCATTTTTAAAGGTGCGAAACGTATCAGTTATGGTGCGCGGGCTTTAACAGCGGGTGGCTTACTATCGCTACCCAAACTGACGTTTAAAGGCGGTGCTTTAATTGGCTGTGATGCAGGTTTCTTAAATGCATCACGCATCAAAGGTAGCCATGCTGCCATTAAAACCGGCATGTTGGCTGCTGAAGCCGCGTTTGAAGCAATTCAAGCTAACCGTCAACAAGATGAATTGACCACCTTCACGACCCGCTTTGAACAGTCTTGGCTAAATGAAGAGCTCAACAAGTCACGCAACTTTAAACAATGGTTTAAAAAAGGGCGCACCGTCGGCACGTTGATGACTGGCATTGAACAATGGCTTTTACGCGGCAACATACCCTGGACAATTCACCGTCAGCAACCAGATCATGCCATGCTTAAACCCGCTGATCAGTGCCTTAAAATTGAATACCCTAAACCTGATGGCGTATTAACTTTTGACCGCTTAAGCTCAGTGTTTATTTCAAATACGAATCATGCAGAAAATCAGCCTATTCACTTGACGTTAAAAGACGCCAATGTGCCGGTAAGCATTAACCTTAAAACGTATGCAGGGCCCGAGCAACGCTACTGCCCAGCTGGGGTTTATGAATACGTTAAAAACGCAGCCGGTCAAGATGCTTTGCAGATTAATGCACAAAATTGCGTGCACTGTAAGACCTGTGACATTAAAGACCCCACCCAAAACATCGTTTGGGTGGCTCCACAAGGTGGAGAAGGCCCTGTTTATAGCGGTATGTAACCCGTTTTTAAACCGGCTTGGTCAGTTGCTCAAGAATTTGTGGGTTTTCAAGGGTTGAAATGTCTTGCGTGACTTCTTCACCCTTGGCAACCACACGCAATAAGCGACGCATGATTTTGCCTGAACGCGTTTTAGGTAAATTGTCGCCAAAACGAATTTCTTTAGGCTTAGCAATAGGCCCAATTTCTTTCGCAACCCAATCACGCAGTTGTTTAGCAATCGCAACCGCCTCTTCACCCTCAGGGCGGCTTCGCTTAAGTACAACAAACGCAACCACAACTTCACCGGTCGTCGGGTCAGGGCGACCCACGACGGCTGCTTCAGCGACCATTTCGTGTGCCACTAAAGCTGATTCAACTTCCATTGTGCCCAGACGATGACCTGATACATTCAATACATCGTCAATACGGCCCATGATCCAGAAACAATTGTCAGCATCGCATTGGGCGCCATCGCCGGCCAAATAGTAGCCACGTAACTCTTCGGGAAAGTAGCTCTTTTTAAATCGCTCTGGATCACCCCAAATATTACGAATCATGGCAGGCCAAGGGCGTTTAATCACCAAAAAGCCACCATGACCGGGCTCAACATCACCACCCGTTTCGTCAACAATAGCCGCCGCAACACCTGGCAACCGGGTTGTGCATGAACCAGGCTTCAAGGGTGTCACACCTGGCAAAGGGGTCAGCATGTGGCCGCCTGTTTCAGTTTGCCACCACGTGTCAACAATAGGGCAACGCTCGCCACCCACATGCTTGTAGTACCACATCCAGGCTTCGGGGTTGATCGGTTCACCAACAGAACCCAATAGACGTAGGCTCGACAAATCAAATGATTTAGGATGATGCGCATCATTTGCGTCAGATGCTTTGATCAATGAACGTATGGCGGTTGGAGCCGTATAAAAGATAGTGACTTTATGCTTTTGAATCATGTTCCAAAAACGCCCTGCATCGGGATATGTTGGCACACCCTCAAAAACAACTTGTGTAACACCTGCAGCCAAAGGGCCATAAGCAATGTATGTGTGTCCGGTCACCCAACCCACGTCAGCAGTACACCAGAAAATATCGTCGGGCTTGACGTCAAATGTCCATTCCATGGTCATTTTTGCCCATAACAAATAACCTGCTGAACTATGTTGAACACCCTTAGGTTTACCGGTTGAACCCGACGTATACAAAATGAAGAGTGGATGTTCAGCATTCACTGCAACCGCATCGCAGACTTTGGGTTGATTAGCCTCAACTTCATGCATCCAAAGGTCTATTTTAGGGTTCCAAGCGACTTTACCACCAGAGCGTTTATAAACGATACAGTGTTTGACTGCTTCACAACCGCCCATTGAAAGGGCTTCGTCAACGGCAGGTTTAAGTGCAATGGCCTTGCCACCACGCATTTGCTCATCAGCCGTAATGACTAAACTGGCACCCACATCAACTATGCGCTCATGCAGACTTTTTGCTGAAAAACCACCAAACACCACTGAATGAATAATGCCTAAACGCGCGCAGGCGTGCATAGCGATGACGGCTTCAATTGACATCGGTAAGTAGATGATGGCGCGATCGCCTAATTTGTAGCCCAATGACTTTAAGCCATTCGCAAACTGGCAGACTCGCTCATACAACTGATGGTAGGTCACTTTGGTGACATCGCCACCATCGGCTTCAAAAATAATAGCTAATTTATCGCCTAAGCCACGTTCAATGTTGGACTCTAAACAATTCGCTGATACATTTAATTCGCCATCAGCAAACCATTTATAAAATGGTGCATTTGACTCATCAAGTACTTGGGTGAAACGTTTTTTCCAGTGAAGATGATCATTAGCCATACGAGACCAAAAACCATTAGCGTCTCGGTCAGCCTCATCGAGCAGAGCTTGGTATGCCTGCTGACCTGACACGTTAGCTTGTTTTACAAACGATGCAGGGGGTGAAAAAACGCGCGATTCGACCAATGTAGATTCAATTGAGTTACTCATTGTGGTTTGTCTCCTGTAAGGTTTTTATTTTATTTAACGAATGCCTAGTGCTGCAATACCTGCTGAGGCAATTTGAGTGTCTTCGGTTGACTTAACACCCGATACACCCACTGCACCCACCACCTGACCATCAACCACAATAGGCAAACCACCCTCGAGCATGCCTTGAATAGTCGGTACGCTCAAAAATGATGTGCGACCATTATTGATAACATCTTCATAGCTCTTGCTTTCACGACGACCTAAGGCAGAGGTGTGGGCCTTAGCTGGGGCAATATGAGCTGAAACGGGCGGAGCACCATCAAGCCTAAGTAAACCCAACATATGACCACCATCATCACAAACAGCAATGGTGACAGCCCATTTGTTATCGTTGGCACATTGCTTAGCTGCAGCCAAAATTAAACTGACTTCGCTTTCAGAAAGCATAGATTTTGTTTTCATAGTATTTCCCTAATTTGTTCAAGTGTATGTGGGTCTTCAATTGTAGTGAGATCACCAGGGTCTCGCCCTTCACACACAGCCACAATTGCCCGCCTCAACACTTTACCTGATCGCGTCTTGGGAAGAGCCGCCACAAAGTGCACCCGAGAGGGTCGGGCTACCGCACCTAACTGTTCATCGACTACTTTCATAATGGCTGCCTCAAGCTTCTTTGTGTCTTCAGGCGTTTGGGCAAGTGCTGGGTTTTTGAGCACCACAAAAGCCACAGCAACCTGGCCCTTCAAATTATCAGCGACCCCGACTACGGCAGACTCTGCCACACTATCATGGCAATTGACTGACTCTTCAATTTCACGTGTACCTAAACGATGGCCTGCCACATTAATCACATCATCCGTTCGGCCGAGAATGAAAAAATAGCCATCTTCGTCAACTCGACCCCAGTCAAAGGTTGAATAAACCTGACGCGATGGAATCGTAGTGAAGTAAGCATCTACAAAACGTTGGTCGTTCTGCCAGATAGTTGTCATGACACCGGGCGGTAGAGGTGGCACAATAGCCACCACACCTTTGTGTCCGGCGGGTACGGGTTGACCCGTTTTCTCATCAAGCACTTGTACATCAAAGCCGACCACGGGAAACGAGGGGCTTCCAAAGCGAGTGGGCACCTCTTCAATACCAGGTTGCGCTGACAAAATAGGCCAACCTGTCTCAGTTTGCCAATAATTATCAATAATAGGTTTACCCAGACCTTCGCTTATCCATTGAGCAGTGGGCTCGTCAAGTGGCTCGCCAGCCATATAGAGGGCTCGCAAACTTGAAACATTGTATTTTTTTAACAGCGCAGGGTCTTGCTTTTTAAGAACACGAATGGCAGTGGGCGCAGAAAACATGGTCGACACGTTGAACTGCTCGACTAGTTTCCACAAAATACCACCATCGGGGCGCACGGGTGTGCCCTCGTACAAAATCGTGGCTTGACCGGCTATAAGTGGGCCATAAACAATAAACGAATGCCCAACCACCCAACCAATGTCGCTGGTGCATAAAAAAGTTTCACCCGGTTTGCCTTTAAAGACGTAGTCCATAGAGGTGGCTAGGGCGACCGCATAACCACCCGTATCGCGTTGCACACCCTTTGGTTTTCCAGTTGTACCCGAGGTGTACAAAATGTAACTGGGTTCAGACGACTCGAGCCACGTGATGGGGACTTCTTGCCCGACATGTTTCTTGTGTAGCATATCGTAATCTAAGTCACGCCCCACCACCGGTTCAAAGGCAAACAAGCCTCGGTTATGCACAATGACTTTAGCGGGTGGTTTGGTGCTGAGAGAAATTGCTTTATCAAGCAAAGGTTTGTAGGGCGTTACTTTACCGCCACGAGAACCGGCGTCGGTCGTCACAATCACTTTGGGTTCAGCGTCGTCAATACGCTGGGCTAAGTTTACCGAGGCAAACCCCCCAAACACCACCGAATGTACAGCACCGATTCGGGCACAGGCCAGCATTGTAAAGACCGCCGAGGGCACCATAGGCATATAGATTAAAACTCGGTCACCCTTCGTGACACCTTGGTCAATTAGCATGGCCGCAACGGTATTGACCTCGCGCCATAAGTCTTGACGGGTATAGGTTATTTCTTGGTCAACCTCAGTTGAGACCCAAATTAACGCGGGTTCATTCGCTTGCGTATCAAGCCAACGATCAACTGCGTTAAAGCAAAGGTTGGTTTTACCCCCCACAAACCATTTAGCAAAAGGTGGGTTTTGGTAATCAAGTACATGTGTGAAAGGTGTTTGCCAATAAATTCGTTTGGCTTCTTTTGCCCAAAATGTGTCGCGCTGTTCAATCGACTCGCGATGAACGGACAATAGTTTATTCATATAACAAGTCTCCGTTACGATCATTTTTTTTATTCATTTTGACCCACCAAGCTTTCATGAGTCTTGCAGTTGCCCAAAAATATCGTTGACAAACCTTTTGCTAAACGCTTAAGATCATTTAAGTCTATGAGTTTTCAGGGAATTGTGCATTTATCAGGTATTACCCTTGCCCCCCTCATTTTCACCGCTTTTTTAAGTTTTGCTCATTAAGAGCCCTGCAATCTGCTCGTTTTTACCTTATACTTAGCTCGTTAATTAAGCCTGTTTGGGTATTAGCCTAACTAAATATTTTCTTTTATGCTACTAAAATATGACGCTTGATTATAAAAAAAATAGATTATTCTTCGCAAGATTTAGCGCAACCGCTTTGCTATGCTGGGCTTTAACAGGTTGCTCTGGTTTACAAACAAGTACTGAATCAAGCCGAAACATAACAAGTAATAATTGGTCCTCTGCCCTGGCAGAGCAAGGTGTTTTGGTTGATCCAGTTTTATTAGCGCAGGCTTCAAATCACCCTTTTTCGCGTCAAGCACTTGACCAGCTCGGTGTCAAATATCGGTTTGGCGGTGCGAATCCAAAAGCAGGTTTCGATTGTAGTGGTCTCGTTTACTTTTCAGCCATCGAGTCTGCAGGTATAAAGTTGCCCAGACGCTCAGTTGATCAAGCACGTTTAGGTCGGTCGATCAAAAAAGAAGATTTAGTATTGGGTGATTTAGTTTTCTTTAATACCCGTGGCGCAAAGTATTCTCATGTTGGTATTTACTTAGGCGATAACCTTTTTGTTCATGCCCCATCAAGAAATGGTGTGGTGTCGGTTGTTGATATGACCCAAACCTATTGGGCTAAACGGTACAATGGCGCACGCCGCATTAGCCCCCTAGAAATCGCATCACGCTAATTTTTTAGCACATGCTGTGTGACATGCTGGGTTGTCACACAAACCACACTGATCAAGCGCTTGTTTAAGTGCACAAACTGAGCGGCGGCAAGCCAAAACAGGTATGCCCGATCTTTGTGCTGCTTGACGAAATGCTTTCATCACGTTGTGACCTAAAAAATCAGTCATCAAAATCACCATTTCAGTACCCGTAGGCAGTTGCGTTGTACGCCGCTGGTGTGACGCATCGCGCCCGCTAACATGAAGGGTAATACGAATATTATGTTCGCTGAGCAGAAGTGGAATATTGCCCAAACGATCGGCACCGACTATTACTGCATTTAATGTTGTCATGACCATTACCTTAATTTAAGAGCAAATAATTAAATGGTAATGATAATGATTATTATTTAGATTTAAAAGCTTTTTTTAAAATAACCCTTTAATCGGGTTTAGCTTGAACGGCATCTTTTACATGCTGTGGCGTTAAATCGGGCGACAACATTGAAATAAACGTATAAACGTAATCGCGCAAAAAAACCCCTGACTTGACTGCCACACGGGTAACCTGTTCACCAAATAAATGGCCCACAGGCACAGATATTAAATGTGAGTCACGTAATGGTTCAAAGGCAATTCCCGCAATAATACCAATACCTAAACCGACATCGACATAGGTTTTAATCACGTCAGCATCGATCGCTTCAAGCACGATATCGGGTGACAATCCTGCAACCGCAAACGCCTCATCTATTGAGCGACGCCCAGAAAATGCACGGTCATAAGTCACAATCGGGTAGGCCGCCAAATCAGTCAGTTTTAAAGCGCCCCGCTTAGCAGCCTGTTTGGCCAGAGGGTGATCGGGTCTAAAAACGACCGAGTGCGTCCAGCTATAGCAAGGCAAACTCACTAAACCTGGAGTGTGCGCTAATGCTTCAGTCGCCATCGCCAAATCTGCCTGTTCGTTAAGTAACATTTCAACGACTTGCGTTGGGTTGCCCTCAGCTAGCGTTAAATGCACTTTAGGAAAGCATGCTTTAAACGCTGGAATAACCTTAGGCAGGGCGTAACGAGCCTGAGTATGCGTGCACGCAATCACCAAACTGCCTTGATCACGTTTAGCGAATTCATCACTTACTCGACGTAAGTTTTCAATTTCACGACTGATGCGTTCAATCACGGCTGCCACCGCCTGACCGGGTCGTGTTAACCCTTTGATACGTTTACCGTGGCGCTCAAAGATTTGAACCCCTAACTCTTGCTCAAATTCCATGATGGCTTTTGAGACACCCGGTTGCGAGGTGTATAGGCTTTTAGCCGCCTCAGTCAAATTAAAATTACGACGAATGGTTTCGCGTACGAAACGAAATTGCTGAAGGTTCATGTCTATTCTCAGATTGAATAGGTACATTATAAGTTATATAGAAACCAACAAAATCAAACTAAATAATATATAGAAACATGGACTAAATACTAAGCAAATTTTATCTATGCAGATTGTGAGGGTTTTTTAGGTCTTCTTATGCGTAATCGATGCCACATCAGCACAACGGTTAAAGTTAAAAAAACTGCATGAACAGCCCAGACGCCTACACCAAAGGGCAAAACTTGATTGTTAACCCAGCCATGAGATGCGTTAATTAAATTCATATAAAGCAAGGCAATCAACCCTGCAATGAGTAAATCAAATGACCGCCCAACCCTAGGGTTCACAGCTCCCAATGGAATCGCTAATAAAGCCAAGTTGATGGTTGCCAATGGAATGGCTAAACGCCACATAATTTGACCCTTTGCATGAGGCGTATCATCAGTCAATAATAATTCGGTGGGGCGCGCTTTGTTGTTGTTGAGGGCACGATTTCGGGCTTCGGTTAAGCTTTGCTCGCCCCCTTTTGACTCGAGCCTAACGCCAAATGAGTCAAATGTTGAAACCCGAGCTGTTAGCTCGCCAGGCTTGATGTCGTATCGCGCACCTTCACCTAAAACTAAAAATCGATCACCATTTTTTGCAACCTCTGTACGCGCTGACGCCGCACTCACCAAAGACAACCAATTTGGTTCAAGCAAACGAACGAAAACTTGACCCAACGCGTCTGGGTCTTGTGGTGAAGGCTCAACAAAAACAATACGGTTACCGGCGTCAAGCTCTAAAAATTGACCCGATGAAATACGTGACAAGTCAGAGCGCAGTTCAAACCGCGCACGATAATCTTCAATTTGACGCTGTGCCCAGGGCGATGCGAAAAGCGTTAAAACAGCCACCACAAAAGCGGCAGGTAGGGCTAAACGCAAAATGGGTTGTACCCACTGTGCAAGCGACACACCACTAGAAAACCACACCACCATTTCAGACTCTCGATAACTACGCGAAACGGTGGTCAACACGCCGATGAAGACCGAAACGGCCATCACTGTTGGTAAAGCTGCGATAGTGGTGAAAGCGGCCAAACCCACGACAACATCAGCACCAATTCGGCCTGCAGCTGCTTCGCCCAAGAGGCGAACCAACACAACACTTAACCAAACGACCAATAGCGTCGAAAATACGACGCTAGCGTGGCTAGTGGCCTCTGAAACAACTGATCTTTTAAAAAGAGACATACTTGGTCGTAAATGCGAGATAATCATGGGAAGGCAACATGCTTCTTAGACTCTCGGGTAGGTAATCAACATGCAATTTAGCACACACAACACAACCTCTTTTCATCAAATTAAAACGGCAGCGTTAGCAGTCGGCATTTATAGTAATGGTATTTTAACCCCCGCAGCTGATGTGATTGACCGCTCGAGCGGTGGCGCTTTGCGTGAAATTATCAAGTCAGAGTTTAGCGGCAAGTTGGGTGAAACCATGACTTTACGTTCATTGAAAGATGTCAAAGCAAGCCGGGTAGTGATGATCGGTTTAGGTCAACAAGAAACCTTCAGTACTCTTTCACTATTTAAAGCTCAAACCGCTTTTGTAAAACGGTGTCAAGCTATGAATTTAACTGACGCCTCAAGCACCCTATGTTTAGAGACCACTTCTGACACCAGCACCTCGCAAGAACGTGCTCGTATATCTGCACGTGCGGTGACTCAATGTTTGTATCATTATGATGCCACGCTCAGCACCAAATCAAATAAAGATAAAATTAAGCTGAAGCAATTTGAAATCATTGCACCGCGGGCAGACGAAAAATCAACTCTCTTAGGGCTTAAAGAAGGCCAAGCAATCGGTAATGGTATGTTAGCTGCACAAGAGTTAGGCAACTTACCTGCAAATATTTGTACACCAACCCATCTTGCAAACGAAGCTAAACTTTTGGCACGTGAATTTAAAACCATTAAAACTACTGTGCTTGAACGCAAACAGGTCGAGGCTCTCAAGATGGGGTCATTTCTCTCTGTTTCTCGTGGGTCAGATGAACCTTTACGTTTTATTGTGTTGCATTTCACAGGTACAGGCTATAAACCACAATCACCTGTTCAAGCTAAAGGCGAGTCAAGCAACGCAACAAAATCAACTAGCAAACCACTACAAAAGACCTTGAAGGCAAACGCCAATCGAGCCAATGGTCCGATTGTGTTGGTTGGTAAGGGCATCACTTTCGACTCAGGTGGCATTTCGATTAAACCTGCCGCCACAATGGACGAAATGAAATACGACATGTGTGGTGCAGCAAGTGTATTGGGTTCATTTCGGGCATTAGCTGAACTAGACCTTCCGATTGAAGTTGTGGGTTTGATTCCCGCTTGTGAAAACATGCCAAGCGGTCGTGCTAACAAACCCGGTGATGTGGTAACCAGTATGTCAGGTTTAACAATTGAAATTTTAAATACTGACGCGGAAGGCCGCCTAGTCTTATGCGACGCATTGACCTACGCTGAACGATTTAAACCCTCTGCCGTAATTGACATCGCCACCTTGACTGGCGCTTGCGTTGTCGCCCTGGGTGGTGTGAACAGTGGTTTATTTTCAACTAATGATACCCTCGCCCATCAGTTACTTGATGCGGGCAAGCAGTCACAAGACCCCACATGGCGCATGCCCCTTGACGAGCCTTATCACGAGCAGTTGAAATCAAACTTTGCAGACCTTGCCAATATTGGTGGCCCACCTGCCGGTGCAGTCACCGCTGCCTGCTTTTTATCACGATTTGCCAAAGCTTACCCCTGGGCGCACTTAGATATTGCGGGTGTTGCATGGAGAGGTGGAAAAGACAAAGGCTCAACGGGTAGACCTGTCCCGCTATTGATGCAATACTTAATTAATAAAGTGCAAGACTAAGTATTAATTTTGACAATTTAAGGTTATCTTAAAGTCATCTTTCAATTTAACAACCCTTAAAGCTTAAAAACTTTAAGGGAGTTAACTTGTTAAACGCAGGAACTTTCCGTTACCATAAGTACTCGAAACACATTGTTGGCAATTTTGCCGAATTAGATTTAGGGACTAACGCCATGAGCGATTACCGTTCGACGCTACCCCGCGCAGATTATGCCGGGTCAACCACGCAAGCTGCACGCAATCAGGTATTGCGCAATACCTACTGGTTGCTCGCCTTGTCATTAATTCCAACTGTGCTCGGTGCTGCGTTGGGGCTTTACTCTGGCCTTAACCAAGTTATGAATACCAGCCCTGGTTTGACTATTATGGTTTTTTTGGTTGGTGCATTTGGTCTGATGTACGCCATAGAGCGCAATAAAGAAAGTTCAGCTGGTGTTGGCTTATTGATGCTCTTTACCTTCTTCATGGGCATTATGTTGTCGCGTATGCTGGGTTTTGTTTTAGGTATGAGTAATGGCACACAGCTTGTCATGATGGCATTTGGTGGCACAGCGGTGGTTTTTACAGCTATGGCAACTTTAGCCAGCACACTTAAGCGTGATTTGGGTGGCATGCAAAAGTGGTTATTCATGGGCGTAATTGTGATTTTAGTTGCAGCTGTGGGCAATATCTTTTTACAGCTACCCGCTTTAATGCTCACTATCTCAGTGCTAGCGATTTTCATTTTTTCGGCGTTCATGCTTGTTGACTTGCAGCGCGTCATGAATGGTGGCGAAACGAATTATATTAGCGCTACATTGGCTATTTACCTTGACGTTTATAACGTTTTTGTTAACTTGTTGGCGTTATTAGGCATCTTTGGTGGCAGTCGCGACTAAAAATTAGCTCAGATTAAAAACGGCCAATTAAGCTATTCAATATTTGGAAGGGCCGTTGAGCGGTTCGATACAAAAGGCTGTAAACTTTTCATCACATCTCGGGTGGCTAGTCTGTTGAGCTCAAAGTGTTCAACAATACGCCGCCTGAGAACTTGCTTAGCCTGAGCTGCTTGAGCAGGGTCATCAAAATCGGGCATGGGTTCGTCAGCACCGTAACCGGTTTCTTGCAAAAACAACCATTCAAATCGTCTCAGCACATGGTTTGCTGAAGCACCTAACGCCAACTGACGTAATGCATGATCATAAGCATCAAATAGTTGCGGATGGGGGTCTTCCCGTGGCAAGGTTTTAAGTAACAACTCGTTCATGTACCAACATGACATCAGTGTTTGCCCTGCAATATTGAGCGCTCCAACCGATTCAGCCCGCATAAGTGTGCGAACTTCATTGCGGCCAGCCCAAGACAATTGAACCGGTTGAAAAACAGACAAGACCGCACGCAAACCTGAATAAGGTCTTTTAGCCCCTTTAGCCGCCATCAACAAAAGGCCATGATCACGACTAAACACTTTCACTAATAATGACGTTTCACGCCACGGCGTGGCATGCAGCACAAAGGCCTGTGCGTCAAGCACGCGGGTACTTCTTTTTTGCATGGCTACTCGTAGCCTAACTCGCGCAAACTGCTTTCGCGGTTAGCCCAGCCTTTTCTAACTTTGACATAGACCTCAAGATGCACAGGCCGATCAAGTAACTGAGCAATTTCATGACGTGCTTCGCTTGCGATACGTTTCATGTGCGAACCCCCAGCACCCAATAAAATAGGTTTATGGCTTTCGCGCTCAACTAAAACACAGGCCGCAATGTTGACACGCTGTGGTTGTTCTTCCCACTCTTCAATAACAACGGTGCAAGCGTAAGGTAATTCGTCGCCAACGAGACGAAATATTTTTTCGCGAATATATTCCGCTGCGATGAAGCGCACGGGTCGATCGGTCAATGTGTCGGCCTCAAACAGAGGCTCGTTAAGGGGCAAGCGTTGCTTGACTTCGCTTAGCAAAACATCAAGCTGCTTATTTTTATCAGCACTGACGGGTACCACTGCACTAAATGGGTATTGCGCGACGATTTTAGAAACAAAAGAAAATAAATCGTTACGTGTTTTTAACGCATCAATTTTACTCACCACTAAAATAGTTCGTGCGGGGTCGGGCAACATGGCGAGTAGCTGCTGATCGCCCGGCGACCACTTACCCGCTTCAACCACAAAAAGAACCACATCAACTGCCGCTAAGGTTTGCGTCACCACGCGATTCATCATTTTGTTCATGGCGCCGCCATGACGTGTTTGAAAACCTGGGGTATCAACAAAAATGAATTGTGCATCAGGTTGAGTTAGCACACCTTGAATGCGATGGCGAGTCGTTTGGGCACGCCGAGAAACAATTGAAACTTTTGCACCAATTAAGGCATTGGTTAAAGTTGATTTGCCCACGTTGGGACGACCAATCACAGCAATATAGCCACAATGGTGTAACGTACTCGACGAATCGCTTTTTGGCGAATCGACGTTAATCGGTTCAGTCATGTCAAGTCCTGCTTAACGGCTATGGGTAGGGTGAGTTGAGGTGATTTTTTAGCGCGGCTTGGGCGCTTGCGGGCGGGGGTTAACCGCATCGTCATGGCAATATCAAATGCTTGCTTAGCAGCCAACTGTTCTGCAGCTCGTCGACTCGCACCAGCCGCTCTGACTTCAATTTCGAGCGTTTCAACCTCACACTGCACTTCAAATTGTTGACTATGCGCTGCGCCGTGAGTGGCCACAACAGAATAGGTTGGTAAACTGAGTTTATGACCCTGCAATAATTCTTGTAACAATGTTTTGGCATCTTTACCTATGGTTTGAGGGTCAACACGCTCAACCACAGGGTCGTAGAGTTTTTCTATAACATGCTTGACCGCTTCAAACCCACCATCGAGGTAGACTGCAGCAAAAACAGCCTCGACGGCATCAGCCAAAATTGAAGGCCGTCTAAACCCACCACTTTTAAGTTCACCCTCACCGAGTCTTAAATAACCTGACAAGCCTAAGCGTTGGGCAATTTCAGCTAAGGCTGACTGCTTAACCAAATTTGAGCGCACACGCGACAAATCACCTTCGTTAAGTTTTGGATAACGATGATAAAGCATTGCCGACACGCACGCCCCCAAAATCGCATCACCTAGAAACTCAAGCCTTTCATTATGATGCGTGCTGTGACTGCGATGAGTCAGGGCTTGCTCAATAAATGAAACATCTTTGAAAGTATAGGAAATCGCGGTTTCGAGTTGTTTTAAATTTGTGGCAGGTGACATTTAATGGAAAAAACCAATACGACTGGGTTGTGAAAAGTTCATCCAGATAAAGAAAGCTCGACCAACAATATTTTCTTTCGGTACAAAACCCCAGAATCTACTGTCAAGACTGTTATCTCGATTATCACCCATCATAAAGTAATTCCCTGCTGGCACCACACACCGCATACCCTCACGACTATATTGACAGTTTTCTTGCCCAGGAAAGCGCCAAATAGGCCTAACTTCTGACATTAAGCGGTCATCTTGCAGTATTTTATTTTCAACACGCCCTAAATTTTCAATATANNTCTTGACCATTAATAAAAAGTTTTTTGTTGAAGTAGGACACCTCATCACCTGGCAAACCAATGACGCGTTTAATGTAATCAACACTGGGGTCAACCGGGTAGCGAAAAACCATCACATCACCCCGAGCCGGTTCACCAATCGCCACAACTTTCGTATTAACGATAGGCAAACGCAAACCATAAGAGTACTTACTCACTAAAATTAAATCGCCAGACTGCAATGTGGGTAACATTGAACCCGATGGAATACGAAACGGTTCAACGATAAATGATCTGAGTACAAAAACAAACAAAATGACCGGAAAAAAACTGGCACCATACTCAACCCACCAAGGCGACTTGGCATCAACGGGGCGTTTTTTCTGAAGCCAAAATTTATCTGCGAACCAGACAACGCCCGTCAAGATTAATGCGACAAATAAAATTAAAGAGAAATTCCAACTCATGTTTAATTCCCTATCGATCGTCTACTTGCAAGATCGCTAAAAATGCCTCTTGAGGAATTTCAACACTACCCACTTGCTTCATACGTTTTTTACCGGCTTTTTGTTTTTCAAGTAACTTTTTCTTACGTGAAATATCGCCACCATAACACTTAGCCAAAACGTTTTTACGTAAGGCTTTCACATTTTCACGGGCAATAATTTCAGAGCCAATTGCACCCTGTATCACCACGTCATACATTTGTCGAGGTATTAGCTCTCGCATGCGTGACACCACTTCACGTGAACGATAGCGCGCATTTGAGCGGTGACAAATACTTGACAAGGCATCAACACGATCACCGTTGATTAACACGTCAACTTTCACCACATCGGCAGGACGGTATTCTTTAAATTCGTAGTCCATTGAGGCATAGCCACGCGATACTGATTTGAGCTTATCAAAAAAATCTAGCACAATTTCAGCCAACGGAATTTCATAATGTAAATGCACCTGACGGCCGTGATAGCTCATATCAAGTTGTGCACCCCGTTTCTGGTTACACAAAGTCATGACTGGGCCGACATACTCTTGGGGCATAAACAGCGTAACGGTAACGATCGGTTCACGCACCTCTTGAAAGCCACCGACCTCAGGCATGCGTGAGGGACTCTCTATTGAGATCACTTCACCATTGTTAAGTTGAACCTCATAAACCACTGAAGGGGCTGTGGTGATGATGTCCATGTCAAATTCACGCTCTAACCGCTCTTGCACAATTTCCATGTGCAAAAGACCTAAGAACCCGCAGCGAAAACCAAAACCTAACGCTTGTGAAACCTCGGGTTCATACATTAAAGCAGCATCGTTCAGTTTTAATTTTTCAAGTGAATCGCGTAACTGATCAAACTCACTACTTTCAACCGGATACAGGCCAGCAAAAACTTGTGGTTGCACCTCTTTAAAGCCTGGTAAAGCTGTATCGGCCGGCTTACCTGCTAAGGTAATTGTGTCACCCACTTTGGCATCTTTAAGGTCTTTAATGCCTGCAATCACAAAACCTACCTCACCCGCTGAAAGCAATGTGCGGGGAACAGATTTAGGTGTAAAAACCCCCACTTGTTCACAAAAATGTGTTGCACCCGTTGCCATGAAGGTGAGCTTATCTTTAGGTTTTAATACGCCGTTGACAACTCGCACCAACATGACGACACCCACGTAATTATCAAACCATGAATCAATAATGAGCGCTTGCAACTTTGTTTCAGGGTCGCCTTTAGGGGGAGGAATGCGGGCAACAATCGCTTCAAGGATTTCATCAATACCCAAACCCGTTTTGGCACTCGCCGCAATAGCGTCGGTTGCATCAATACCAATCACATCTTCAATTTCTGCTCTTGCACCTTCAGGGTCAGCTTGGGGAAGATCCATTTTATTTAGGATGGGAACAACTTCAACGCCCAACTCAATCGCGGTATAGCAGTTGGCAACTGTTTGCGCTTCAACGCCTTGTGATGCGTCAACAACTAATAATGCACCCTCGCAAGCAGATAAAGAGCGACTGACCTCATATGAAAAGTCAACGTGGCCTGGGGTATCA
>DITR01000090.1 GCA_002422175.1 Alcaligenaceae bacterium UBA6179
GCCGCAAATGCAGGCTATTTAGACTTAAAACTGGTGCCCGAACGCCACAATAGCGTTAAAGTTTTAATGCTGCTTGATGTGGGTGGCAGCATGGACGATCACATAGCCCGAATCGAGTCACTTTTTACAGCAGCTCGTAGCGAATTTCGACACCTTGAAGTGTTTTATTTTCATAACTGCCCTTACGAAACCCTTTGGAAAAGTAATCGCAGACGTCACACTGAGCGCTTTGATACGTGGGAAGTGCTTCGTAAATTTAATGCTGATTGGCGAGTCATTATCGTGGGCGATGCCACCATGAGCCCATACGAAATTTTACAGCCTGGCGGCTCAGTTGAGCATAACAATCGCGAAACGGGTGCCGAATGGTTACACCGCATTGTTCAAACCTGGCCCAAATCAGTCTGGTTAAACCCAGAGCCCAAAGCCTCTTGGGCTTACCGACAATCGACGTCTATTATTAGCAAAATTGTGCAAGATCGCATGTATTCAGTCACGATGGCGGGGCTTGAAAGCGCCATGCGGTCATTATCGAATTAGGTCTTTAAAAAATATTCGGCCCCTACAAAGGCTCAAGGCCGAAAATGAGCGTTACACATTAGAGTAAAGTGACTCATAAAGTGACCCCTTTGAACCAAATTGCTTCAGTCAAGTCTACTTAAACATAGACTATAGTGAGCTCATCATTTATTAATAGACATCATAGGTTGCCTTCAATACCCGTGATTTAAATGTTCATGCTGAGCACTTGATTCTGTACATTTATGAAAATCGAACCATTCCCTTTGTAATCAATAGGTTTTATGCCGTTATGCAAACAATAAAACGCTCAATCAGTCGCCCTTTTGTTATCTTTTTTCTTGCACTTGTGTGCGTTGCGTTTAGCTTACCTGCGGCGGCCATCACCCTGCCTAAGGGTGTGAAAGAAATCACCGAGGTTCAAGGTATTACTGAATACCAACTTGAATCAAACGGTTTGCGTATTTTGTTAGCCCCAGACGATTCAAAACCAACTACTACAGTCAATATGACCTATTTAGTGGGTTCTCGTCACGAAAACTATGGCCAAACGGGCATGGCGCATTTACTTGAGCATATGCTGTTTAAAGGTACGCCCACCATTCGCAATGCCTTGGCCGAGTTTTCTCGCCGAGGTTTACAAGCCAATGGCTCGACCTCAACTGATCGCACCAACTATTACGCCTCATTTGCTGCCAACCCTGAAACCCTAAACTGGTATTTAGATTGGCAAGCCGACGCGATGGTGAATTCACTCATTGCACGTGAAGACCTCGATACTGAGATGACAGTTGTGCGTAACGAGATGGAAAGTGGTGAAAACAACCCATTTAGAATTTTGTGGCAAAAAATGCTGGGCGCTGCCTACCAATGGCATAACTATGGCAAAACACCTATTGGTGCGCGTTCAGACGTAGAAGGCGTTGATATTGCGCAACTGCAAGCTTTTTACCGTTTGTACTATCAGCCTGACAATGCGGTGTTAACCGTAGCCGGCAAATTTAATGCAGAAAACGCCTTGCAACATATCGCTGCGGTTTTTGGTCCTATACCTAAACCGAGTCGCGTACTGCCCAAAGAATATACCGTTGAACCGGTTCAAGATGGTGAGCGTCGCGTGACGTTACGCCGAACCGGTGGCACGCCTTTAGTGGCTGGTATGTATCATATTCCCCCTGGTGCCCACCCTGATTATGCCGCGATTGATTTAGCAACTATGATCCTTTCTGATACGCCATCAGGGCGGCTTTATAAAGCCATGGTGCCCCAAGGTTTAGCGACAAATGTATTTGGCTTCTCAATGGACCAATTTGATCCAGGTACCGTGATGTTTGGCGCTGAGCTTGAACTCAAAACCGATCAAGAAAAAGCCATGGTTGCCATGAACGATGCGATTCAATCAATCGCTAAAACACCTTTTACCGAAGAAGAACTTAAACGTGCCCGTGGCCAATGGCTGAAATCGTGGGACCGGGCCTACGCTGACCCGCAAAAAGTGGGCACCATCTTGTCTGAAACGATTGCTATGGGTGATTGGCGCATGTTTTTTAAAGCACGTGCGCAGATCGAAGCAACCACTTTGGCTGATGTGCAACGCGTGGCACAAGCCTATTTCTTACCTTCAAACCGTACTGAAGGTTTGTATATTCCAACTGACAATCCTGTACGCGCACCCATCGTTGCACAACCCGATTTAAAGGCCATGCTGAAAGACTTTCATGGCGACCAACAAGCCACAGCAACGGCTAGCTTTGACCCCTCGCCTAGCAATATTGATGCGCGCACTGAACGTAAAGTTTTGAATCTACCTAATGGCCCGGTCAGCCTGGCTTTATTACATAAAGACACGCGAGGCGAGCGTGTGAGTGCAGAGATCGTGATTCGATTTGGTGATCTGGAAACGCTAAAAGGCAAAGCGATTGCTTCAGCAGCCACTGCCTCTCTCATCAAAATGGGTACCGACAAATTAAATCGTCAGCAAATTCAAGATCGCATTGATGAGTTGGGCGGTGATATGTCAATATCAGGTGCGGGCACAAGTGTGCGTATTGGCATGAATACCACTCAAGCCAATATCAATAACTTGATGTTACTTGCGTTTGAATTGATTAGAGGTGCGAATTTTCCCAAGGATCAAGTCGCTGAGTTTGTCGCGCAAAGCGTAACAGACATTAAAGCCTCGATGACTGAGCCAAGCGCGTTAGCCTCTCATGCGTTGTCGCGCTACGACAACCCATGGCCTAAAGATGACATTCGCTATGTGCCCTCTTTTGAAGAGTCGATCGCTGAATACAGCGCTTTAAAGCGTGAAGACCTGATTGCGTTTCACAAACAATTTTATGGCTCAGGTCAAATGTCAGTTGTCATGGTAGGTGAGTTTGACCCCGTTACAGCTGAAAAAACGATAACAGACGGCTTGAAAGGTTGGCAACGGGCACCAAAATATCAGCGTATTGATGACCCTTACCGAGCCATTGCCCCCACCACAATCAACATTCAAACGCCAGATAAAGCCAATGCGTTTTTAATCACAACCTTGCCTTTAAAAATGCAAGACAATGACACTGAATACCCTGCATTGGTTTTAGCTAACTTTATGTTGGGTCGTTCTGAAACATCGCGTTTATGGAATCGTATTCGTGAGCAAGATGGTTTGTCTTACAACGTGCGGAGCAATCTGTCGATTTCAGCTTTTGAACCCAGCGGTTCATGGACAATCTACGCCATCTTTGCCCCTGAAAACAGAAGCCGCTTAGAAAACGCTTTGAATGAAGAATTGGCACGTGCTGTCAAAGACGGCTTCACCGAGACGGAAGTAAAGTCTGCCCAAGAGGCATATTTAAATCTGCGCGCTTTAGGTCGAGCGCAAGACAGTGCGTTGGTTGGTGCCTGGACAACCCTACTTCATGAAAACCGCACCTTTGAGTGGTCTAAGCAATTTGATGCACATATTGCTGCGCTTACACCTGATGCCATCAATCAAGCCGTGAAGCGGTATCTGAAGCCAGAAGGTTTCATTCGCGCCGTAGCCGGTGACTTTAAATAAATGACTGAGCACTAAAAAACCCCCCAGACCTTTAAGGCTGGGGGGTCAACTGATGTCTAAAGCAAGACAGATTACTGAGCGTTCGTTAGCCCTTAAATCTTAAGAGAAAAAATCTTTGACTCGATCTGTCCAAGATTTACTTTGGGGTGAATGGCGGTCGCCCCCTTCAGTTAAAGACAGCTCAAACTGACGCAGCAGGTCTTTTTGCTGATCGTTTAGTTTGACGGGCGTTTCTAAAATGACATGGCAATACAAGTCACCCGGGTAACCTGCTCGAACGCCTTTAATACCTTTGCCACGCAACCTAAAGGTCTTACCCGACTGTGTTCCGTCAGGTATGGTGATCTCAGCCTTGCCACTAAGGGTAGGCACTTGTATATCGCCCCCTAATATTGCAGTGGTGAACGGTATGGTTAATTCACAATGCAAATCATCGCCATCACGTTGAAATATTTTGTGTTGTTTGATGTGAATTTCAACAAACAAATCACCAGACGGGCCACCATTTACGCCGGGCTCACCATTACCTGACGAGCGAATACGCATACCTTCGTCGATACCAGCAGGTATTTTGACTTGCAACGTTTTGTTACGTCGTGTACGCCCAACCCCGTCACAACTCTTGCATGGGTCAGTGACCTCTTTACCCGTACCATGACAAGTTGGGCAGGTTTGTTGCACACTAAAAAAACCTTGCTGCATACGCACTGCACCCGCACCACCACAGGTATGGCAGGTTTTAGGTGAGGTGCCGGGTTTAGCACCTGAACCTTTACAAACTTCACAATTTTCCCAGCTTGGCACACGAATTTCAGTGTCAAAACCGTTGGCAGCTTGCTCAAGCGTGATTTCCATCGAATACTTGAGATCAGCACCGCGGTATACCTGTGGGCCACCGCCACCACGACGTCCACCGCCACCACCACCAAATATTTCACCGAAAATATCGCCAAACGCATCACCAAACGGTGCGCCACCCGCGCCACCCATGCCGGCTGCATTAGGGTCAACGCCAGCGTGACCATAGCGGTCATAAGCCCCCCGTTTATCAGGGTCAGAGAGAATCTCATAAGCCTCTTTGGCTTGTTTAAACTTTTCTTCTGCCTGCTTACTGTCTGGGTTGCGGTCAGGGTGGTGCTTCATGGCGAGCTTACGATAAGCCTTTTTTATGTCGTCATCAGACGCATTTTTAGCCACCCCAAGCACTTCATAAAAATCACTTTTAGCCATGGTTATCTTTTACTTTGGGTTTAATAGAGACGCCCGATCACGTTAGAAACACGTGTCGGGCGCTTTAGAGCATAATAAAAAATTACGAACCGTCGCGCTTGACCTCTTTAAAGTCAGCATCAACGACGTCATCAGCGGGTTTCGCCTCAGCTTGCTGCTCAGCACCGGCTGCTTGCTGCGCTTGCATATCAGCGTACATTTTTTCACCTAGCTTTTGTGAAGCCGTTGATAACACTTCAACCTTACCATCAAGCGTTTCTTTATCAGCATTGGCTTTTAAAGCTTCTTCAACATCTTTAATGGCGGCTTCAATGGCTTCTCTTTCTGCGGCTTCAAGCTTGTCGCCGTGCTCAGCCATCGATTTACCGGTTGAATGAACCAAGGCATCAGCCATATTGCGTGATTGAGCCAGTTCAATGATGCGATGATCGTCAGCGGCGTTGGCTTCAGCATCTTGCACCATACGCTGAATCTCAGCCTCAGTCAGACCCGAATTGGCCTTAATGGTGATTTTGTTCTCTTTGCCTGTGCCTTTGTCTTTTGCTGACACGTGCACGATACCGTTGGCATCGATGTCAAAGGTCACTTCGATCTGGGGCAAGCCACGCGGTGCGGGCGGGATCCCCTCGAGGTTGAACTCACCGAGCATCTTGTTGCCGGCAGCGATTTCACGCTCGCCTTGGAACACCTTGATCGTCACAGCTGGCTGGTTGTCGTCCGCAGTCGAGAACACCTGCGAGAAGCGTGTCGGGATGGTCGTGTTTTTCG
>DITR01000136.1:0-1918 GCA_002422175.1 Alcaligenaceae bacterium UBA6179
CGCAGCCAATTTTTAATTTCAAATACATAAGAAGTTATTTCAAAACTCACAACATGATTTAAGTCTTTTTTTTAGTCTTTTATCACTTGATCATTTTCAAATGAACCACTCAACCCTGGTATTTGAGTGGTTTTTTCTTTTATGCGTCAACCCACATACAATAGACGAATACTCATTTGATGGTGTTTCGTTCAATTATGACCATTTTTCGTTCAGACTACCAACCGTACCCCTTTCTCATACCCGAAGTGCACCTTTCATTTGATTTAAACCCGATCTCAACGCACGTCGTCTCATCACTAAAAATCATTGTTAAGCCAGAGTTTCACGGGGCAGACCTCGTTTTGAATGGTGAAGGTCTAACGCTTGAAAGCATTCAGGTCGACGGTCAAGCATGGCCAACAGAGCATTATGTTCTTGACGATAAACACCTCATTATCAAAAAGTTACCCCGTTCATGTGAGGTATCTCTCACCTCTGTGTGCCAACCCGATCAAAACGCAAGCCTGATGGGTTTATATATTTCGGGCCAACATTTTTTTACACAATGTGAAGCTCAAGGTTTCAGACGTATCACTTGGTTTGCCGACCGGCCTGATGTCATGTCGGTTTACACCGTGTCTATCAAAGCGAATCAAACCCAATACCCTGTCTTATTATCAAACGGCAACCTCATTTCGAGTCACTCTTTACCTGATGGCAGGCATGCATGCACATGGCATGATCCCTTTCCTAAGCCAAGTTATTTATTTGCATTGGTTGCAGGTCAATTTGACTGTCGCGAAAAGTATGTGCAAACCCAAAGTGGACGTAATGTACTTCTACAGATTTATAGCGATGTAGGCACTTACAATCAAACCGAGTGGGCAATGCAAAGTCTTGAGCAATCTCTTAAGTGGGATGAGCAAAGATATAACTTAGAACTCGATCTTGAACGCTTCATGATTGTTGCTGCGCGCGATTTCAATATGGGTGCCATGGAAAATAAAGGTTTAAATATTTTCAATGCAGCATATGTTTTAGCTGATGCTCAAACAGCTACTGATACTAGCTTTTCTGCTGTTCAGGCCGTAATCGGTCACGAGTATTTTCATAACTGGACAGGTAATCGCGTCACATGCCGCGATTGGTTTGATTTAAGCCTTAAAGAAGGGCTTACTGTTTTTCGTGACCAGTCGTTTACGGCAGACATGATGGCGCATAATCAAACAGATCAAGTGGCTGCCAGCGCTCGGGCTATTAAACGAATTGATGATGTGATTACATTGCGTGCAGTTCAATTTCCAGAAGACAATGGGCCTATGGCTCACCCGATTAGGCCTGAAAGCTACCAAGAAATTAGTAATTTTTACACCGCAACTGTTTATGAGAAAGGCTCTGAAGTGATTCGCATGATTCACACCTTGCTCGGTGAAGACACCTTTCAATTGGGTATGCGCACTTACTTTAAACGTCATGATGGTCAAGCTGTTACCTGCGACGATTTTTTAAATGCAATGGAATGGGCTTGGCAACAAGATAACCCAGAACACAATTTAAAAGTGTTTAGACGCTGGTACAGCCAAGCGGGCACCCCAAATGTAAAAGTTGCCATAAACATGCATGATGAGGGTAGAGCTTGTCTGATTACATTATCGCAACACTGTGCACCGATTGGTGTTGAGCGTGAAGCGGGCTTAGTTAAACAGCCTTTTCACATACCGTTTGTAATGGGTTTTGTTAGCAAAAAAGGTCAGTCAATTGCCCTGCATGCCAAACCAATTGATGCGCCAGTGCAACATGGCGCGTTAAATGACGTTAAATCTGGTGAGTCGTTACTGTTGAACCTGCTTGAAGCAGAGCAAAGCTGGGAAGTATCAGGTCTTGAACCCGGTGCTGTGCCATCATTATTACGAAACTTTTCAGCGCCAGTTCGGGT
>DITR01000136.1:1959-9657 GCA_002422175.1 Alcaligenaceae bacterium UBA6179
TAAGTTGACCACTGTCGCCCCTTCTCACGAATTACTGAGCCTGATTAAATCGCAGTTAAACGATACCCACATTGACGCGGGCTACATGACGCGTTTAATTGGTCTGCCAAGCGATAAATACTTACTTGAATGCATGTCGCGCATGGATCCTTTATCAATAGCCCATGCGCGTCTCAGTTATCAAAAAATGCTGGGTTTAAAGCTGGCCGACGACTTATTCGCTGCAATGGACAGAGCCTCTGTTTCAAAACCTTATCAGCCCAACCCCCAACAATCAGGTCAACGTGCCTTTATACATTTAGCCCTAAACTGGTTATGTTGTGCCGATAACAATGAAGCGATTAACCATGCCACATCTCGTTATGAACAGGCTGACAATCTGACAGATCGTATGGGTGCGATGGCAGCACTCTCGATGAGTACACAACATATTCATTATGCCGATACACTCACACATTTTTATGAGTCTTGGCAACATGAAGCCTTGGTGATTGATAAGTGGTTTGCGCTACAAGCAGTTAACCCCAGTGCGACCAGCTCGACCGTTCATGGCATGATGCAACACCCCGCGTTTAATTTGCGAAATCCAAATCGTGCGCGTTCCGTCATCTTTCAGTTTTGCACCAATAACCCATTTGGATTTCATCAAGAAGATGCCTCAGGCTATGATTTCTGGGCTCAACAAGTCATTGCAATTGATGCCTTTAACCCTGAAATAGCCGCCCGACTTGCTCGTGTGCCAGACCATTGGGCAAGGCATATTGAACCTGCACAGTCTGCAATGAAAACTGCACTACAAAAAGTACATGCACATCAAGGGTTGTCTAACAATACACTTGAAATTATTTCTAAATCGCTCACACTTTAAAATTTAACTTTGCTAATAGAGCTTACCAAACCATGAAAAGAAAAACACTGACTCAATACCTTGTAGAGCAGCAAAGATCGGCCCACGCCTTACATGCTGAATTAAGACTGCTTATTGAAATCGTTTCACGTGCGTGCAAAACAATTAGTCACTCTGTCAGCAAAGGCGCTTTAGGTGGTGTGCTGGGCAGCCTAGAGAGTGAAAACGTGCAAGGTGAAGTACAAAAGAAACTTGACGTCATTTCAAACGAGGTATTACTAGAAGCCAACGAATGGGGTGGTCATTTGGCCGCCATGGCTTCTGAAGAAATGGAAACCATTCATCTCATTCCAAACCGTTATCCCAAAGGTGAATACCTGCTTTTGTTTGACCCTTTAGATGGCTCGTCTAACATCGATGTGAACGTGTCGATCGGTACTATTTTTTCAGTCTTAAAAGCACCCGCTTCCGCTTCGGGTCGCGACATTAACGAAAATGATTTTTTACAACCTGGTCACGCCCAAGTCGCCGCAGGTTATGCTATTTACGGACCACAAACCATGCTGGTTTTAACAATTGGTCAAGGCGTGGTTGGCTTCACGCTTGATCGTGAAATGGGCTCTTGGGTACTTACCCATGAAAAATTAACCATTCCTGAAGATACAAAAGAATTTTCGATCAACATGTCTAACATGCGACATTGGGCACCACCCATGAAGCGCTACATACAAGAATGCTTAGAGGGCGCAACAGGTGCGCGTGAAAAAAACTTTAATATGCGCTGGATAGCCTCAATGGTTGCCGATGTACATCGTCTCATAACCCGTGGTGGTGTTTTCATGTACCCGTGGGATGATCGCGAACCCAACAAACCTGGCAAATTACGTTTAATGTACGAGGCCAACCCCATGAGCATGCTGGTTGAGCAGGCCGGTGGCATGGCAACCAATGGCTCACAACGAATTCTAGACATCGTACCCGGCGCACTTCATGAGCGCGTCAGTGTGATCTTAGGATCAAAAAATGAGGTGGCCCGCGTGACGCAGTACCACCTTGATGCAACGACTTAATCAATTTATATCGAGTCTTAATTGATTAAACCTAAATTGAGCCGTAACCGTCAAACGCTTCACTACGCTTAACCCGCTATCTTGTTGCTTCCTAAACAACAAAAGTTTAGGACGCAATACATACGTTTGAGGTTAGGGTGTACGGTACACATTTACTCTAAGTTAAAAACTGTCGCGCCGATCGTCTGGCGCGCAGCTAAAGCAGCGTGAGCCTGGGGGGCTTGATCTAAGCTGTAACGTTGCTCAATTAAGACCTTAATCTTTTTCTTTAAGATCAAATCAAACAGTTCATCGGCAGCAGCCTGAAGTTTCTCTGGAGTGTTAACGTGTGTTGCCACGGTTGGGCGCGTAACAAACAAAGAACCTTTAACAGCCAAAATACCTAAGTTGACGTTTTCAACTTGGCCAGAAGCATTACCAAAACTAACCATCAAGCCACGGGGCTCTATGCAATCTAACGAGCGTTCCCAGGTGTCTTTACCCACGCCATCATAAACGACGGGTACTTTTTTGCCATCAGTGAGTTCAAGCACCCGCTCAACAATATTTTCTTTACTGTAATCAATGGTTTCCCAAGCGCCGTATTGCTTAGCTACAGCAGCTTTTTCAGGTGAGGAAACTGTACCAATTAATTTGACACCTAATGCACGCGCCCATTGGCAGGCGATGAGACCGACACCACCCGCAGCAGCATGAAACAGAATTTTTTCATGGCCTTGCAATCGGTAAGTTTGGCGGAATAAATACTGAACCGTTAAACCTTTAAGCATCACCGCCGCGGCATCTTCATAAGAAATTTTATTGGGTAACTTGATCAAGTTATTTTGCGGCACATTGCGAACATAGGCATAGGCACCTATTGGGCTTTGACCATATGCAACCCGATCACCCACTTTAAAACGCTTCACCTCTTTACCCACTGCAATAACCTCACCTGCACCTTCAAAACCTAAACCATGTGGTAGCGGTGAGTTGTAAAGCCCTGTTCTAAAGTAAATATCAATAAAATTTAAGCCAACAGCATATTGGCGCACAGTGACCTCATGCTCGGTCGGAGGGGCCACAGCCACCTCAACCATATTCATGACATTAGCATCGCCGTGCTGCTCAATACGAATGGCTTTAGTGAGCATATTCATAGGTTATTCCCCTAAGTTAAACGGTTAAAAAAGAGTCGGTTTGGTGTTATTGCAACAAACGCTCAGTGTATCGCTTGGCGCGCTAAAATAGCGTTTTTATGAAGGTTTAAAAAAATTATGGCAGGACACAGCAAATGGGCCAACATTCAGCATCGTAAAGGGCGGCAAGACGCCAAACGTGGCAAATTATGGACCAAAATCATTAGAGAGTTAACCGTCGCAGCGCGTGCTGGTGGGGGTGACCCTGATGCAAACCCCCGACTCCGTCTGGTGTGGGACAAAGCCATGAGTGCCAATATGCCCAAAGACAATGTGCAACGAGCCATTGCCCGCGGCGTAGGCGGGGCCGATGGCGATAACTATGACGAAATTCGCTATGAGGGGTATGGCCCAAATGGCGCTGCAGTTATTGTTGACTGCATGACTGATAACCGTACCCGCACTGTTGCTGATGTTCGCCACGCCTTTACCAAAAATGGCGGCAACATGGGCCAGGAAGGTTCTGTGGCTTTTACTTTTCAGCACTGCGGGCAATTTTTGTTTGCACCGGGCACATCTGAAGACAAAGTCATGGAAGTCGCCCTCGAAGCGGGCGCTGATGATGTGATCACCGACGACGAAGGTGTCATTGAAGTGATTTGCCAACCCATGCAATTTAGTACCGTTCAAGCTGCTATCAGAGCAGCTGGCCTCACACCTGAAATGGCTGATGTCATCATGAAGCCTCAAGTTGAAATTACCTTAATAGGTGATGACAGTGTGCGAATGCAAAAGTTACTTGATACACTCGAATCGCTTGACGACGTACAAGAGGTTTATACCAACGCCGTTTTTCCAGATTCTGAGGGTTAAAGTATGAAATTGCTAGTCATTGGTTCTGGTGGTCGTGAGCATGCCATGGTGTGGAAATTACAGTCTTCACCGGCCGTCACACACATTTATGTGGCTCCTGGCAACGGTGGCACGGCTCAAATGCCCGGCGTTACCAATGTTGCTATCGAAGACCCGCAAGATTTACGAGATTTTGCACAAACACACGAAATCGATTTAACAATTGTCGGCCCTGAAGCACCCTTAGCCAAGGGAGTTGTCGATATTTTCAAATCGTCAGAATTACGTATATTTGGACCGAGTCAGGCTGCAGCTCAACTTGAAAGCTCAAAAGATTTTGCAAAGCAGTTCATGCAACGCCATGGCATTCCTACGGCGGCCTATCAAACGTTTACCGATGCACAATCAGCTCATCATTATATTGATGCACAAGGTGCGCCCATTGTTATTAAGGCAGACGGCTTAGCGGCAGGTAAAGGTGTTGTGGTTGCCATGACCCTTGATGAAGCGCATACCGCCGTTCAATCTATGTTGGGTGATGCCAAACTCGGCCAAGCAGGTGCGCGTGTTGTGATTGAATCTTGCTTAATAGGCGAAGAGGCGAGCTTTATTGTTATTTGTGATGGTAAACATATTATTGCACTTGCCACCAGCCAAGATCATAAGCGCTTAAAAGATGGTGATCAAGGACCCAACACGGGTGGCATGGGGGCTTATTCGCCTGCGCCTGTTGTGTCGCCTCTAATACACGACCGTTTAATGAAAGAAGTGATTGAGCCCACTATTGAGGGCATGAAAAATGATGGCATGCCCTTTCAGGGGTTTCTATATGCTGGCATCATGATTGGCGAAGGTCCTGATGCAACAAGACCGCTTGGCGTTCTTGAATTCAACTGTCGCCTAGGTGACCCTGAAACACAACCCATCATGATGCGCTTACAAAGTGATCTGGTTTCGTTATTTATGCATGCAACCAATGGCTCATTAAACGACGCTGAAGTATTGTGGGATACCCGGCCAGCAATTGGTGTTGTCATGGCAAGTAATGGCTACCCAGAACAACCCATAACTGGCGATGTCATTAAAAACATTCCCGCACCCACAGATGATTGTGTCGTGTTTCACGCGGGTACACGCTTGAACGACTTGGTAACTCAAACTGCAGGTGGTCGCGTTCTGTGTGTCACCGCCCTAGGCGAAGATTTAGCTCAAGCTCAAGCTAGAGCCTATGAAACCGTTAACCAAATTAAATTTGAAGGCGCGCAATTTCGACGAGATATTGGTTGGCGTGCACTCAAGCCACTCAATAAATAGTGCTGGAATATTAACCATGAAAAAAACACTACCTATTGATTCAGCGCATCAGTATTTTGTGAGCCTTCAAGAAAAAATTGTCTCAACCTTAGAAAAAGCCGAAGGCAAAGTTTTTGGTCAAGATAATTGGGTACGAGAAGAAGGCGGTGGGGGTATTTCGCGCTTTATTGAAGGCGGCGATCTTTTTGAACGTGCGGGCGTTCTTTTTAGTCATGTTAAAGGTTCTACCCTTCCCCCTTCAGCAACAGCACGTAAACCTGAAATGGCTGGGCGCCGCTGGGAAGCCATGGGCGTATCGTTGGTCATACACCCGCGCAACCCATATATTCCAACCGTACACATGAATGTGCGTTTATTTGTCGCCTTTGCACCAGATGATGCAACTCAAGACGTATTTTGGTTTGGTGGCGGTTTAGATTTAACGCCCTATTATGTTTTTGAGGAAGATGCGAAACATTTTCATCAAGTGTGCCATGATTCACTTGCAACCTTCGGTGAAGACCGCTACTGTCAGTATAAAAAATGGTGTGATGAATACTTCTATCTAAAACACCGTAAAGAAACCCGTGGGATTGGTGGCTTATTTTTTGATGATGTCAGCGAACCTGATTTTGCAACAGCTTTTGACATGACACAATCTGTTGGCAATTGTTTCCTTCAAGCTTATATGCCCATTGTCGAACGTCGTTATCTCACACCCTATAGTCAGCACGAGCGCGACTTCCAAGCCTATAGAAGAGGTCGTTATGTTGAATTCAATTTAGTTTTCGATCGTGGCACACTTTTTGGTTTACAGTCTGGTGGTCGCACTGAATCAATACTTTTATCAATGCCGCCCTTAGCTACATGGCGCTATGATTGGCAAGCACCTGATGGCACGGAAGAAGCCAAGTTACAACAATACTTGCGAGCACGCGATTGGCTCAAATAAATCAACAAATACAACCTGCAAGCATCTCTCTTCATAGTGGGCAGCGCATAGGTCTGTTAGGCGGGTCATTTGACCCTATTCATATTGCTCACATTCAACTGGCATGTGCAGCCAGAGATCATTTAAATTTAGACTCTGTGACGTTGATTCCAGCAAGTCAACCCTGGCAACGTGATGATCTAAAAGTAAATGGGCAGCAGCGGCTAGAAATGGTTAAGCTCGCGATTGCAAATAAACCTAAACTATCTGTTAGTACCCTTGAAATTGACCGGGGTGGCCCCACCTACACAATAGATACAATTCATTTACTCGACCCCAAGCCAAATTATTTTTGGCTTTTAGGGGCTGATCAACTCAATAACTTTTGCACATGGCACAAATGGGCTGATATTGCAGAGCGTGTAACGTTAGTGGTTGCGCAAAGACCCCATTCACCTTTATGTATTCCTAGCCCATTGCAAGATCGAATTAATCAAGGTCGTGCAGCATTAGAAGTACTTCCTTTTGAACCTCTAGCAGTTTCATCTCGCGACATTCGTCAACGCTTAGCCTCTAATCAATCAGTAGACTCGCTACTAGACAAACAAGTGATTCAATATATTAAAGCGCATAATCTTTATCGCGCGAATTCGGAGAATTAATGGATATTACAAAACAACAAAGAGCCATCGTTGATGCGCTCGAAGACGTCAAAGCACAAGATATTAAAGTGTTTAACACCACTCACTTAACCGGTTTATTTGATCGTGTCATTATTGCTTCAGGCACTTCAAATCGTCAAACACGAGGCTTAGCCTCAAGCGTTGAAGATAAAGCCCGTGAAATAGGTTTGCAAGTGATAGCCACTGAAGGTGAAGAAACGGGTGAGTGGGTATTGGTTGATATTGGAGATATTGTCGTCCACATCATGCAACCTGCTATTCGTACCTATTACAACCTTGAAGAAATTTGGGGTGATAAACCAGTGCACATGAAACTAGCTGCAGAGTCTAAACGTGTACCCTTAGTGCAAATGCAACATTCATCGAATGAAGATGAATGAAAATTGTCATTGCCTCAGTCGCCCAAAAGGTCCCTTACTGGGTCGTTGACGGATGGGAAGAATACGTTAAACGTCTTCCTAGCGACTGGTCAATTGAGTTGAGAGATATCAAGCCTGAACCGCGTACACTAGGCAAAACACCCGCTCAAATGATGCTTGCAGAATCGCAACGTATTGAACAAGCAATTAGCCAAATCACTGGTGTAAGAATAGCCCTAGATGAGCATGGGCAAAATTTAACCACTAAACAATTTAGTCAAATTTTATCTATTGAATCAATACAATCTAAAACGATTGTATTGATTATCGGTGGCCCTGACGGGCTAGACCCGACATTTAAAGCTAAATGTCAACGCTTGATACGCATATCAAGTATGACGCTACCGCATGCATTAGTGCGAGTGTTGCTTGCAGAGCAACTCTACCGTGCATGGTCAATATTGGCAGGCCATCCATATCATCGAGAGTGACCGATGCTATTTTGTGAATAATACGTACTTTAGAAGTGCAGAACCCCCGGGCAA
>DITR01000191.1:0-1013 GCA_002422175.1 Alcaligenaceae bacterium UBA6179
TATTTGAAATTAAAAATTGGCTGCGAGGTATACCAACTGCTTCAGCATCAGAGACCCAGCGGGGCGGTTTGCCGCGCCCTGTCCAGGTGGCATTTGTTTCTGGGTGACGGTATTTGATGGCTACCGGGCCTCTGGCTTGGCTTGTTTTTTTTGATTTGGCTGCACCGGCAGTGCGCTCTTTAGTCGTACCACTTTTGTTTAACACTGCAGATAGTTCGGTGATGCTAATGCCATAATCTTTCATTGATTTAACAATTGATTGAATTACAGGTTTGCGATTTTTAACTTGTAAGATTTCTGATTGTTTACGTAAGCGATTGATTTCTTTCTCAATTTTTGCTTGCATAACAGCATAATTTTGACGTGTCATGAAGGTTTCCTTTATAAAATATTTAAATTTTATTTGAAATGATTATCAAGTTGATGAACGGTTTTTCACCAGCAAATGATGGTTGTAAATAATGCCTTAAATAATGAGACAATATTCAAATAAGAGTTTGAATTAGAGATATATCTTTAAATATATCTCTAGTGAAAAATTTGAAACTAATTATACCGCCTTGTTTTCATTTATTACAATGGCCAGCTTTGTTTTTAGTTGATTTACCCTTAATAGATACAAAGTCAAATTAATATCTTTAACTTAATTAATTATTTTTTTAATATTGTGACTAACGTTTACTTCTGATAACGCTTTTGCTTTCCAGGAATGAAATGAAATCAAACAACCGAGTCGCTGCCATTCAAATGGTTTCAACAGATGATTTGGCTGAAAACTTAAAAAATGCACAATTATTAATTAGTCAGGCCGCAAATGAGGGTGCTCAACTTATTGTTTTGCCTGAGTATTTTTGTATGATGGGCTTGCGAGATCATGACAAATTAGCTGTGGCAGAGATATTGGGCGAAGGCCCAATTCAAACCTTTTTAAGCCATTTAGCAAAAGATTTGGGTGTATGGATTGGTGGCGGTTCGATTCCTATTAAAACCCATAACCCTGAAAAGATATTAAA
>DITR01000191.1:1079-15335 GCA_002422175.1 Alcaligenaceae bacterium UBA6179
ACAGGTAAAGCCCACTGGGAAGTTTTATTAAGAGCCCGCGCAATTGAAAATCAGTGCTACGTTTTAGCGCCTGCCCAAGGAGGGGTTCATACGAACGGCCGCAAAACTTGGGGGCACTCAATGTTGATTGACCCGTGGGGAGAGGTTTTAGCACAATTAGAGGGCGGACCAGGTGTGGTCAGTGGCAACATTGATTTTGAGTGTATTAAAAATATACGTCAGGCATTGCCAGCTCTTAAACACCGCGTACTTTAGCGGGTATCAGCTCAAATACCAGTCAAACGTTGTAACCTAGTCGTAACTAAACTTTTTTTTATGCGAATGAGTATGAATCAAGCTATATCTGCTATGTCACCTATTGAAACTGCGCAGTCACTGTTGCTAGACCCTTGGGGTCTAAAACATGACCATCTTGATCGTGCGCTGGGTGAAATTTTTGATCATCGTATTGATTATGCTGATATCTATTTTCAATATACCCGCAGCGAAGGATGGAATTTAGAAGAAGGTATTGTCAAAACAGGTAGTTTTTCTATTGAGCAGGGTGTGGGTGTTCGTGCTATTTCAGGTGAAAAAACAGCATTTGCCTATTCAGACACGCTGTCACTTGATGCGTTAATGAATGCATCTCGTTCAGTGCGTGAAATTGGTCGTCAAGGCCAATCGCGTCAAGTGCCTACCTCGTTGCGGTCAAAAACAAAGGGTCGTGGTTTGTATGCACCGATTGACCCATTAGCCACGTTAGATGCGACTGAAAAAGTTCAGCTCTTAGAGCGCTTAGAAAAAAAAGCACGACAGCGTGACCCGCACGTGGTGCAGGTCATGGCTGGTTTGGGTATGGAATACGATGTGATCATGGTGCTCGGTAGCGATGGTCGCTTAGCGGCCGATGTTCGCCCGTTGGTGCGTTTGTCTTTGAACGTCATTGTTGAGCGTGATGGTCGCCGTGAAAGTGGTCATGCGGGTGGAGGTGGTCGTACAGGCTTGGCATATTTTGATGAGAGTGTTCTTGATCAATATGTTGCTCAGGCGGTTGATGAAGCCTTAATCAATCTTGATGCCAAACCTGCTCCAGCGGGTGAAATGTCTGTTGTGCTAGGTGCCGGTTGGCCCGGTATTCTCTTACATGAGGCTGTGGGTCATGGCTTAGAGGGCGACTTTAACCGTAAAGGGTCAAGTGTTTTTTCAGGGCGAGTGGGGCAGCGTGTAGCGGCCAAGGGGGTCACTGTGGTTGATGATGGCACCATTGCTGATCGTCGCGGTTCGCTCAATATTGATGATGAAGGTAACCAAACGCAGCGCAACGTGCTGATTGAAGATGGCATACTGAAAGGCTATTTACAAGACTCACATAACGCGCGTTTGATGAAAACAGCCCCAACGGGAAATGGTCGGCGCGAGTCATTTGCACATTTGCCGATGCCACGTATGACCAATACTTTTATGTTGGGTGGAAAAGATTCACCCAAAGAAATCATTGCTTCTGTCAAAAAAGGCTTGTATGCCGCTAATTTTGGAGGTGGGCAAGTTGATATCACTAGCGGTAAATTTGTATTTTCAGCTTCTGAAGCCTATATGATCGAAAATGGTCGCATTACTTACCCTGTAAAGGGCGCCACATTAATTGGTAATGGCCCTGACGCTTTGACACGGGTTTCAATGATTGGTGACGATATGAAACTTGATAGTGGTGTGGGAACATGCGGTAAAGAGGGCCAAAGCGTGCCGGTGGGTGTGGGTATGCCAACGATTCGTATTGACGGTTTAACTGTAGGCGGTACTGCTTAAGGTTTTTTGTGTTAAATTAAAAATATGAAGATTTCTATTACACGATTCTGGTTCTATTTTTATGGTTTTCCCCTCAAATTGGCGGAGAATCGGTTGCGCGCACTGTAAAGTAAAACCGAATCGAACAAACCGCCAGCTTAACTGGCGGTTTTTTTTTATCATTTTAAAACTCAATAATTGGCCACTCAGGAGCACTTCGTGTCACACAATACTGATGATTTAAGAATTAGAGAAATAAAAGAATTAACCCCACCTTCGCACACTATGCAAGAATTGCCCACATCAGAGCATGTTGCAAAGGTTGTGTATCAGTCGCGTCAAGCCCTGCATCGTATTTTGCATGGTATGGACGACCGTTTGGCTGTCGTGATCGGCCCATGTTCAATTCATGACCCTGTCGCGGCTCATGAATATGCAACACATTTAAAAGCGTTGCGTGACGAATTGAAAGATGATCTTGAAATCGTGATGCGCGTCTACTTTGAAAAGCCCCGAACAACCGTCGGCTGGAAAGGTCTTATTAACGACCCCGACATGGATGGTAGCTTTCAAATTAATAAAGGCCTGCGCCTTGCACGCAAGGTTCTGATTGATGTGAATGAGCTGGGTTTGCCTGCAGGCTGTGAATTTCTAGACATGATCACACCACAGTTCATCGCTGATTTAGTGTCTTGGGGTGCTATTGGTGCTCGCACCACTGAAAGTCAGGTGCACCGAGAGCTCGCCTCTGGCTTATCTTGCCCCGTCGGGTTCAAGAACGGTACAGATGGCAATATTCGTATTGCAGTTGACGCCATGAAGGCCGCCTCACAGCCACATCACTTTTTATCAGTCACAAAAGGTGGTCACTCAGCTATTGTGTCAACCGAAGGTAATGAAGATTGTCACGTTATTTTGCGGGGCGGGAAAACCCCAAATTACGATGCCGCGAGCGTTCAAAATGCATGCGATGAATTAGCAAAAGCGGGTCTAGCTCAACGCATTATGATTGATGCCAGCCATGCTAATAGCCTAAAAAAACCTGAAAATCAGCCTGCTGTTTGTGCTGATATTGCTCAGCAAATTGCGTTGGGTGACACGCGAATTGTTGGCGTAATGGTTGAAAGCCACCTCGTGGCAGGACGTCAAGACCATGTGCAAGGCCAGCCTTTAACTTACGGCCAGAGCATTACCGATGGGTGTATTGATTGGAATACTTCAGAAGCGGTTTTAAGAGGGTTGGCAAAAGCCGTCAGTCAGCGCCGTCGTATTCTATTAACGACAGGAAAGTAAGGTCAATTTTAGAAGAAAGTAAGGGCTATTTCGGGTTTTTACCCTTACATTATCGATCATAGATCGGGTATGGTTATATTTCATTATTTGCGAGACTGTTATGAACTCACCTGTTGAACAAGCATTTGTTCGAAATAGTCCTCCGGTCAGTGCGAATGATCTTTTGATCGCCCTGAAAGGGGTGTTGCCACTTCACTGTATTTTGAGCCGAGACGAACAGCTGCGCCCCTACGAGTGTGATGGCTTGTCTTTGTATCGACAAAAGCCAATGCTGGTGGTATTGCCTGAAACAGAAGTGCAGGTTCAGGCGGTTCTTCGTATTTGTAAAAATTTGAATGTCCCCGTGGTTGCCCGAGGCGCAGGCACAGGGCTTTCGGGCGGTGCCATGCCCCACGCGCAAGGCGTGTTACTAGGCCTAGCTAAATTTAATCGTATTAAGTCGATTGATTCCCAAGCAGCTATTGCCGTGGTTGAGCCGGGGGTGCGTAATCTGGCTGTATCAGAAGCTGCCGCACCTTATGGTTTGTATTACGCGCCTGACCCATCAAGTCAGATCGCTTGCACCATTGGCGGCAATATTGCTGAAAATTCGGGCGGCGTACATTGTTTAAAGTATGGCTTAACTGTTCATAATGTTTTAAAGGTTCGCGTTATCACCATGAGTGGCGACATCATTGAGCTAGGCTCTGAATCGCCCGATGCACCCGGTCCTGATTTGTTGTCTGTATTCATAGGCTCTGAGGGTATGCTGGGTGTGGTCACTGAGGTGACTTTACGCTTATTGCCTAAGCCCGTTTTAGCGCAGGTCGTGATGGCCAGTTTTGATGATGTTGAGAAAGCAGGTGATGCTGTTTCGAAAATAATTGGTGCGGGTATCATTCCTGCTGGCCTTGAAATGATGGATCAACGCGCCACTCAAATGGTTGAGCCATTTGTTAAAGCCGGTTATGACACCGAAGCTAAAGCTATTTTGTTGTGTGAGTCTGATGGTACCGTTCAAGAAGTCAGTGACGAAATCGCTCGTATGGAAGCTGTTTTTCAAGAGGCGGGTGCAACACGCATGCAAACCTCTAAAAGCGAGCAAGAGCGCCTGCTATTTTGGGCGGGTCGTAAAAATGCTTTTCCCGCTGCAGGTCGTGTATCGCCAGACTATTACTGTATGGATGGCACCATTCCACGTCGTCATTTGGCGCGTGTCTTAACTGCCATCACCGAAATGGAAACGACCTACAATTTACGTTGTGCCAATGTATTTCATGCGGGTGATGGCAATTTACACCCATTAATTATGTTTGATTCCAACATTCCTGACGAAGTTAAACGCGCTGAAGATTTTGGTGCAGCCATATTAGAGCTGTCAGTTGAAGTGGGCGGCACCATTACGGGTGAGCATGGTGTCGGTTTAGAAAAAATCAATCAAATGTGCGTGCAGTTTTCACGCGATGAATTAGATAGTTTCTTAGCAGTAAAGCGTGCCTTTGACCCAGACTGTTTGTTAAACCCAGAAAAGGTTATACCCACTTTGGCGCGCTGTGCTGAATATGGGAAGATGCATATTCACGGCGGCAAATTGCCATTTTCTGACATTCCACGGTTTTAATGATGATGAATTATTCACTCAGTCATATGGCTGAAAAAGTCTTGGCTGCTCGCAATAGTTTGAAGCCTATTCGTATTCGTGGTGGTGGAAGTAAAGCTTTTTACGGGAACCCAGATTTTGATGTGCAAGAAGAGGGTCATGTCAACCTTGATATGTCGAGTTTGAAAGGCATTGTCACATATGAGCCCAGCGAGCTGGTGTTGACGGCCATGGCGGGTACTCCTTTAAATGAAATCAAAGCCGTTTTGGCTCAATCACATCAAATGTTACCGTTTGATCCGCCAGAGTTTAGCGATCAGGCGACTATTGGTGGCTGTGTGGCCGCCGGGTTATCTGGCCCCAACAGTTTTTCAGCCGGGCCAATTAGACATTATGTTTTGGGTACGCAATTGCTTGATGCAGAAGGGCGCATTTTGACCTTTGGCGGCGAAGTTATGAAAAACGTCGCGGGCTACGACATACCGCGTTTATTAACAGGCTCAATGGGTATTTTTGGAGCGATTGTGCGCGTTTCAATCAAAGTCATGCCAGTGATGCGTTGCGATCAAACCTTACAGTTTGATATGACACAATCACAAGCACTTGAGCGTTGTAAAGGGCTGCGAGCGCTTGCATTACCTATCAAATGCGTTGCATGGTTACCAAACAGTCAAGACACTAGCGGTAAGTTATCGATTCGACTCGCAGGCGCTGAGCCTGCCGTTACACATGCGATCAAAACGCTGGGTGGCGAGTTGTTAGCCGTTGATGCAGCCACGCAATGGTGGCATGATTTTAAAGAACAACGATTCGATTTTTTTAAAAATAAGACGCTTTGGCGATTAGCTGTTGCGGCTAACACACCTGCGCTGAACCTGGGTCCCACTGCGCTTGATTTGGCAGGTGAGGTGCGTTGGGTAGCCGCTGACGTTGATCCTCAAACCATGCGTGACGCTGCGACGAGAGCCCGTGGTCATGCAACGTTATTTAAACGTGAAAACCTAGACCATTGCCCGCCAGATGGCGTATTTCATCCATTGTCGGCCGACATTCACCAGATTGTTAAACGCTTAAAACATGAGTTTGATCCCCATGGGTTGTTCAACCCTGGCCGATTGGTTTTAGGTTTGTGAGAAAAGTGACATGCAAACAAATTTAACGCCCGCGCTTCAGAACTCAGTTTTGGGTCAAGAGATTGACGATATTTTGCGTAAGTGTGTGCATTGCGGTTTTTGCACCGCAACCTGTCCCACTTACCAAGTTTTGGGTGACGAGTTAGATAGCCCACGTGGCCGTATTTATCTCATTAAAGAGATGGCTGAAGGGCGAGGTGCAACCCGTGAAACACAAACCCACTTAGACAAATGTCTAACCTGTCGCAATTGTGAAACCACCTGCCCATCAGGTGTTCAATATGGTCATCTGATTGATTTGGGTCGTCAAATGATTGACGAGCAGGTCAAACGTCCGATGACCGAACGTCTGATGCGAACAGCATTAAAAAAGGGTTTAACCTCATCGCTTTTCCCAGTAGCCTACCGATTAGGCCAGTCTGTACGTGAATTTTTACCTGAATCTATCAAGCGCAAAGTCGTGGCGCGCAGAGAGGCTGGCGTCCTGCCTGAGGTCACGCATCACACACGACAAGTTATTTTGTTGGCCGGTTGTGCACAGCCTGGCATGCTGCCTTCAATTGATGCTGCCACGATTAGAGTTTTAAATCGTTTGGGTGTCGGCGCAAAGACCATTTCTGGCTCAGGTTGCTGTGGTGCTTTAAGCTTTCACTTAGATGATCAAGATACGGGCTTGAAGAATATGAGAACCAACATTGACGCATGGTTGCCTTTAATTGAATCAGGCCAGGTTGAGGCAATTGTGATGAATGCATCAGGATGTGGCGCAACCGTTCGTGAGTATGGTCATCATCTTAGGCACGATGTGAACTATGCTGATAAAGCCCGTCGTATTAGCGAAAAAGTTCTTGATATTGCAGAAATCGTTGCGCCTATGGCGCCTGAACTTAAGGCGCAACTTGACTCAAATAAGTTTCCTAAAACATTTGCATTTCACCCACCTTGCACCTTGCAGCACTGGCAAGGTCTAAAACCTCAATCAGAAAAGTTATTCATAGATTTGGGAATGACATTAGCACCATTTAACGAAACACATTTATGCTGTGGTTCTGCCGGTGCTTATTCGGTGCTACAGCCTGAAATTTCAACACAGTTGCGTGATCGCAAACTGGGTCACATTGCAAAAGCCAAGCCTGATATGATTTTGTCATCGAATATCGGCTGTATTGGTCATTTACAATCAGGTACTGATACGCCCGTACGCCATTGGGTAGAAGTGATTGATGCAGCGTTAATATAGGGCAATATAAAACACCATATTAAAGATGCATCATTTCATTAGTTGAAGATGAGCTAGACCAAAAAGAAAATACACGCCGTATTGTTTAACGGCGGTGTATTCTCAAGCTAGTTAATCAATTGCTTTGACCATATCTTCGATGACCTTTTTCGCGTCACCAAATACCATCATGGTTTTGTCTAAATAGAACAGTTCGTTATCAAGGCCGGCATAACCTGATGCCATTGATCGCTTGTTAACTATGATAGTTTTGGCTTTGTAGGCCTCTAAAATAGGCATACCTGCAATCGGTGATTGCGGGTCATTTTTGGCGGCAGGGTTCACTACGTCGTTAGCACCCAATACCAACACCACATCGGTTTGACCGAATTCGCTGTTGATGTCTTCCATTTCAAAGACTTGATCGTAAGGCACTTCGGCTTCTGCTAACAGAACGTTCATGTGCCCTGGCATACGGCCTGCGACAGGGTGAATAGCGTATTTAACAATCACGCCTTTTTCAGTGAGTTTTTCAGCTAATTCTTTTAAAGAGTGCTGAGCACGTGCAACGGCTAAGCCGTAACCTGGCACGATTGTGACGGTTTCTGCATTGCTTAACAGAAAGGCGGCATCGTCTGGGCTACCAGACTTCACATTACGGGCTTCACCACTACCACCGCTTGCGGCAGTGACGTCAGTTGCGCCGCCAAAGCCACCTAAAATCACGTTGAAAAAGGATCGGTTCATTGCCTTACACATAATGTAGGACAAAATCGCACCTGAAGAGCCGACTAAAGAGCCCGCGATAATCAGCATCGGATTATTTAAAGAAAAACCAATACCCGCTGCGGCCCAACCTGAATAACTGTTGAGCATTGACACCACCACTGGCATGTCTGCCCCGCCGATAGGAATAATGATGAGCACACCTAGTACAAAGGCCAGAAGTGTCATGATGATGAAGGGTGTCCAGGACTGGGTGACCACGAACCAAATACCGCAACCCACCATGACTAACGCGATGACCAAATTGATCATGTGCTGACCCGAGAAGGTAACGGGCGCACCTTGAAACAAGCGAAACTTGTATTTGCCAGATAATTTACCAAATGCAATGACTGAACCTGAAAAAGTGATTGCACCAATAAATGTACCAATAAACAGCTCAATTAAGTTGCCAACGGGTACGGGTTCGCCAGCAGCAACAATACCGAACGCATGTGGTTCAGCCACAATAGCAACAGCAATGGCTACAGCTGAAAGGCCAATCATGCTGTGCATAAAAGCCACTAACTCAGGCATCTTAGTCATTTCAACGCGTTTAGCCATTACTGTACCGACCGTGCCGCCGATGAGCAAGCCAAAGACAACCCAGCCCAGCCCGATAACTGTTGCACCCTCACGGGCTAAACTAACGATGAGTGCTGCGGTGGTGAGTACAGCAATAACCATACCGACCATACCAAAGGCATTACCAATGCGAGAGGTGTTAGGGTGTGATAAACCCTTGAGTGCTTGAATGAAGCAAACTGACGCAACCAAATAGAGCAACGTAACAACATTGATTGAGATCATGTTTAAGCCCCTTCTTTTTTTGCCGCTTTGGGCTTTTTCTTGAACATTTCAAGCATGCGTCGAGTAACTAAAAAACCACCAAATACATTGACGGCAGCTAGGGCTACGGCAAAAACGCCCATGCCACGTGCTAACCCCCCTTCAGTTAAGCCTGCAGCCAACATGGCGCCAACGATCACAATGGCAGAGATCGCGTTAGTCACGGCCATCAAGGGCGTGTGCAGGGCAGGGGTGACATTCCATACAACGTGGTAACCGACGTAAACGGCCAACACAAAGATGATTAAATTAACGATTGTTGGGTTAATGACTTCCATTTATGATTTCCTTAAAACGTCGCCGTTTTCACACATTAAGCAGGCTTTGATGATCTCATCATCGCGAGCAATTTCAAGTGCGGCTTCTTTATTAATAATGAGTTTCATGAAGTCAAGTAAGTTACGAGCATAGAGCGCTGAAGCATCTGTTGCAACCATGCCAGGCAAGTTGGTTAAACCCACTAAGATGACGCCATTAACATCAACGACTTCACCTGCTTTTGATAAGGGGCAGTTGCCGCCTCGCTCGACCGCTAAATCAACAATGACGCTACCGGGCTTCATGCCATGCACAGTTTCTTCGCTGATGAGAAGGGGTGCCGGGCGACCTGGTATCAATGCCGTAGCAATAACAATGTCAGCTTGTTTGCAACGCTCGGCAACGATAAGTGCTTGCCGAGCCATCCAGGATGGTGGCATGGGGCGGGCATAACCGCCTACGCCTTTAGCAATTTCTCTTTCTTCATCTGTTTCAAAGGGTACATCGATAAATTTTGCACCTAATGACTCGACTTGCTCTTTGGCAGCGGGGCGCACATCAGACGCTTCAACCACGGCACCTAAACGTTTGGCTGTTGCAATGGCTTGCAAACCTGCGACACCCGTGCCTAGAATAACCGCTCGGGCAGCTTTGAGCGTGCCTGCAGCAGTCATCATCATGGGAAATAGACGACCATAGTAATTTGCAGCTAACATGACGGCTTTATAGCCCGCCAAATTGGCTTGCGAAGACAGTACATCAAGACTTTGTGCACGGGTTATACGCGGTGCAGCCTCGAGTGCAAAAGCCGTTAGACCTGCTTTGGCCATGGCTTCAATGCTTGCCGCATCAAAAGGGTCAAGCATGCCAAGAAGTACAGCCCCTTTTTTCATATGCTCTAATTCTGATGCGGCCGGTGCGCGAACTTTTAAAATGAGTTCAGCGCCAAGCGCCTGCGCGGCATCAACGATCGTTGCACCCATAGCCTCGTATGCGCCATCAGGGAAAGCCGCCTTGAGCCCAGCTGACTTTTCAATCATGACTGTGTGACCCGCTGCAACAAACTTCTTAACGGTTTCTGGTGTTGCTGCGACGCGGGTTTCGCCGTTTTGTGTTTCTAACGGAATGCCGATTTTCATCGGTGTCTCCCTAATTATAAAAAGTAATGATTATGACTGAATAGTAAGGTTTATACACCATGATGAGGTTGTAAAAACTAATTCGAAGTAGGGATAACGCTATCACATTACAATATGAAGTATGAAATTTGAACAAATCGGCGCAGGTAGGCGGGTAGTTGTTGGCATGTCAGGCGGCGTAGACTCGTCTGTAGCAGCCTGGGTACTAAAGCAGCAAGGCTATGAAGTTGTTGGCCTTTTTATGAAAAACTGGGAAGATGACGACGATAGCGAATACTGCTCGACCCGACAAGATTGGCTCGACGCTGCCAGCGTAGCCGATAAAATAGGGGTTGATATTGAGGCTGTCAATTTTGCATCTGAGTACAAAGACCGCGTTTTCGCTGAGTTTTTAAAAGAATATGCGGCAGGCCGTACACCAAATCCAGATGTACTTTGTAACGCCGAAATTAAATTTAAAGCTTTTTTAGATCATGCTGTTTCATTGGGTGCCGAATGTATTGCAACCGGCCACTATGCTCAAGTTAGGCAAGACAAAGTGAATGGGCTTGTGCAGTTAGTCAAAGCTGTTGATGAGACCAAAGATCAAAGTTATTTTTTGCACCGTTTAAACCAAGTCCAACTGTCTAAATCAATTTTTCCGCTCGGACAATGGCGCAAAACAAAGGTGCGTGAAATTGCGCATTCATTAAATTTAAGTAATGCGTCTAAAAAAGACTCAACTGGTATTTGTTTTATTGGCGAGCGACCTTTTAGAGCGTTTTTAAATCGTTATTTACCCAGTGACCCAGGTAGAATTTTGACTGACACAGGGGTAGAGGTAGGTCAACATCATGGTTTGGCTTTTTACACCTTAGGGCAGCGTAAAGGTTTGGGTATTGGCGGTGTTAAGGGTTACCAACATGCAGATGGTACGGGAGCAACTTGGTATGTGGCGCGCAAAGATTTAGACAATAATATCTTGTATGTGGTGGCTGAACATGATCACCCTTGGTTATTAAGCCCGCACCTGCTTGCCGCACAACCAAGTTGGGTCTCGGGCCAAGCGCCAGTCTGCGTGCAAAAGCTTGGCGCTAAAGTTAGGTATCGTCAAGAAGATGTGGTGGCAGAGCTAAAACAAGTTGAGTCTGAACGATTTGGTGTGCAGTTCAAACAACCACAGTGGGCCGTTACACCGGGTCAGTCTGTTGTTTTATATGAGGGTGATGTGTGTTTAGGTGGTGGCATTATTGCTGCCAACGCTTAGACTAAGGGCGTTCTCATTGACTCGCAACGAATGAGGTATTGCTTAATCACTATTTACTTAATGTAATTAAGTATTCACAGTTTCAAAGTTTCACGGTTTTGAATTACACCCATTCACGAACATAGTATTAACTAAAAAATTTAGTTAATACTATGCCGGGCAGTGAGACAGAAAAATTATAGTTAAGTGGGTATCGTGTCAATAAATGCTTGACGCGCCATCATCTTCTTATAAAACGTTTCAAGATTAGGGTAGGCACCACGCCAATCGATTTCAGGAAATCTAAAATCAAGGTAGCCGAGCAAACAGCCGGCACTGATGTCAGCCAATGAATAGTTGACGCCAGCAAAAAATGATTGTTCGCCAAGCTTATGGCTTAACTCAAGTAAAGAGGCGCTTACCTTACCTAACTGGCGATTGATCCAATCGGGGTTTTGTTGCTCAAGAGGTCGTTGACGTTCCAGGCGAACCGTTATTAACGCATCATTTGTTCCATCACACAATGCTTCTAGGCATTTGATATACGCTCGCTCTCGACCTGACTGCGGAATGAGTCGACTGACAGGTGAAAGGGTATCAAGGTATTCAGTTAAGACGCGCGAGTCATACAAGGACTCTTTATCGTCAACAATTAAACAAGGTATTTTACCAAGCGGGTTATGCTTTTGAATCATTGAATCAGCCGACCAAACGTCTTCAAGAATAAACTCACAATCGAGTTTTTTGTCTGCTAAAACAATGCGTACTTTACGTACATAGGGGCTGGAAATAGAACCGATTAGTTTCATATACGTTTGTTAAAGTTGATGCAGTCAATACTGGTGCAGTTAATATGGATTTAAAAGATTTATGAATTTAAAAAGTAGTGAATGACAAAATATTCTGTTATGAAAAACAAAAGAATTTGACTATTAAAAAACTCGATTCATTCTACAGCTTAGTTGACTTCGATGTTTGATTTATCCCCGGGTGTAAAATTCTTATGTCACTCATTGTCGTTTTTCTGAGAATTTATGCATATTGAACCTACTCTTACCGCTTTAAACGCGCTCAGCCCGCTTGACGGGCGATATGCCACCAGAACACAAGCGCTTCGGCCTTTGCTGTCTGAAGCAGGCTTTATGGCCCACCGTGTTGAGGTTGAAATTGCTTGGCTAGTGGCTTTGGCAGATCAGTGCCACCCTGAGCTCACGCCCTTTTCAGACGCTGCGCAATCTCGCCTCAAAAAGATTGTTTCAGATTTTACTGAGGCCGATGCGGCTCAAATCAAAGAAATTGAGCGCACAACGAATCATGATGTGAAAGCAGTGGAGTACTGGTTAAAGGCACAGGTTAAAGACGATTCTGAACTGTCTAAGGCCGCAGAATTTATTCATTTTGCATGCACCTCTGAAGACATCAATAACACCTCGCATGCCTTAATGTTGGGGCGTGCACGCGACCAAGTCATGGTGCCCGTTTTGCGTAAAATTGAGCACCAGCTGTCTCAACTCGCACAACGTTACGCAGAGCAACCCCTGTTGTCACGCACGCACGGTCAACCAGCCACTCCAACGACAATGGGTAAAGAATTTGCCAATGTGGTCTTTAGGCTTAGGGGTGCCATTGAAGCAATTGAAGCGGTTGTGCCTCTAGCAAAGTTAAATGGTGCAACAGGTAATTACAATGCACACTTAAGTGCCTACCCAGAAATTAACTGGCCAGCGTTTTCAAATCTTGTTTTGCATCATTTAGGTTTAAAGCAAAATACGCACACCATTCAAATTGAACCCCATGACTGGATGGCAGCATTATTTGACGCGTATGCAAGAGCCAATACCATTTTGATTGATTTTAGTCGCGATGTATGGGGTTACATTTCACTGGGTTATTTTAAACAACGCTTGCGTGAAGGTGAGGTGGGTTCATCAACTATGCCACACAAAGTGAATCCGATTGACTTTGAAAATGCAGAAGGTAATTTTGGTTTGGCCAATGCCATGTTACGGCACTTATCTGAAAAATTACCTATTTCCCGTTGGCAGCGTGATTTAACTGATTCAACAGTATTAAGAAATCTGGGTGTCGCGCTGGGTTATAGCCAAGTGGCTTTTGACTCGCTGATTCGAGGCATCGAAAAGCTAGAGATCAACTCCGACGCGATCGATCAAGATATTGACCAGTGCTGGGAAATTTTGGCTGAGCCAGTTCAAACGGTCATGCGTCGTTACGGTCTGCCTCAACCGTACGAGCAACTTAAGGCTTTAACTCGAGGCAAAGGAATCACGCCAGAGGTTTTGGCTGAGTTTATTTCAGGGCTTGAATTGCCCGCCGATGCTAAAAACAGATTGCTTCATATGACACCCCGGTCTTACGTTGGTTTGGCGGCATCGCTAGCGCATGACACCAAGCATGGGTCCGTTTCGGTCTAAGAGTTACCCCGATTTTTAAAATTTAAGTATTATCTATACTTAAATTTGACATTATTTTTAAGGAGTTTTTTATGAAAAAAACATTTTTTGCCTCAATCGCTTTGCTAGTTGCGACACTTTGTTTGCCTTTTGCCGCGCAGGCTCAGTTTGCGAAAGCTGAAGATGCGGTGACTTACCGTCAGGCAGCTTTTCAATTGATGGGCTCGCACTTTGGGCGCATGCAGCCCGTCATGAAAGGTCAAGTGCCTTACGACAAAGTAGCTATTGCCGCGAATATTGCCGTTTTAAATGAAATCTCAAAATTGCCCTGGGCTGCTTTTGGAGCGGGTACAGAGGGTGGTAACGCTAAAGTAGAGATTTGGCTAGACCCTGAAGATTTCAAAAAAGCACAAGAAAAACTGACTATTTCTCTCAAGGCATTGACTTCTGCCTCTGATGCGGGCAATTTCGATAATTTGCGGGTGGCCTACGGTGAGGTTGGTGCAAGCTGTAAAGCTTGCCATGATGCATTTCGTCAAAAGAAATAATTATCTTGGTTTTTTTGCATTGTGATTATTGAATCATTCGGCCAAAACACTGCACTTTACTGTGCTAGTC
>DITR01000129.1:0-3129 GCA_002422175.1 Alcaligenaceae bacterium UBA6179
CGCCCAATCGCAAAACCTTTCGCCACCCCACGCCCATACACGCAAACCAAACCAGTTGAAGGCTCAGAGGAGGTTGAGTGAGCGTTACTCAGTTTCGCCAAATTTGTCATGAAAAAGCGCCTGAAGTTCAGTCAAGGCCTGATCACTATCAGCGCCATTAGCCTCAATAACAACGGTGGAGCCCAAGCCTGCGGCCAACATCATCACACCCATAATACTTTTAGCATTCACGCGACGAGCGCCCTTAGCAATAAAAATGTCTGAGCTGAATTGGCTTGATAACTGTGTCAATTTTGCTGCAGCCCGAGCATGCAAACCTAATTTATTAGAAATGATAATTTCAACGATTGGCATAATATAATTTTTAATTTTTTAATAAAATGTTGAATTGGCTTAGTCTACACGCATCATTGATTGATTACCGCCAATCATAGCTTGACTGGCTACAGCATCTAAGGCAATCTGCCGATAATTGATGGCTCGCAACAACATGCCCGGGTTTACCCCAGACAAAACTATACATGGCACGCCTTGTGCTCGCGAGTATTCTGCTGCAGAAATACAAATATTTGAGGGTGAAGCCCCTGGCAGGTCAGTCAGTACTAACACGCCCTCACCCAAGTCAGCTGCTGCAATCAATGTCGAAATTGACTGCGCATTATCAACAGCACATTGATCAGGAAAAATATCAATTGCAGTAAATGACTCAACAGGGCCAAGCACGTGTTCAACCACTAACTTCAGAGCTGAAGCAAGTGGGTTATGGGCAATCAAAAAAATAGAAACCATCGATTGACCAACCTTTTAACTAAATCTAAGTAGAAAGTGTTTTTTCTAACGATTGAACAAAATGATTGGCCACATCAAAATCAGTTTGTTCAGAGATTTCAACAAAACACGTTGGGCTGGTAACGTTAATTTCAGTTACAAATTCGCCAATAATATCGAGGCCAATTAAAAATAGACCCCGAGGGGCTAAAATTGCACCAATACTGCGCGCTGTAAGAAGGTCTTGCTCAGTTAGAGGCTGTGCCACGCCACGACCGCCTGCAGCAAGATTGCCACGCGTTTCACCCGCTAATGGAATACGGGCCAAAGCATAAGGTACAGGCTCACCATTAATAATAAGCACGCGTTTATCACCGTTAACAATTTCAGGAATATAGCGTTGTGCCATGATGGTTTGTTTACCGTAATGAGTAAGCATTTCAAGAATGGCGCTACGATTTGGCTCGCCTTGCAACATTCTAAAAATACCCGTTCCACCCATACCATCAAGTGGTTTGACGATCACATCACCATGTTTATCATGAAAAGCTTTTAATCGTGCAATATCAGAAGTCACTAGCGTGGGGGTGGTGAATTCAGAAAATTCTGTAATGGCCAACTTTTCCGGATGGTTTCGAATCGCGACACCACGATTAAAGACCCGCGCCCCTTGTTGCTCAGCCACATCAAGCAAGTGAGTGGTGTAAACATATTCCATATCGAACGGTGGATCTTTGCGCATGATCACAGCAGCATAGGCTGACAAGGGCAATTCTCTTGGTTCACCAACCAAATCAAACCAATGTTGACTGTGTAAATCAGCGTGGGGATGAACGCTTATAGCCTGACCACGGCAACGCACCTGACCTTGTTCAATATAAAGGTCATCTGGGTAACACACACTCACTGAATGGCCATGGGCAACCAAAGCGAACATCATTGCCACAGAGCTATCTTTGTATGCTTTAAGTGAACCAATAGGATCAATTATAAAAAGTACGTGCATTATGATGTGGCTGCTTCAGCTTTGGTTAAAGGTACTTTTTTCTTAGGTGACAAAACCATCACCATCTGACGACCTTCAAGCTTGGGCATGGCTTCAACGACTGCCATGTCTAGCAAATCATCACGCACACGCTCTAAAACACGCATACCCAACTCTTGGTGAGCCATCTCACGACCCCGGAAACGTAATGTCACCTTGGCTTTGTCACCCTCTTCAAGAAAGCGTTTTAAATTGCGTAGCTTGACTTGATAATCGCCTTCGTCAGTCGCTGGGCGAAATTTAACCTCTTTAACTTGTATTATTTTTTGTTTAGCGCGCGCCTCTGCTTGGCGTTTTTGTTCTTGGTACTTAAATTTGCCGAAATCCATTAATCGGCAAACAGGGGGTTCAGCATTGGGGGCAATTTCTACGAGGTCTACACCCACGTCTTCAGCCATTTTGATTGCATCAAACGTTTTAATAATACCGAGCTGTTCACCGTCGACGCCAATGAGGCGCACTTCAGGAATACGAATTTCACCGTTTACACGGTTTGGCTTATCAGTTGCGATGTTGAAAACTCCTTAAATATAAAACGCCTTTTACGCCGGCGTCATGACGTCTCGACGAAGCGAGATATCTTCTCTTAATAACTCAGTGAATGCTTCAAATGGCATGACCCCACGGTCAACCCCACCCCTAGCACGCACTGCAACAGATTGCGAATCACGTTCTTTTTCACCCACAACCAAAATATACGGTATCTTTTGAAGACTGTGCTCTCTGATTTTATAAGTGATTTTCTCTGATCGCAAATCAGATTCGACTCGAATGCCTTGTTTTTGCAAGCTTTTTGCAATATCGGCCGCATAATGCGCAGATGACTCTGAAATACAACACACGACAACCTGAACTGGGGCTAACCAAGGTGGCATAGCACCGGCATAGTTTTCAATAAGCATGCCAATAAAACGCTCAAGTGAACCTAAAATTGCACGGTGCAACATCACTGGGGTTTGACGGGTATCTTTTTCGTCAACATATTGTGCACCCAAACGTTCTGGCATTGAAAAATCGACTTGAATGGTGCCACATTGCCAATGACGACCAATAGCATCTTTAAGCGTATATTCAATTTTAGGACCATAGAAAGCCCCTTCGCCTGGCGTCACTTCGAAATTGCAGCCCGTACGCGTCAAGCTTTCCATCAGCGCCGCTTCAGCCTTGTTCCAGCTTTCATCAGTACCAATACGCTTTTCAGGGCGTGTTGCGACCTTGTAGAGTACCTCAGTAAAACCAAAATCAGCATATACCTTTTGAAGCAAAGCTGTAAATGCTGCACATTCATCTTGCATTTGGTCTGGCGTGCAAAAAAT
>DITR01000129.1:3136-3561 GCA_002422175.1 Alcaligenaceae bacterium UBA6179
TTACGATGGCATTGACCAAACTCACCCAAGCGTAAAGGTAATTCACGGTAGGAATGCAAGTTGGCGTTGTAAATTTGAACGTGGCCAGGGCAATTCATGGGTTTTAAGCCATACATGCGATTTTCAGACTCGGTCGTGAACATATTTTCACGATAGTTGTCCCAGTGACCAGTCTTTTTCCATAACGAAAGATCGAGAATTTGCGGGGCCTTGACCTCTTGGTAGCCATTGTCGCGATAGACCGCGCGCATATACTGTTCAACTTGTTGCCAAATTGCCCAACCCTTGGGGTGCCAAAATACTAAACCTGGCCCCTCTTCTTGAAAATGAAATAAATCAAGATCGCGACCAAGTTTGCGATGGTCGCGACGCTCGGCTTCTTGCAACATATGTAGATGAGCATCTTGGTCTTCTTTAGTAGACCA
>DITR01000138.1:0-550 GCA_002422175.1 Alcaligenaceae bacterium UBA6179
CATCGTGTTTGATGCGTTGGTCTTCAGGCACGACGATCGTTAAACCCCGTTCGTTTAAAAACCGCCCGACTAAGCGGTTGGTGCGACGTTCGATGACTTCCACAATAGTGGCTTCTGGCTTGCCTCGGNNACTCACCCGACTGTTTGACCAAGACTCGGTCACCATGCAAAACCTTAAGCATTTCACGCGGTGATAAAAACAAATCTGACCCGCCGGTGTCACGTATTAAAAAACCAAAGCCATCTCGGTGACCCTGCACCCGACCGGCAATAAAGTCTAATTTGTTGGTGAGTAATAGCAGACCTTTGCGATTGCGTGTGATTTGGCCATCGCGTTCCATCGCGGCGATACGGCGATCGTAACCGACCTGCGTGGCGTCTCTGACAACATCTAAAGCTTGCGCTAAGTCTTCTGGGGATAGAGGGCCCGCGGCATGGCGCAACGCCTCTAAAATATTTTCTCGTGAAGGCACATCTGGGTCAAAATCAGGTATTGATTCGTTCACTACTGATTTTTTTTCAGAAGGTGCTTTCGGGCTTTTTGTTCGCT
>DITR01000138.1:562-14229 GCA_002422175.1 Alcaligenaceae bacterium UBA6179
CGAGTCCTCTTCTGGGCACCAACGTATTTGAGCATGTCACGTCTTAGGTCGATATCACGTATTCGACCCTCATGTTCTAGTATAGCCTTAGCTATAACGACTTAATGGGCATGATTCATGCTTTTCATAACTGTCTTTGAAGCTGTTTTTCCGGTCTTCGCCCTCATTTTTGCTGGCTGGTTAGCGGCTCGAGCCAATATTCTTGATCAATCTTCAACCCGCGTACTAAATCAGTTCGTCATTTACATGGCACTACCTGCCTTGCTATTTATAGCTATGGCACGTACCCCTATCGACCAATTGGCTCAACCCGGGTTTATAGCGGCCTACATGCTGGGTGTTGGGGCGGCTGCCGCCTCTTACTGGTTTTTAAGTCGGCACGACAACCTTGACCCCATTGATCGCATTATTAACAGCATGAGTGCGGGTTACGGTAATGCAGGTTTTATGGGCATACCCTTAATGTTAATTGTGTTTGGGCCTGAGGCATTGGCGCCCTCTATCATTTGCACAGTCATGACCGTTACGGTGCAATTTGGAATCACCATTATTTGTATCGAGCTTAAGCTTGCTCGAGGTAAAGGCATATTTCCCGCACTTTTAAAAGTGGGTCGTTCGGTCATTCGCAACCCCCTGTTGGTGTCACCCTTACTAGGTATTGTGTGGTCTGCTTTGGGTCTATGGCAGCCGGTTGCAGCCCTCAGTTTTTTAAATTTACTTGGGGCAGCTGCGACCCCTTGTGCGTTGGTGGCAATTGGTCTCTTCTTAGCCCATACCCCTAAGCAAACTCGCACACGCGCTGTGAATCATATTAGTGTGGTCAAGTTGTTAGTACAACCATTTGTCGTAATGGTTTTGACGCTATGGGTGTTTGATATGCCTATTATGTGGGCCTGGGTTGCCATACTGACCAGCGCCCTACCTCTAGGTACGGGTCCTTTCATGTTAGCCAGTTTATATAAACGCCAAGCCACAGCCAGCGCGCAATCGATATTAGTGACAACCATTATTTCAATGATAACGTTAAGTGGTATCGTTGCATGGGTCGATTATTTACTGTTGCGACCGTAAAATTTTTCGGAGCATACCTATGCTTTTTATCGGTCGTTACAGTGCACTTTACATAGCTATTATTGCCAGCGTTGTCACGCTAGCAATGGCCTTAACCCTCTCGCTTGATTGGTTAGTCTTAACCGTACTATTTTTAGCCCTCACCGCGCTGGGCTTTTACGACCTTAAGCAAACACATCATGCCGTTCGACGTAGCTACCCGATCATAGGCAATCTTCGCTACTTTTTTGAGTCGATTCGGCCTGAATTGAGACAATATTTTTTTGAAGATGACAGTCAAGATACCCCTTTTTCGCGTGACAGTCGAACCATGGTTTACCAGCGCGCCAAGCAACAAATCGATAAGCGCGCATTTGGTACCCACATAGACGTTTACAACGATCACTATGAGTGGATCAACCACTCGATGGCACCCCAGCAAATTACAGACCCTCATTTTAGAATCACAGTGGGCGGCTCTGCCTGTAAGCAACCCGTTAATTTGTCGGTTTTAAACATTTCAGCCATGAGTTTTGGTTCTTTATCAGCCAATGCTATTTTGGCACTGAATGAAGGTGCAAAAATAGGCCATTTTGCCCATGATACGGGGGAAGGTGGTATCAGTGCTTACCATCTTAGGCCTGGTGGTGATTTGATTTGGAACATTGGTTCCGGTTATTTTGGCTGCCGCGATAACGAAGGTCATTTTAATGACCAAGCCTTTGCGGCCAATGCAACAAGACCAGAAGTCAAAATGATTGAAATCAAGCTTTCACAAGGGGCTAAACCTGGGCATGGTGGTATCTTGCCTGGTAGCAAAGTTACACCAGAAATTGCTGCTGCACGAGGTGTTCCGGTTGGCAAAGACTGTAACTCGCCTGCTTCACACAGCGCTTTTGATTCACCCATAGGTTTATTGATGTTTGTAGACAAATTGCGTCGTTTGTCTGGTGGTAAACCGGTGGGTTTCAAACTGTGTATTGGCCACCCTTGGGAATGGTTTGCCATTGCTAAAGCCATGATAGAAACCGATATTAAGCCTGACTTTATTGTGGTCGATGGCGCAGAGGGCGGCACCGGTGCAGCACCTGTCGAATTTGCAGATCATGTGGGCACACCATTGCGAGAGGCACTTCGTTTAGTGCACAACACCTTAGTGGGGTTAGGTATTCGCGATCAAATCAAGCTGGGCGCATCGGGCAAAATTGTTTCAGCGTTTGATATGGCGCGTGTTTTTGCTTTGGGTGCCGATTGGTGCAATAGTGCCCGTGCTTTCATGTTCGCAATTGGTTGTATTCAAGCGCAACAATGTCATACAGGTAAGTGCCCAACGGGTGTCGCCACACAAGACGAAGGCCGTCAACGTGCTTTAGTCGTAACTGACAAAGCCCCTCGGGTTGCAAATTATCATCGCAATACGCTTAAGTCTCTCGCAGAACTAGTCGGTGCAGCCGGCCTCTCACACCCAAACCAGTTGCGCACACAACACATTGCCTGCCGCAGCGCGACCAGTCGTGTAAGCCTCATGTCTGTTTTATTTCCAGATTTTGAAGAAGGTGAAATATTGCGTGGCACGTTAAGAACACGCGTCTTTCAATTGGGCTGGCCACTGGCACAAGCCAATAGTTTTGCAATGGCGCAAGACTTTAAAAAAGTGTGGGACAGCCCTCGCGATGGTGCGATGATTTAATACATGGCTAAACAAAGTTGCTAGACCCAGAACAGGTATCCATAAAGCAACCTCTACTGGAAGTATTGCTAATCAATCGCTGACGCTTACTTTAAATATAGGTTTCTAACTATTTATAGGTCATTTTAAGGCGCTCACGCTATGCAGGCGTTAACTGGTTTCACGCTTTTATTGATTTTTCAGGCGCTTGGTGAGGCATTGGTTCGGGTTTTTAACTTACCCCTACCCGGTCCTGTAGCGGGTATGGTCTGTTTGATTCCAGCCCTGTATTGGCCACGCTTAAGAGTTACGATTCAAGCCGCCGCTGATTTTTTACTGAATAATTTATCGTTATTGTTTGTACCAGTCGGTGTGGGGGTGATGACGCACCTTGATTTGTTGTCAGAGTTTGGTGTGCGAATTGGCTTGATTTTGATTGTGTCATCTGTGGTGGGTATAGCTGTCACGGCTTGGTTGCTAGGCCACACAAAAGAAGACGAACATGTCTGATTTTGTCGAACTCTGGACATATCTTTCAACCACACCATTGTTTGGCTTGGCGTCAACACTTGCGCTGTACCTTGTTACCAGTGTCATCTATAAGAAACTTAATCAACACCCTTTAGCCAACCCTGTTTTATGGACAGTGATTGTTTTAGCATTGGCCTTAACGTTGCTTAAAGTGCCTTATCAAACCTATTTTTCTGGCGCACAGTTCATTCATTTTTTACTGGGTCCTGCCGTGGTTGCCTTGGCATGGCCATTGTGGCTCAAACGCGTTGACCTGATGCGGCGTTTGCCACGCTTATTCATGGCTGCTTTTGTCGGTGGTGTGGTGTCAGCTCTGATAGCGGTTGCCATGGCATGGATGCTTGACTTGCCTCAGTATTTGGCCATGTCGCTAGCGCCTAAATCAGTCACGGCACCGGTGGCAATGGGTTTGGCAGACAAAATGGGGGGGTTGCCTGAGCTGGCTGCAATTTTTGCAGTGTTAACGGGTTTAATCGGCGCACTTTTAGGCAAATACATATTTGATTTTATTGGCATTACCCGTGACACCAGTGGGTGGGCGCAGCGAGGTTTTGCTCTGGGCACTATTTCACATGGTATTGGTGCGGCTCGCGCTATCCAGGTTCAAGCCACCGCAGGGGCCTTTGCTGGGCTTGCCTTGGGGTTACAAGTCATACTGGCATCGCTCTGGATGCCAGTCCTACTTTGGCTTTTATTGTGGCTCAACCCAACCTGGGGTTGATATGTCTATGTCTCTAAAGCATAAGCGCCCGTTGCATCGTGCACTTCAGCCCCGGTTAACGGTGGGTTAAAGACACATACCATGCGCATGGCTTCCCCCTGATTGGCTTCCAGCACATGGTGATCATGCGCATTCAGGGCATATAAGGTACCCGGTCTAATTTGATGGGTTTTGCCAGAGGCCACCTCGGTAATTTGCCCTTTGCCTTCAATGCAATAAACTGTTTCGAGGTGGTTACGATAGGTCATCTCAAGCTTCGCACCGGCTTTGATAATCGTATCGTTAACTGAGTAACCCATACCCGCATCTTTAAAAATCAAACGACGGCTGGTCCAACCTGGGGTATCGACCTCAGCAGGGGTACCTAAAACATCTTCAAGTTGTTTAATAATCATACTTTCACCTCGATTTCGATATCTTTTACAAGCGCCATGCTCTCTTGAATCACATCTAAGCCGAAATCAAGATCAACTCGGCTAATGGTTAAGCTGGGTAATAATTTTAAAACTTGATCATCAATACCTGCTGTCTCAACAATCACACCCCGTTCAAAACAAGCTTTTGAAACCTTATCTGCCATGGCTGGGTTCTTGAATTCAACCCCGATAATTAAGCCTCGACCTCTCACTATCGCGTCGATGTCAAAGGTTTCAATCATGGCTCTCAAACGTTTCTGGGTATGTTGCCCTTTGCTAAGCACTTGTTTTTCTAATGTGTCATCGACCCAAAAGTCAAGCGCTGCTGTGGCTGTCACAAACGATGGGCAGTGGCCTCTAAACGTGCCGTTATGCTCGCCAGGTTCCCAAAGATCGTATTCAGGCTTAATTAAAACTAACGCCAAAGGTAGGCCGTAACCCGATAACGATTTAGACAAAGTAATGATGTCAGGCACGATGCCCGCCTCATCAAAACTAAAAAATGAACCCGTACGACCACAACCCACTTGAATATCATCAACAATTAGCAAAATGCCATGGTCAGCTGTAATTTGACGTAAACGCTGCAACCATTTGCTTGACGCGACATTAACACCCCCTTCAGCTTGAACCGTTTCTAAAATGACTGCAGCGGGCAACTCAAAACCGCTACCGCCGTCAGCTAATAACGTTTCGAAATAAGTGAGGGTGTCTAAGTCACGCCCCAAAAACCCTTCAAAAGGTATTGAAGTCGTGTGATTTAATGGCACCCCAGCGCCAGCCCGCTTAAAGCCATTACCCGTAACTGACAAAGCCCCTAGCGTCATGCCATGAAATGCATTGGTAAAGTGCACAATCTGTTGCCGTCCTGTCACCTTACGTGCCAACTTCATAGCCGCTTCAACTGCATTGGTACCCGTTGGCCCAGGGAATTGATACTTGTAAGACATGCCCCGTGGCTTCAAGATCACTTCTTGAAAACGTTGAATAAAGCGCTGCTTGGCTTCGCTATACATATCGAGTGTGTGGGTGATGCCATCGCCAGTTAAATAACGGAGTAATGCTTGCTTGATCGGCTCTGGATTGTGGCCATAATTCAATACCCCAGCACCGCTAAAGAAATCTAAATATCGTTGACCTGATGTGTCAACCATCCAAGGCCCTTTAGCGGAACTAAAAACCGCTGGGAAGTTGCGGCAATAACTGCGCACCTCAGACTCATATTGTTCAAATGTATTCATACTGTACCTCCTGAGTAAACGATGGGGCCGATGCGAACTAACGGTTCGGCTGCATGACCATCGGGAAATTGATTTGCCTCAAAGTGTGGCACCCATTCACAGGGCGCATCATTATTTGCAGCAAATCGCGTAAAAAGTTTGTGTGAGGGCGCGTTATCAGTCGCAACCGTAGCAGTGAGCCACAAACATGATTGATTGGCAGGTAATGCCAACCAATGTTCAAGCATTTTTTGACCTAAACGTTGCCCCTGCATGGTGGGGTGCACTGCAATTTGCCAACAAAAAACGGTATCTTGCTGTGCAGGGGGATGGTAGCCAATAATGGCACCGACAATCTGTTGATCATGCTCAACCACTAGGCATGTTGAACCAAAATCAGTTGCCATCAATACATAAAAATAGGGGGAATTCAAATCAAGCACACCGGTTTCACGCACCAGGTGCCAGAGAGCCAAACCATCATGGGGTTGAGCTGCTCTAAAATTTAATTTTAATTGCACAGAATCTATTTTTTTAAAATCGATATGCATTCACCATTTAAGAATGTTTGCACCATGAGCGGTTTCGCTCATCATGGCATTGGGGTCAAAAATTTCAACACTTTTATTCAAGTGTTGATCAATTGCGCTAAACACATTGACCCGTGAAGCAACCAAAAGGCTGCGTAAGGAATCACCTACGAAACTGCATTCGGTGATGAGAAATTGCATTTAAACCATAACATGACACGTTGTTGGCTGGCAAGCATTACGCTAAAACGAACTGACAAATTTCACCAAAGACCATATAAATCAACACTATACGTATATCTCAAACTCTTAACAGTGCTTTACCTGTAAAATCTACAGGTTTTGCAATTTGAAAGGGTATGGTCTCAAGCCTAAACCTTAACTTTTCAAAGTGCCGTCACCGATTTTTTAAAATAGCCACAATGCCTGACACTGAAACGCTAGAAAGCCCNNCCCATCAAAGTACCGCGCCGCCGCGCCGTTAAAAAGACCGTCAAAAAGTCGCTTGAAACAGCACTGACTGTCACAGATGATTCGTTGGTTTCAGCCCGCGATCAAAAACGTTTTTCTTTGTTGGTTGAAGATGCTCACCATATCGAAAGTCAAATCGAGACATTAAAAAAATTAGTTGATCAGCATCGTATTATTTTTGCCCAAACCATCAACCCGCTAGTAAAACGTCAAGACGAAATCAAGCGCAACATGGTGATTTGGTTAAACCAAAGAATGCTACAAGGCAAACTTGCACCCCGCGTACAACGCATGTTGGGTGAAATCATTACCGCTATGGCGCTTGACTATGCCTTGGCAGGTGATGAAAAAATGCGTGAAATACATGACTTGCATAGCGAAACACCGCTGGCTGATCTTGAACGCATTCAGATGGAAGAAGCCCAAGCGTTCTATGAAGAAATGATGAATGAAGAAGCTGAAAATCCTGAAGATTTTGATTCGCTTGAAGACATGATTCAAGCGCGCTTTGATCAAATGCACAAAAAGGCCCAAGAAAAAGCCAAAGATCAGCAAAAACAAAACTCAAAAAAACAAAAATATCAAGATGCTGAACACACCAAACAAATACTCGACAAAGCAGGCCAAGCATTAAGGCACATTTATCGTCAACTCGCCCGTCAACTTCATCCTGATCGTGAGCCAGACCCTGAAGTTCGCAAACAAAAAAATGAATTGATGAGCCAAGCCAATATTGCTTATGGTCGTCAGGATGTGGTGGCACTTCTAAGACTGCAAACACAATTTAACGACAAATCAGGTGGCGACAGTCAATCAGGTGTTGCGGGCAATTCTCTGCATACATTTGGTGCGCAATCAACCCAGGGGCTGATTGAACTGCTTCAAATTCGAATAAAAGCGCTCAATCGCGAACATCGTGATGCTGAGTTGCACGCTGTTGCCGAATTTGTTCTACCTTCTTCGCGTGCCTTAACGAGTGAACGCCTAAATCAACACCTTGAATCAATCAAACTCAGGCAGCAGCTTCGCATTCGCGATTTAAAAGGCGAGTTTGTACAAATTCAAAATGACTCAGGCTTGTCAAAATGGTTAAAAGAACAAGCGCTGTTTGCTTAGTGGTTTAAGTTCCCTTCACCATTTGGCATCAAAATGGTCGCGTAGCTCTTGAATTTGAGTTTCAGACAAAGGTATTGGCTTGACCATCAAATACAACCGTGCTGTTTCTTCTAATTCTTCTAGAACAGCGCTCGCTTGCGAAAGATTTTGATGCCATACATTTGGGCCTAAACGATCAAGCAACACAGCCCTTATGGGGGTATTGACGGCTTGCATTTCGCGAATTTTTTGAGAAATGATCTCACCCACTTTAGGGTCGCCTGGCCGACAATAGGGAATGAACGGCACATGCCCAACCTTCATAACAAAGTAAGGTGTTATGGGCGGCAAAACATCTTCCTGATGCCACACGCCACCTAACGTTAAAGCAACTAAGTGAGTGCTATGGGTATGAATAACGCACTGTGCAGTGGGGTCTGCGGCATAAATAGCGCGGTGCAAAGCAAAAGTTTTAGAAGCGCGGTCGCCACTGATCTGATGGCCGTTCACATCGACCTTAGCGATTGAATTAACATTTAAATACCCTAGACAAGCATCTGTGGGGGTGATTAAATACCCACCACTTTGGGGTAACCGAACGCTGATATTGCCCGCAGACGCGTGCACGTAATGGCGCTGATAAAGAGAGCGCCCTACTCTACAGATTTCTTCTCGAAGCTCAGCTTCATTCATTTAATTTTCTAAAAGCCTCTGTGAAAAAATCAACATCGCCAAAATTACCTGATTTGAGGGCAATATAAACAAGCTCATCATCAACTGTCGCAGATGTCCAGGGAACACCGGGAGCAATTTGAGGCCCAATTGTCATGTTATCAATGCTTAAAGCTTTAATCACTGCACCCGACGTTTCGCCCCCTGCGACAACAAGTTGCTTAACGCCAAGACTCACTAGTTTTTCAGCAATGTTTGCTAGGGCTGTCTCAATTAATTGACCCGCATAATCGATGCCTAAGGTGTTTTGTAACTGCTTGACCGTTTCAGGTTCTGCCGTAGCGTAGAACAAAATAGGCTGTTTACCTAGAAGTGGTTGAGCCCAGAGCAAAGCCTGACCCAGAACATCTACACCCTGATCAAGTGCTAAGGGGTCAATACGGAAACAGGGCAACCCTAATTTGCGAAAGTGATCTACCTGAGCATTCGTAGCAAGAGAACAGCTACCCGAAAGTATGGCCTGAAAACCTTGACCTTGCCCAAACCCACGATGAGTTGATTCATCATCTAATCGGCTCAAACCCCAATTATGAGGCAAACCGATCGCAATACCTGACCCAGCTGTAACCAAAGGCATGCCTGCCAAGGCTTGCCCCATGGCATATAAATCGTCATTGGACATCACATCTAAAATCGCGATTTCAATACCATCAGCTTGTAGGTCTTTAAATTTTTGCTTAATGGCTTCAGCACCTTTTTTAATGGTCAAATAATCAACCAACCCCACTTTACGTTGGGTTTGCGATTGCAACACACGCACCAAATTAGCATCAGTCATAGGCGTCAAAGGATGATTTTTCATGCCACTGTCTGAAAGCAATTGATCGCCCACAAATAAATGCCCTTTGTATATCGTTCTGTGCGCTTCAGGAAATGCGGGGCATGCAACCGTAAAATCACTCTTTAAAGCCTTTAATAAGGCATCAATAACGGGACCAATATTGCCTTGTGCGGTTGAGTCAAAGGTTGAACAATACTTAAAATAAATTTGCTCAACACCTTGTGACTGCAGCCAATACAAGGCCTCTAATGACTGAGAAATCGCGTCGCTTGCCGGTATAGTGCGCGTCTTTAAGGCGACAACAATGGCGTCTGCATCAATACGAGCGTTTTGATTAAAGGGAACACCAATTGTCTGCACGGTACGCATGCCACTTCTAACCAAGTTATTGGCTAAATCAGTCGCACCGGTAAAGTCATCTGCTATGCAACCTAAGACAGGTTTTTTAGGCAATGTTTTCATTTCTTTTCTGGCAAGGTAATGCCCGGAAATATTTTAATAACAGCCGAATCATCTTCCCGACCATACCCTGCACTAGAAGCCTGCATAAACATTTGATGTGCCGTGGCTGAGAGTGGTAATGGAAATTTGCTTGCTCTTGCCGTATCAAGAACCAAGCCTAAATCTTTTACAAAAATATCGACTGCTGAAAGTGGTGTGTAGTCGGCCGCTAAAACATGAGCCATACGGTTTTCAAACATCCAGCTGTTGCCTGCACTATGGGTAATCACTTCGTACAGGGCATCTGCCGAAACCCCTTCACGCAAACCTAAGGCCATCGCCTCGGCAGCCGCAGCAATGTGCACGCCGGCTAACAATTGATTAATGATTTTGACTTGACTACCCGGACCGGCTTGATCACCCAGTTTGTATACCTTAGCTGCCATACTCTCGAGGGCATTGCCCACTTTTTCGTAGGCGCTTGGGGTACCCGCACTCATGATTGTCATTTGAGCCGAGGCGGCCTTCGCGGCACCACCCGAGATGGGTGCATCTAAATACAGCAGACCTAAATCGTTTAAGCGCTTTTCAAGCGCAATAGACCAATTGGGGTCAACCGTTGAGCACATCACATAAAGGCTGCCTTTGGCCATGGCGCTTGCAGCACCCTTGTCACCAAACAACAATGCTTCAGTTTGCTCTGCATTCACCACCACACCGACAATAACTTCAACATGCTTAGCTAACGCTGCCGGTGTGTCATGTGCCACCCCACCCGCTTTGGCAAAATCATCGGCAGCCTCTTTGCGAATATCGCAAACATGCACCTCATAACCTGCGCGCCTTAATGAACCTGCCATACCAAGGCCCATAGCACCCAAGCCGATTAACCCGATTTTTTGTTGACTCATCATTTGCCTAATTTAAATAATATATTTGAGGTTACAAAATGCACCATGACTAAAAACCCGTTACAAGTAATCAATAAAATCAAACTGAATTGTAATATGTGTCATATATTATTTGATTGATAAGTTTTTCAGAAAAGTGCGTTGAACTATTTCTATTAAGTCATCTATCGAAACTGATTCGATAGTAGATTAAAAAAGTGAAAAAATATGCCTAAATTTGCAGCAAACTTAACTATGCTTTTTACTGAAAGGCCTTTTTTAGAGCGCTTTGAAGCGGCACACAAAAATGGTTTTAAAGCAGTTGAATTTTTATTTCCCTACGCATGGCCAGCCGATGAGCTGAAAGCCTTACTTGATAAAAACCACCTTGAGTTAGTGTTACACAACCTACCCCCAGGTGACTGGGATGCTGGAGAACGCGGCATAGCCTGCCACCCTGATCGCATTGAAGAATTCAAAGAAGGCGTTGCGAGGGGCATTGCCTACGCCAACATTTTAGGTGTTAAACAGCTCAATTGCTTAGCCGGAAAATTGCCATCAGAAACTGACTTGGCCACTGTGCAGGCAACATTGGTCAATAATTTTAAATACGCTGCCAATGAATTTAAGAAAAACGGTTTACGCCTGCTTATTGAACCGATTAATTTTTATGATGTGCCTGGGTTTTATTTAAATACAACACAACAGGCCTTAGATTTAATAGATGAGGTTGGTTCAGACAATGTGTTTATACAGTACGACATTTACCATATGCAACGCATGGAAGGTGAGATTGCGGCCACGATAGAAAAGCTCTTACCCAAGATTGCACATATTCAAATTGCCGACAACCCAGGCCGTTTTGAACCCGGTACAGGTGAATTAAATTATGCTTTCCTGTTTAAACACCTAGACCAAATAGGCTATCAAGGCTCAGTTGGGTGTGAGTACAAACCTAAAACAACAACAGAAGCAGGTTTAGGTTGGATTAAATTATTGAATTAAAAACCTTGCACAAATACAGTCAGTTTATATAAATAAACTGATCTCTCAATTTGTTTTGTGCATTCAGTTAAATTGAACACACTATAAATTTATTCATAACAACTTCATAAAGAGACTAATGACAATGAGCAACACAAAACCTAACATCGGTTTTATAGGCCTAGGCATTATGGGTACCCCCATGGTCAATCACTTGATCACCGCGGGTTACACCGTTTTTACATATACTCGCAGCAAAATACCGGCTACATTCAATAGCGCGTCAGCCACACTATGCCAAAGCAACCAAGAGGTTGCTCAACATGCTGACATCATTTTTATGATGGTACCTGACACCCCAAACGTTGAAGAGGTTTTATTCAAAGAAAATGGCGTTGCGGCGGGGTTATCTCAAGGCAAAATTGTCGTAGATATGAGCTCTATTTCACCGATTGCCACCAAAGCGTTTGCCCAAAAGATACGGGCTTTAGGGTGTGAATACCTTGATGCACCGGTTTCAGGTGGCGAGGTAGGTGCTAAAAATGCAACCCTGTCAATTATGGTGGGTGGCGAAGATGCAACCTTTGCCACAGTTAAACCCTTATTTGAACTGATGGGCAAAAACATCACTCATGTCGGTGCTGTGGGTGACGGTCAAACTGCCAAAGTGGCAAACCAAATTATTGTGGCACTCAATATTGAAGCCGTCAGCGAGGCTTTATTGTTTGCCGCTAAAGCCGGTGCTGACCCTGCCAAAGTTCGTCAAGCCTTGATGGGAGGCTTTGCTTCGAGCAAAATTCTCGAAGTGCATGGTGAACGCATGATTAATCGTTCTTTTGACCCTGGGTTTCGTATCGAGCTTCATCAAAAAGATCTTAACCTGGCTTTATCTAGCGCCAAAGCGTTAGGCGTATCATTACCCAATACAGCTACCGCACAAGAGCTCTTTAATTCTTGTGTCGCACATGGTGGCAAAGCTTGGGATCATTCAGCAATGGTACGAGCGCTAGAAAAATTAGCAAATTTTGAGATCGGTCAAAAAGCGTAAATCGGCAACAACAATGAACTCGAAAAAATTGCTCAGAGACATGTTTGATGCCGCCATCGCGTCTGCGCAACCGGCGCGATGCATACCGCATTTCATGCCAAAACCAGATGAAATCGGTTCAGGTCGTTTCATTGTTATTGGTGCAGGTAAAGCCTCTGCTGCCATGGCACAAACTGTTGAGCAAAATTGGGTAGGCCCCATAGAAGGTTTGGTTGTCACCCGCTACGGTTACTCGGTGCCCTGCCAATCCATTGAAATTGTCGAAGCGTCTCACCCTGTTCCAGATGCGGCTGGGTTGTTGGCAGCGCAACGCATATTAGATCTGGTGAGTGATCTAACCCCTCAAGATACGGTTCTATGCCTCATTTCAGGGGGGGGCTCTGCCCTATTGCCCATGCCTTGGGCAGGCATCACCCTGGAAGACAAGCAAGCAGTCAACCGTGCTTTGTTAAAAAGCGGGGCGACTATTGGTGAAATGAACACCGTTCGGCGTCATCTTTCCGGTATTAAGGGAGGGCGTTTAGCGGCAGCATGTTACCCCGCCCGTGTCATTTCATTATTGCTATCTGATGTGCCGGGCGACAACCCCATTGATATTGCATCGGGCCCAACGGTGGCCGACCCCACTACCTGCCAAGACGCCTTAGACATCATTAAACGTTATGGTATTCATTTGCCTGATTCAGTCATGCAAGTTTTAGAAAGTGGTCAAGGCGAGTCAGTAAAGCCTAACGATCCCCTTTTAGCTAAAGCCACATTTCATATGATCGCCACACCCATGATGGCACTCAAAGCGGCGGCTCAAGTGGCTCAAGCCGTGGGTATAAAAGCCCATATTTTGAGTGACATGATCGAAGGCGAAGCCAGTGACGTCGGTAAAGTGTTAGCGGGCATTGCTCTAAACGTCGCCAATCACAAGATGCCATTTGAAACACCCTGCGTGTTACTTTCAGGGGGTGAAACCACGGTGACACTCAAAGGCGACGGTCGTGGCGGTCGCAATGTTGAATGTCTTTTATCTTTTGCCCTCGCAACCCGCAGCCATCCGGCTATTCACGCGCTAATGGGTGACACCGATGGCGTTGATG
>DITR01000126.1 GCA_002422175.1 Alcaligenaceae bacterium UBA6179
GGTGTGTTGCAAAACTCGCAAGAAACCGTTACTTGGCCTTGTTCAGCACAAATTGATTCAACCTCAACCTGACCAAGCATTTGTAACATACCGATCACTCGGCTACGCGAGCACCCGCAACGCCATGTAACGGCGGTATTTTCTAAATTTAAAACTGGCGTTTGCCAAAACAAACGATGCAAGCGCGTGTCTTGATCTAGCGTGAGTAAGTCATCTTGTGACAAAGTTTCGCAAAGATTGACAGCGAGTACCCAACTATCTGAATTAACGTGTTGTTGTGTCACATCATCAACGAGCCCGCCATGCTCAGGCATTTTTTGTATCATGAGGCCCGCACATTGCTGACTATTGCTCGCAAGCCACAAACGTGTTTCAAGCTGTTCAGACTGCAGCATGTAAAACTCAAGCACTTGCGCTACCGTTGAACCCTCAAGTGCAATCACACCTTGGTAGGGCTGGCGATCAGAGTCGCCTTCTGGTGGTTTGAGTATCACCACAAACCGACCTAACCCATCGGGGTCTATTAAATCTTTAAAGCTTTGATTATGAGGGTCAATTTCTTGATCGCTCATCTTTACTGTCGTCCGAAAACTCATATCAGCGCGGCACTCAACCACCAGTAAGCGAATAGGGCCCGTACCTTGTATTTGCAATAACAGTGAACCGTCAAACTTGAGGCTTGACGCTAATAATGTCGCCGCGGCCAACAACTCACCGAGTACGTTTTGCACGGCAGGGTGGTAACTGTGGCGTGCAACGGTTTGTTGCCAAACATCTTCAAGATGAACACTACAGACGCGAATAAGTCGGTCTTCAAATAGGAATTTTTTTAATGTGTTGGTCATGTCGAAAATATGTAGACGATAAAGATAATGATCGAAGCGAATTGAGCCCGCAACATAGAGCTAAAAAGCTGAATGGTTATATGCGTTTTAAAGCATGGCGGTAAAAGGCAGCCCGTTCTTGATAATGAAGATTACCCGCTTTGATGTCAGCCACTTCTTCATCTGTTAGTGTGCGTAAAATTTTACCCACACCAATGACTAAGCTGCGCGGTGGAATAATTTTACCCTCAGGCACAATGGCGCCAGCCCCGATCAAACAATCTTGCCCAATACGTGCATGATTTAAAACGATGGCCTGCATTCCAATTAACGCACCCGACTCAATGAAGCAACCATGTAACATGGCCTGATGCCCAATTGTGACGTTACGATCAATGGTTAACGGTGCATCAGCATCGACGTGTAAGACGCTACCTTCTTGAATATTAGTGCCGTCGCCAATTATGATGGGCGCATTGTCGCCGCGGATGCTGACGTTAGGCCAAATACTGGCATGCTCACCAATGGTCACATCACCAATGATGACAGCATTTTCAAATACCCAGGCGCTGGCCGCAACATGGGGTGTTTTATGGTCAAGTTGATATAGTGGCATTTTTTTTGGGTACATCAATTAAAGCGGTTCGAGCCCAGCGGTCGTGTAAAAATTGACCATCACTCTTAAACCAGGTGGGAATGAAAATAAGAAAGGGTGTCGTAACAATTAGCATATCAACCGAAGCCCAACCCGTGGCGACCGATACAGCTTGAATAAGTGCTGCACCTAATAGCGGAAGTGGCCAACACAGTACATAGCGCAAAATGAGCTGCCAAGCCCCGGGCCGACCCCCATCAAATCTAACCAATTTAATATGCCACGCTTTCATGGGTAGCGTTTGCCCACCCCTGTACCAGCAGATTAAAAAGTAAAAACCAATTGCACAGAATAACCACACTTGACGTGCACCGCGAAACATTAAGGCGTGACGACTTTGTGTGAGCGTGTCAAATAAATACCCTGCCAGAAATACCACTGCAAAGAGCAACACACCTTCATACATCATCGAGGCGAACCGTTTTAATCGAGTGGCCGCAGGGGGGAAACTGAGCGTGACAGATGGGGAAGTTGTTAAAGCCATGAGGTCATTATCACGTATTGTGAGGCTGTGGGTCACGATAGCTTGCAGCCACCAGATCGAATGCAAATAAGCGACAATCAAGCGCCCCATTGTAAACAGGTGTTTTAAGTCGTGGTTTCAAACGTAAGTGTTTGGGCAAGTCGCGGTCAGACGAAATGACGTGTAATTGCCAACCTGCAAATTGTTGTTTAAGCTGTTGTGCCCATTCTTTCCATAATGATAAGTCGTAAGTATCTAGACGATCTCCATAGGGTGGGTTGGTCACAATAAAGCCAGGCTCGTTAGGGGGTGGCGTTGACACGGCATCACCTACAGAAAAATCGAGACAGGTAGGGTCAAGTCCTGAACGATCGGCATTGCTCAATGCTGCTTCAATTGCTTGAGGGTCAATATCAATACCGACAATTGGTGCCGCAAGTGAAGGCTTAATATTCAGTCGTGCGAGGTCAAGCATCTCTTGCCAACGTCGGCTATCGTGGTTGCGCAAACGTTCAAATGCAAAGGGCCGATGAATGCCAGGTGGTATGTTGAGCGATATCCAGGCCGCTTCAATTAAGATCGTGCCGCTTCCACAAAAGGGATCAAACAACGGTATATGAGGTTCCCAGCCCGCGAGTGCCAATAACCCAGCAGCTAGGTTTTCTCGAAGTGGCGCTTCGCCTTTGTCAAAACGCCAGCCCCGTTTAAACAGTGACTCGCCTGATGTATCGAGGTATAGGGTTGCAGTGGTTTCATCTAAAAAAACATGTACCCGTGCATCAGGTCTGACGGTATCGATTGAAGGGCGTTCACCCTCGAGGTCAAGTAAGCGATCGCAAATACCGTCTTTAGCGACCAGGTTACAAAACTGCAAGCTTTTCATTGGGCTACGTATCGCTGAGGTATCAACACGTAAAGTGCGCTCAGCGCCGAACCAGCGTTCCCACTCAATACTTTGAGTTAAGGCATAAATATCATCTTCTGTATAAACGTTGCCATGGCCCACACGCGCCAAAATACGAGTGGCAATACGGCTCATCAGGTTGGCTCGCATGACCCCAGACCAATCTGAAACAAAATGACATCCGGCGCGTCCTCTTTGAACGTCTTCAAAACCAAGTTGTAAAAGTTCTTCTTCAAGTATGTGTTCTAGGCCACTGGGGCAGGGTGCAAACACCTTAAACGTTTGAGAGATAGGTTCACTATGTTTAGGTGAATGGCGTGCAACGCGCTGAAGATTAGGGGCGGTTTGATCTGAGCGACGAGGAGTATGCCGCGATGCGCGTTCGTTCGATGGTTGGGCAGGTCTTGGTGTGTCAGCTACGTCAGATTGCTCTGGGTTTGGAGCGATTTTCTGACGTTCGACACGTAAACGTGCAACCGCATGCGCTCTTGCACCTGTTTTGACGGAACCGGCGCCAGAGCGTGAACCCTGTGAATCAGGCGATTCTGATGATTTGCGTGAGCCAATAGAGGGCGTAGCCACACCCTTTTTTTTAAGTGTCAGTGTTTTGAGTGGCAAAGGTTTCGTTTCGTTAGTCATGTATCGCTTGAGGTGATTAGATCAAAATAAAAGGTTTGATAATGACCAGCGCAGTGATGGCAATTAAAAGCAAAACGGGAACTTCATTAAACCAACGAAAATAGACATGAGAACGACGATTTTGTTTGGCTTCAAAGCGTTTGAGGTAAATAGAACAAGCATGGTGGTAACCCAGGATCACCACAACTAATAGTAACTTGAGGTGCATCCAACCCTGTGTTGCACCATAACCAATGCCATAGTAGAGATACAACCATAGCCCTAACACGACTGCAGGTACGGCTAGTATCGTCATAAAACGATAAAGTCGTCGAGACATGCCCACAAGGGTGTCGTAGACTTTAGGGTCATCCGTTTGCGCTAAGTTGACATAAATGCGCGGTAAATAAAAGAGGCCTGCAAACCATGAGGCAACAAAAACAATGTGAAAGGTTTTAACCCAAAGCATATTTAATATCCGTTTAATACGTTTAACTGCACTTTCAGCAATACGATTGAATAGGGGTATTGCAGATTGGCACTGCAAATGCGTCAAACAAAATGATATTAACCCCGTGTTTGCCCATGACCACGCAAGACCCACTTATAAGTGGTTAGACCCTCTAGCCCAACAGGGCCTCTTGCGTGTAGACGATTGGTTGAAATGCCAATTTCAGCCCCAAGCCCATATTCAAAGCCATCGGCAAAACAAGTAGGTAAATTCACATAGACAGAGCTCGAATCAACCTCGCGTTGAAAACGTTCGGCCGTTTCAATATCTTGCGTCACAATTGAATCAGTATGACCTGAACCCCACTGAGCAATATGCGCCATCGCCTCATTAATATTGGGAACGACTTTAATGGCTAATATCGGACCTAAATACTCGGTCGCCCAATCTTCGTCTGTGGCTAATTGAATTAAAGGTACGATTTTAAGGGTTTGGGCACAACCACGTAGCTCAACACCATGTGCTTGTAAACGTTGTGCAATAAGGGGTAAAAATTGTGTTGCAATCTGTTCATGAACAAGCAAAGTTTCCATCGCGCCACACACGCCATAACGATAGGTTTTAGCGTTAAACGCAATGTCTTCAGCCATGGTTAAATCAGCGGCTTGATCAACATACACATGGCAATTGCCGTCTAGGTGTTTGATCATTGGCACAGTGGCTTCTTTTGCCAGACGATTAATTAAGCTTTTGCCGCCACGCGGCACAATCACGTCAATAAAGTCAGTTAGTGTCACTAAGTGACCGACTGCAGCGCGGTCAGTGGTTTGAACCATCTGCACGGCTTGAGATGGCAGGCCTGCAGCCGCTAAACCCGCTGAAACAATTTGACCCAAACGAACATTGCTGTGGAAGGCCTCACTGCCGCCCCTTAAAATGCAGGCATTGCCTGACTTAAGGCATAAAGCTGCGGCATCTATCGTAACGTTAGGGCGTGATTCGTAAATAATGCCAATTACACCCAAAGGAACTCGCATTTGCGATACCTGCATGCCATTTGGTCGAATGCTGGTTGGGCCTAAGCTACCAACGGGGTCGGGCATGAGTGCGATTTGGCGCAAACCTTGTGCCATGTGATCAATCGTTTTGTCAGTTATTGATAATCGATCAATAAGTGGCGCGTCAAGTTTTTGAGCATGGGCTTTTTCAATATCTTGCGCGTTAACTTGTTTAAGTTCAGCACGTGCATCTAGAACGCCATCAGCCATGGCTTGCAAAGCATTTGCCTTTTGCGCACCACTAGCCCGCAACATATCACGCGCAGCACGTTTTGCTTGTTGGCCTAAAAGACTTATGTGCGTTTCGATGTTTATCGTTGTCATGATTTTTTAATTTTGAGAGATATGGGGTTAGTTTAGCCTGCTCGGCTAACACCCACTCGCATCATCAGTCTAGCCATTTCGTCCCAAGCATTATCGAGCTTGCCGGGTACTTGAATACCTTTTATCAGTCGGTCAACCTCGTGGGCGTGGGCAACTGCCATGCGCCATTGGTTTGCAGGCACTCTATCAAGCGCCTGGTTAACAAGCATCTCGCGTTGACCAAAAATACGCATTGATTTTAAAGCACTGAAGCGATCTTGACCGTTTTGTTGAGCGAATGAAATGCGGGAAAGGGTGCGTATTTCTTCGCCCACAGCCCATAGCACTAAGGGAAGTGCTTCACCTTCAGCTCGCAAACCCTCAAGTATTTTAATCATACGGTAGGTTTGACCCGACAGCATGGCATCACGTAAAGCAAATACGTTGTAGCGTGCCACATCAAGTACAGCATTTTGAATTTGTGTCAGCGATATTTCACCCTCAGGGTAAAGTAAACCTAGTTTCAGTATTTCTTGATGAGCAGCCAGCAAATTACCTTCAACTTTATCTGCTAACCATTGCAAACCTTCATTTTGAACTGTTTGCTGTTGTCGAGCGAAGCGTTCGCCTATCCAACTGGCTAAGTTTGCTCTATTTATGTCGGCTAACTCAATAACAGTGGCTGCAGCAAAAATGGCTCGAGCCCATTTGCTTTCTTTGGTTGTCGGTTCAAGTTTGGGGAGTTGTAGAAAAGTCAGTACATCATCGGCTTTTTTACCCGTACAACGGTTAGCCAGTGCTAGCAGTGCATCGCCACCCGTTTTTCCTGGTTTACCTGTAGGCAGGGCAATATCAATAAGCTGTTTGTCGCCAAAGAGTGAGCCCGAGCCGGAGGCCGTTGAAAGCTCAGACCAGTTGCTACGGGAATCAAGCACTAAGCGCGTTCGTTCAGTAAAGCCCGCATTGCGGGCTGCTTGACTGAGTTGGTCGTGGGCTTCAATGACTAAAAGTATTTCATTACCAGTGATCACGCATAAGGCTGGAAACTCAACTTCAGCTCGAGTAAGTTTATTTAGAAAATTAGCGTGAGGTGTGACCATGCTCAATTCATTATCGAAATGAAGGTATGGGTGTTGGGTCTGGTTTGGGTGCAACCTTCACAACGGGTTCGTCGTCATTGGTGCCATTTTTAGGGGGGGCTAGCAACGCTTCATAATTCTGCCGCACATCGGGTGCAGAAATGCGTCGAATAATGCGAGCCACTAAACTTTTTTGCATGTCACGAAATAAAGTGGTTTGCTCACTTTCTTTGGCTTGCACCACGCGATCATCGAAGGGCAATTCACGTACTGATGTTAAGACAGTATCAGGCAAAATAATCTCATTTTTTGAGTTCACAATGCGAAAAACAAACTTTAAAGTCAGCTCGTATTCTTCAACACGACCTTGTGCATTGAGCGAGACAACCCGTGCATTTCGTGTTTCGCTGACTTGTTGAAGCTGAGCTTGGTAAGGTGCCGAGACAGGTTGCTGAACGATGGGGTTGTTGGCAACCGATAAAGTGCTAGTCATTGAACCGACATTACTTAACTGCGTATTGGGATTGCGTATAAAAGCCGTTGCACTATCGCGGGATTCAATTATGGTGGTGTTGGGTGAAGCGGCTTTAATGGCGCGACGCACATCAGCACCAAACTGTGTATTTTCAGGAATGGTAATTGAGAGCGTTTCAAATGGTAAAGGTGTTGCCCCCTGCATTTGAAAACCACAAGCTGTTAACCCTATTAAAAGGGCGAGTAACGGTAATCGAGTCAGTAACCTTACACAGTCAAACATGAACATACCTTGTATTGAGTTAACCCACCACATTGACCAGCTTACCCGGCACAACAATCACGCGTTTAGGCGCTTGACCATTTAAAAATTTGGTAACAGCCTCATGCTGTTGCGCTGTGTTTGCAATATCATCTTTGCTGGCAGCCGATGGGACCTGAATCGAACCTCTGAGCTTGCCATTGATTTGTAACATGTACTCTATTTCATCTGTCTCAAGTGCGCTGGCATCAACTATTGGCCAAGCTGTGTCAAGTAAATCACCTGAATGATCAGCAAAGCCCAGCTCGTTCCAGAGCGTCCAGGTTAAATGCGGTACGACTGGGTAGAGTACCCGTAACAAAATGCTCATGCTTTCAGTGATAACGGCGCTTTGATGCGGGTCGTTATTCAGTTTAGCCGACTCAATGGTGTTGAGCATTTTCATGCAGGCTGACACCACTGTGTTGTATTGCATACGTTCGTAATCAAAATCAGCTTGCTTGAGAAGAGAGTACATATCAAAACGAAGCTGTTTAACTGCGGCACTGGCTTGTTTCCAGTCAGGTTGTTCTAAGCTTTGCAGCTGTAAGTGAATATTTGAGCGCTGGCTGTAGGCTTGCGACCAGACGCGTTTAATAAAGCGCATTGAACCATCAATACCCGAGTCTGACCATTCAAGTGTCTGTTCGGGTGGGCTGGTGAACATAACAAATAGTCGTGCCGTATCAGCACCCTGTCGTTCAATCAACGCTTGGGGGTCAACGCCGTTATTTTTTGATTTTGACATGGTGCCCATGCCACCGTATTCAATGGCTCGACCATCTTGACGATGTTTTGCCCCAACAATTGCGCCCCGCTCGTCGTAGAGGTTTTCTACGTCTTCAGGCCAGTGGTATTCCACACCGCCTTTAGCATTACGTTCAAAGTAAATATGGTTAAGTACCATGCCTTGACAAAGCAATCGCGTAAAGGGTTCGTCAAATTTGACTAAACCCATGTCACGCATGACTTTTGTCCAGAATCGGGCATACAACAAGTGCAACACAGCATGCTCAATGCCACCAATATATTGGTCCATTGGCATCCAGTAATCGTTACGGCTATCAACCATGGCTAAATCATTGCCAGGTGATGTGTAGCGCATAAAGTACCAAGACGAATCGACAAAAGTGTCCATCGTGTCAGTTTCGCGTTTTGCCGGTTTGCCGCAGGTTGGGCACGAACAATTTAAGAATGCAGCATGTTTAGTGAGTGGGTTGCCCGAACCATCGGGGATGAGGTCGTCAGGTAAAACAACCGGCAAGTCTTTTTCAGGAACGGGTACAGCACCGCAATCATCACAATGAATGATGGGAATAGGGGTGCCCCAATAACGTTGACGCGAAATACCCCAGTCGCGCAAGCGCCAAGTTGTTTGGCGTTTGCCAACACCTTGACCTTCAAGCGCTTGACCGATTTCAGCCATGGCTTCTTTTGAAGATTTTCCTGAAAATTGACCCGAGTTAATTAAGCGGCCACTGAGTTTTTCACCGTACCAATCGTGCCACCTTTTAGCATCAAATAGATGTTCACCGACCTGAACGACTTGTTTGATAGCCAACTTGTATTTCAAAGCGAAAGCAAAATCACGCTCATCATGAGCGGGTACGCCCATAACGGCACCATCGCCATATGACATCAACACATAGTTACCCACCCAAACCTCAAGGGCTTCCTGAGTGAGGGGGTGTTTGACGAATAAGCCTGTTGCCATACCCTCTTTTTCACGGGTGGCAAGCTCTGCTTCAGTTGTACCGCCTGCTTTACATGCCTCGATAAAGGCTGACATAGCAGGGTTGTTTTGTGCAGCGTGCTGCGCAATCGGGTGCTCAGGTGCGACGGCACAAAAGGTCACACCCATTAAGGTATCAATGCGAGTCGTAAAAACAAACAGTTGACCATCTTGAATCAAATGGCCATGCGTGTCTTTTATGTCATGCTTGAAAGCAAACCGGACACCTTCGCTTTTACCTAACCAATTTTCTTGCATGAGTCGAACACGTTCAGGCCAACCAGGCAAACCATTTTGCGCATACTCAAGCAACTCGGGGGCATAATCAGTGATTTTTAAATAGTAGCCTGGTATTTCTCGCTTTTCGACTAATGCCCCAGAACGCCAACCACGCCCATCAATCACTTGTTCGTTGGCCAGCACCGTGTTGTCGACAGGGTCCCAGTTGACCATTTGGGTTTTTTGATAGGCGATACCTTTTTCAAGCATTTTTAGAAATAGCCACTGATTCCATTTGTAATACTGTGGGTCGCACGCACACATTTCACGTGACCAATCAATTGCCAAACCCATCGCATTCATTTGCTTTTTCATGTAGGCAATATTTTCGTATGTCCAGCGAGCAGGGGGTACTTTGGATTTAATGGCTGCATTTTCAGCGGGCATGCCAAAAGCGTCCCACCCCATTGGCATGAGCACGTTGTAACCTCGCATACGAAGTTGGCGCGTCATCATGTCATTGATTGTGTAGTTGCGTACATGCCCCATATGAAGTTTGCCACTCGGGTAGGGCAGCATTGAACAGGCATAAAACTTTGGCTTAGGGTTACCTTGTGCATCAAGAGCCGGCTCGGTCACCCGATAAACATCATTTCTTACCCAATGAGACTGGGCGTTGGCTTCGATAGAGGTTGGTGAGTATTTTTCTTGCATAATCTAGTTTGGGTGCTTCGGGTTAGGCTTGTTTGTGAGGATGCCGCTTTAGCTCTACATTATAAGTGTGGCTCAAACGAATAAACCCCGCAGGGGCGGGGTTTATTGAGTACTTTGTCGCATTAAGCCCCAAAGTGACAGATACGCTGAGTAGTTAGATGAAAAACACTCTATAAAGGAGCGCAATCTACAGAAGATGGCAGACTAAATAAAGGTGTATTAATTACTTTAATTTAGTTTCTTTATAGTCGACGTGTTTACGTGCAACCGGGTCGTACTTTTTCATCAACAGCTTATCAGGTGTTGAGCGTTTATTTTTAGTGGTGGTGTAAAAATGACCTGTGCCAGCAGTTGACTCAAGCTTGATTTTTTCGCGTGTACCTTTTGCCATGATGAGCCCCTTTAAGCAGCTTGTGTATTAGCGCGCAACTCATTTGCACGAATTTCAGCTAACACAACGTCAATGCCATTTTTGTCAATAGTACGAATACCATTGGCTGAAACACGCAGACGTACCCAACGGTTTTCGCTCTCAACCCAGAACCGACGTGACTGTAGGTTCGGCAAGAAACGACGCCTGGTTTTATTATTTGCGTGTGAAACATTGTTGCCCGACATGGGGCTTTTACCTGTTACTTGGCAGACTCGTGCCATAGCTGCACCTTCAATTAAATAGATTTTGTTCGATTCAAGCTCGCTACTATACCGTAAAAACACGCATCAAATCAAGTCCAGTTAAAGGTTTGGCAGACTTTGTGGCATTGAAGGGTATAAACATTCAAATAAATTATCTAGAAAATGGTTAATAATTGATCAATAATTATCTAAACGTGTTTTTTTGCCATAAACAAATATCAACTAAATCAATTTAAACCTTATTTTCTGTTCAAAAAAGTTGGAGGTCAATCTTGAGTTTGCTCGCCCCATTAGTTGAAAAAAAATTAGCCAGTCTACCGTCAGGTATTAGCGTAAAAATCAAAATGCCTGATGGCACGGTAATCGGTAGCGCACAGGCCCCTGTTTTATTGCATGCTAAAAGTACGCGCACACTTAAAAACCTTGCTAATGGCGATATTGGGTTGTTGGGTGATGACTACGTTCAAGGCCGCTTAGAGTTTGAGGGGTCTGTGCGAGATTTAATGGCCGTGGCAACCGCATTGTTGCCCAGTTCGCCTGTTAGCGCGGCGCGGCAAAGCAATTTGGTTGCCATGATTGGTCGTTTACTTTCCGTTTGGAGACACTCGGTTGAGCGTGACGCCAAACAAATTGAATTTCACTACGACCTATCTGATGATTTTTATGGGCTGTGGCTTGACCCGCATCGTGCTTATTCATGCGCCTACTACCGCGAGCCCAATTTATCGCTTCAAGCCGCGCAAGAGGCCAAGTTTGATCACATTTGCAAAAAATTAAGACTGAATGCGGGCGAGCGTTTTTTAGACATTGGGGCAGGTTGGGGTGGCTTGTTAATTTGGGCGACCGAAAACTATGGCGTTGATGCAACAGGTATTACGCTTTCACGCAATCAACATGCCTATGTCACGAAGCTTATTGAACAAAAAGGCCTGGGTCATCGTTGCCGTATTAATTTAGTTGATTATCGACACATTGATTTAGCTGAATCTTTTGACAAAATCGCCTCTGTGGGCATGTTTGAGCACGTCGGCCGTGCCAACCTGACCCTTTATTTTAACCATGTCAGGCAATTATTAAAGCCAGGCGGTCTCGTTTTGAACCATGGCATCACCGCAGGCGGTGTTGATAACCCCCAATTAGGTCACGGTATGGGTGATTTCATAGAAAAATATATTTTTCCGGGTGGTGAGCTTGTACATATTGGCCATGTGATGACTCATTTGGCGCAGGGCGGGCTCGAGGCACTTGATGTTGAAAATTTAAGGCCCCACTACGCGCGTACTTTGTGGGCCTGGAGCGATGCGCTTGAGTCGCGTTTAGAAGATGCAAAAGCGATCTTGAATAATGCCGTGGGGCAGCATGCCTTGCGTGCATATCGACTTTATTTAGCCGGTTGTGCGGTCGGGTTTGAGCATGGATGGATGTCACTCTATCAAATTGTTGGGCAACACAACCCGCAAAGTGGTCGGCATGATGAACTGGACAACCCCCAAGACCTAGCCTACCCATGGCGGCGCGATTATGTGTATAAAACCAAAGTCTGATATGAAACTGAGGCCGTCTTAGGGAACATGATAAGTTTTTTTTCCCCTACCTTGAGTTATGCTCAAGGGGTATTGAAAACAACTTTAAAAAGGAGTGAAAGATGCGTGAGGTTTTCGTCGTAGCAGCCGCTAGAACGGCAATTGGTGATTTTGGGGGTGGGTTGAAAGATGTGCCGCCTTGCGATTTAGGTGCAACAGTGGTTAAAGCTGTGCTTGAACGCAGTGGTGCTGACCCGGCTCAAATCGGGCATCTTGCGTTTGGTCATGTCGTTCATACCGAACCGCGAGATATGTATCTGTCACGCGTTGTGGCCATTAATGGTGGTTTGCCTCACGGTGTTTCAGCATTTAACGTCAATCGTTTGTGCGGTTCGGGTCTGCAAGCCATTATTTCGGCTTCACAATCTATTTTGCTAGGCGACACAGAAATGGCTATTGGCGGCGGTGCTGAATGCATGAGCCGTGGCGGTTATTTGTCTGAGACTATGCGTTTTGGTGCCCGTATGGGCGATACAAAAGTGGTTGACATGATGGTGGGCGCCTTAACAGACCCCTTTGGTCGCATGCACATGGGCGTAACCGCTGAAAATGTCGCTAAAAAATTCGATATTACCCGTGAAGATCAAGACAAGTTAGCCACTGAATCGCATCGTCGCGCTGTACAAGCCCAAGACGAGGGTCGTTTTAAAGACCAAATCGTGCCAGTGATCATAAAGACACGCAAAGGTGAGGTGGCTTTTGATGTTGACGAACACCCTCGTCGCGACATCACAATGGAAAGCCTAGGAAAATTGCGCGCTGTTTTTGTAAAAGAAAATGGCACTGTCACAGCGGGCAACGCATCGGGCATTAATGATGGTGCAGCAGCTGTGTTGCTGATGAGTGGCGAGGCAGTTAAATCAAGCAATGCTAAACCCATGGCTCGATTAGTGGCTTATGCCCACGCGGGTGTCGATCCTGAAATTATGGGTATTGGTCCGGTGCCAGCTAGCAATATGGCGCTTAAACGTGCGGGTTTAACCGTTGATCAAATGGACGTCATTGAAGCGAATGAGGCATTTGCTGCACAAGCCTGCGCAGTTAGCAAAGAATTGAAGTTGCATAGCGATAAAGTGAACCCCAACGGAAGTGGCATTTCTCTGGGCCACCCGATTGGTGCGACAGGTGCCATTGTGACGACTAAAGCAATTTACGAGTTACATCGTATTAAAGGGCGTTATGCACTTGTCACCATGTGCATTGGTGGTGGTCAAGGTATTGCAGCTATTTTTGAGCGGGTTTAAAAGTTTTTTAAGCTTTTAAATGCTGTTATTTAAAACGCCACTTCGCCTAAAGCGTAAGTTGTTTTAAAGTTAGGTTGTATTAAAGCTTAGGCTACCGATAAGGTGGCCTAAGCTTTTTATAGTGCGCACGAATAGGGAAAGTGCGCACTGATACATGATTTTCGTAATGGGTAAGGGGCGTTTAAGCGATTAGCTCTTAAATTAGCTCTTAAAAATGTCAAAGATGACCCATTTCAGCCATAGATGTCACATTTTGGCCAGACACAATTAAATGATCGTGCAGATGCACATCTATCATATATAAAGCCTTTTTAAGTTGTGCGGTCAAGTGAATATCAGCCTGACTAGGTAGCGCTGAACCCGAAGGGTGGTTATGCGCCAATATAAGGGCGCTAGCATGGTGTTGAAGCGCTGCCTTGACTATTTCTCTTGGGTATATTGACGTTTGTGTCAGGGTGCCACGCGAAACTTCCTCAATAGTAATTAATCTATTTTGGGCATTCAGGTAAATGGCCATGCAATGTTCGATTTTCAAATGCGCAAGTTTATGATGACAAAACGACCTGACCTGCTCTGGTTGCCCCATCAGTTCACCCACTTTGATTTGCTCGAGTGATGCGCGGGTGCAAAGCTCTTTAATAGCCACGATAGCAGAGACTTTAGCTTGCCCCAGCCCGTAAGTTTGAATCAATCTATCAGGTCTTGCATTGAGAAGATTAGACAAACCCCCATATTGATTCAGTAAATCACGGGAATAGGCGACTGCATGCTGCCCTCTCACACCGCTACCGAGTATGATGGCTAAAAGTTCTGCGTCGGTTAATGTTTGCGCGCCATGATCAAATAATCTTTCGCGTGGTCTTTCTGCCGGGCCAAGTGTTTTACACAGTGTCATATCGTAGGCTTTAAAATATGAAAAATTTAATAACGTATACAGTGACATAAATTAATGACTTCTACTGCCGCAACACCTCAAATTGTCCTTGAGCATTCATACCTAACCTTGCATTACCGCATTGTTATTGAAAGCGGTGAAGGCGCAGGTAACACGTTTATAGATACCTTTGACGGTAGGCCGGGCACTTTGCAGTTGGGCGTTGGGCAATGGGCTCCGGGTATCGAGGCTGCCTTACTAGGGCGCCCTGAAGGTGACTGCTTTAGCCTGTTTGTCGCAGCAGCCCAAGCCTACGGTGACCGTAACCCAGATTTGGTGCAGCGTGTAACCCGCGCTATGTTGATTCAAAACGCTGGTGTAGAAGCCGACGCTGAATTCACCCCAGGCGACATGGTTAATTTCACTGCACCCAATGGCGGGCAGTATGCTGGTATTTTGAAAGAAATTGATCAAAATTTTGCGGTGTTTGACTTTAATCATCCCTTAGCGGGGCGTGATTTACGTATCGATATCGATTTATTAGGGGTTTTGTAATGGCCGCAGTTCAATCTGTAACGCATAACGTCGTTGAAGTGTTGCTCGCGCAACCACGTGGTTTTTGTGCGGGGGTCGATCGTGCCATTGAAATTGTTGAACAAGCATTGACTATTCATGGCCGCCCCATTTATGTTCGCCATGAAATCGTTCACAATCGTTTTGTTGTTGAAGATTTACGCGACAAAGGGGCCGTTTTCGTTAAAGAGCTAGACGAAATACCTGCAGGCTGTATCGTGGTGTTTTCAGCGCATGGTGTGTCACAAACCATTCGAGCTGACGCCGAGTCGCGAGGCCTTCGTGTATTTGATGCCACTTGTCCGCTCGTTACCAAGGTGCACGTTGAAGTATCAAAAATGCGTGCAGCTCAACTTGAAGTCATTATGGTGGGCCATGCCGGCCACCCAGAAGTCGAGGGTACTTTGGGGCAAGCACAAGACGGCATGTATTTGGTTGAAACGATCGAAGATGTACAAAAACTAGTGGTTAAAGATGCCTCAAAACTGGCTTTTGTGACCCAAACAACCTTGTCAGTTGATGACGCAAAAAATGTCACTGATGCATTGCGTCAGCGCTTTCCATCTATTGTTGAACCTAAAAAAAGCGATATTTGTTACGCCACTCAAAACCGTCAAGATGCCGTCAAAATGATGGCGCCACAAAGTGATTTGGTGTTGGTCATTGGTAGCGCCAATAGTTCAAATTCAAATCGTTTACGTGAAGTGGCAGAGCGTTTGAATGTACCGGCTTATTTAATTGATGGTCCAGAGGCGATAGACCCAGCTTGGTTGGTTGATCGCAAGCGTATTGGTATTACTGCAGGGGCTTCTGCACCCGAAGTGTTGGTACAAAGTGTCATTAATCGCTTGAAGACGATGGGTGCCGTTTCAGTTCGACAAATGGAAGGGTTGGTTGAGCATGTGTCGTTCCCGTTGCCTCGGGGTTTGTCAGAAAAAAAGTCAAAATAAGGCAATTAGACTACAGGTTGAATTGACTAAAAAATAATACATTGAAAGTAATATATCGAAAATAATTTATCGAAAATTATTCACTGAAAATTAAAGGGGTTTACTGGAATCGGTAAACCCCTTTTTTAAACTAACGATTCATGACATTACGATGTTGCTTTACCCATAATCAAATCAGGTAAGAACAAGGTAATTTCGGGTACGTAAGTAATGACCATTAAGAAACCCAGCAACACCATCAACCAAGGCATTGCAGCTTTCACCACGTTCATAATCGGCATACCTGTAATGCCAGACGTCACAAACAAGTTGAGACCAACGGGTGGCGTGATCATGCCGATTTCCATGTTCACCACCATGATGATACCCAGGTGAATCGGGTCAATACCCAATTTAACGGCAATGGGAAAGAAAATCGGGGCCAAAATCAAAATGATGGCTGTGGGTTCCATAAAATTACCCGCAATCAACAAGATAATATTGACCACAACTAAGAACATCCAAGGTTCCATTCCGAAAGCAACGATTTGCTCGGCAATGATCTGTGGAATACGTTCAGTCGTTAGAACATGTGCAAACAACATGGCGTTGGCAATAATGAACATCAGCATGACAGTCGTTTTTGATGCATCAACAAAAACTTTGGGTAATTGTTTGATGCTAATGTCACGGTATACGAAAATTGAAATTAACACAGCGTAGACGGCCGCCACGGCAGCCGCTTCAGTCGGGGTGAAAATTCCGCCGTAAATACCGCCCATGATGATGACGAGTAATAAAAACCCCCAAATGGCATCACGACCAGAAACTAATATTTCTTTCCAAGTGGCAAAAGGTAATGCGGGTAATTTTTTTACACGTGCAGCAATGTAAATCGTAACCATTAAAGCGAGGGCTAATACAATAGCGGGCACAACACCAGCAATAAAGATACGACCTACTGACACTTCTGTGACTGATGCATAAACCACCATCACAATTGAGGGTGGCATCAAAATACCTAAGGTGCCTGCATTACACAACACACCTGCAGCAAAGTTTTGGGTGTAGCCGGCTTTCACCATGCCCGCAATCATGATTGAACCAATGGCGACTACCGTTGCGGGTGAAGAACCTGATACGGCGGCAAAAAAGGTACAGGCCAGGACTGCTGCGATGGCTAACCCACCACGAATATGACCGACACAAGACACGGCAAACCGAATCAAGCGTTTGGCCACCCCACCTGTTGACATCATGGCCCCGCCTAAAATAAAGAAGGGTATGGCTATTAATGTGTAATGCTCTGAGGTTTCAAATAACTTTAATGACAGTGAAGCCAGTGAGTCACTACCAAAAAAGATAATGGTCAATATGCTTGATAAACCGAGTGCTATGGCGATCGGCATACCTAAAAACATAAAGCCGAATAAAAGAATGAAGAGGGAAAATGTACTCATTTTTGATTTCCCTTTGCAAGTGGTGAAGACGGTGCAAAAGCGTTGATGGCCTCTTGTGCCTCGTCAACTAATTCAATGTTGTATTGTTTTCTTTGTATTAGCCTGATCAAGACCTGCGTAAAGCGAATGAAAATCAGGGCAAAACTAAACGGCATGATAGCGCGAGGTATCCATTGTGGTAGCCAGCCAATGTCTTGTGACAGCAGGCCAATATCCATAATCTTATGAACGTAAACGGTGGCGCCATAACAAACAATGGCGGCATAAAGCATGCAAAGTAGCGTTGCGACAATTGCAAAAAAGCGTTGACGTTCTAGAGGAAATTTTTTCACAAACACATCAACACCAATGTGTGCACCCGAACGAATGCCCCAAGCGGCACCTAAAAAGATCATCCACGCAAATAAGAAAGTGGTCAATTCAAAAGACCAATCAATACTTGATTCAAGTACATATCTGAAGAAAACGTTGATTGCCGTCAGCAGTGTCATGCCAGCTAGTAGCGAGGCAATCAAATATTCTTCAAAATGATTTATAAAGTTTTTCATCAGTAAAAAGGGTGCGTGATAAACGCACCCTTATCCTATAGGTTTATATCAATAAAATTACTGCTTGTTAGCGGCTTGTGCAGCTTGGATGTTGGCTTGACCAATATCAGCTTCGAATTTTTTCCAAACAGGTTCCATAGCGGCTTGCCATGCTTTTTGTTGCTCTGGCGTTAATTGAACTACTTTGGCTTTGTTGTCAGAAACGACTTTTGCTTTAGCTTCCTGGTTCTTCTCTTCAGCAATTGAATTGCCGTAAATGGTTGCTTCAAGCATAGCTTCTTCTAAACCAAGGCGAACTTTAGGTGAAAGTTTGTCCCAAAAGCCTTTATTTGCGACAACCATATAGTCAATAACGCCGTGGTTTGTTTCAAGAATGGTGTCTTGAACTTCGTGAAACTTCTTTGAGTAAATGTTTGACCAGGTGTTTTCTTGACCATCAACCACACCCGTTTGTAAGCCTTGGTAGACCTCTGCAAAAGCCATTTTTTGTGGGCTTGCACCGAGTTGTTTAAATTGCGCTTCAAGCACATCTGACGCTTGAATGCGGAATTTTTGACCTTTCACACTTTCAGGTAACAAAATAGACTTATTTGAAGACAATTGCTTAGCACCATTGTGCCAATAAGCTAAACCTGTAAGGCCTTTATTTTCCATAGACTTAAGCAGGGCTTGACCTTGTGGGCTGGCTTGAAAGCGGTCAACCGCTGCGGTGTCGTTAAACAAGAAAGGTAAATCATAAATTGCAAGTTGTTTGGTGTACCGGTCAAACTTTGAAAGTGATGGGGCGATTAACTGCACGTCACCAAGCAGCAACGCCTCAAGCTCTTTAGAATCACCAAACAACTGTGAGTTAGGGAATACTTCCACCACGACTAAGCCGGGCAACTTTTTCTCTGCCAATTCTTTAAATTTCATAGCAGCCAGACCCTTAGGGGTATTGTCTGCAACCACGTGGCTAAATTTAATCACGACAGGCTTGTCTTGAGCCTGGGCGGGCGACATCGCTAAAGCCACGGCGCACAATGCAATAGTTGAAAGGGTTTTACGTATCATCTTGAAACCTCTAAATGTATTAAATTGTAAAAAAAAGATAAAAAATGGAACTTTTATAAGTTTAGCCAACATACGCACTTAGCATCTCAGGGAAAGCCCTGCATTTGAGTTCACATTTTAAAAAACCTGACTTTTGATAGGCGCTGGGTAAGCTAAGGGTAATTCATTAGGTTTATGTAAAGAGGATGAAAAAAAGGGATGAAAAAAGCGTCATAAAAATGACGCTTTAAACTCATATTATCGTGAGGAATGGGGTGAAAATTTGCCACTTATATTGTCAAATGTTCTTGAGGGCTTACTGCCCAACTAACCTTAATTCGCGGGTTGCAGAACGGTAAGCACATCATTTAAATTCGATCCTGTGTAATGGGGTTGTGCACCAATTGTTTCAAACGGTAAGTCTTGCCTATTGACCCAAAACGTTTTGAATCCAAACCAACCGGCACCGATAATGTCCCAAGCGTTACTCGAGACAAAAAGCACCTCATTTTTATTAAATGGTTGACCGTGGCTGAGTAAAGTTTTTTCGACAAGCCTATAGCTTTCGGGTGCCGTTTTAAACAATCGTACCGTGTCAACTGAAATAACGTGATCTAGGCATTCTGTCATGCAGGCGTTGTCAACGGCAGACGCCAGCATATCAGGGCTCCCATTCGACAAAATAGCTGTCGTAAGCCCAGCTTCTTTAATTTTTTGCAGAACGGCTAAATTTTCAGGAAAGGCTGTTAGCTGGTCATATTGCGCCATTAAAAGGTCCATGTCGCTGATCTTATAATTCAGTTTTAAACGCTTTAACGAAAATTCAAGTGCCCGTCTGGTGATTTCCCTGAAGGGTAGATAGTATTGACTGCCTTGTGGGTTGTGCGGGTCAGACTGCGTGATCAAGCGGGTATATTCAATTTGCTTATCACGCCAAAGGGAAGCAATTGCTGCCCCTTGACCTTGAAAAGTATTTTCAGCTAAGGCTTGAATGGCATATACATTAAATAAAGTGCCATATGCATCGAAAACAACGGCTTTAAATAGCATTGACTTCCCCGCTAAAAGATTGAATGTAATCATTTAAAGTTATTCTTTGAGAATAGCTTAGTTATCTTCTGTGGTGAGCTTAAAAATCGAGTGAAACAGTGCTGAAGGGAGTAAATATTGAATATACCTAAAAAGTCCACGGGCTACGCACTGGTGCTTGGCGCTTTAGGGGTCGTCTTTGGTGATATTGGCACGAGTCCCTTATATGCTTTTGAAGCTGTGTTTGTCGACACCTTGCATCCCGTTGCCATTACGCCAGAAAATATCTATGGCGTACTTTCTCTGTTTATCTGGTCATTGATTCTAATCGTCACGTTAAAGTACGTATTCTTTATCATGCGTTTTGATAACGGGGGTGAGGGTGGCATTGTTGCCTTGATGACTTTGCTTTTGAATAAAGCCGGCAATCATAGCGCCCTGCGTCGCGGGTTTATGCCACTCGGTTTACTCGGTGCAGCGCTCTTTTATGGTGACGGCATTATTACCCCTGCGATTTCTGTGGTGTCGGCGGTCGAGGGCCTTGAAACGATTTCACCGACGCTGAGTCCCTACGTCATACCCGTGTCTTTATTCGTGTTGATTTCTTTGTTTGTTTTTCAAAGACAAGGTACTGAACGCATCACCAAACTGTTTGGCCCCACGATGCTGGTTTGGTTTTTGGTCATTGCCCTCATGGGCGTGCATGCGATCTTTCAAAACACCGACGTTTTGCAAGCTATCAATCCTATCTATGTTATTCATTTTGTACAGACTGAATCACGCCTCAGTTTTTTTGTACTCGGTGCAGTTGTCTTGTGCATGACCGGTGCCGAAGCACTTTATGCAGATATGGGGCATTTTGGAGCAAGTCCTATTCGACGCGCCTGGATTCGCTTGGTGTTTCCAGCTCTTGTGCTGAACTATCTGGGACAAGGCGCTTTGGTCTTGCAATCACCAGAAAATACACACAATATTTTTTTCCGAATGGCACCTGAGTGGGCATTGCACGGCTTGGTCATCCTCGCCACCTTTGCCACCGTCGTTGCCTCGCAAGCTGTTATTTCTGGTGTATTTTCCATGACACAACAACTTATTCAGTTGCGCGTCATTCCCCGCATGCGCGTGGTTCACACTTCCGAGCACGTGTCAGGTCAGGTTTATTTGCCGGCGGTCAATTGGTTGATGCTTGCGTTGGTTATTGCAGTCGTACTTTACTTTCAATCGTCCAATGCCATGGGTGCTGCCTACGGCATTGCCGTAACGGGCACCATGTTGGTCACAGACTTTTTTGCCCTTGCTGTTGTGATTCATTTGCGGCGTTGGCCCTTGCTGATCGCCATGCTCGTTATCCTCCCTTTTATGATCATTGACGGTCTTTTTTTGGCGGCCAACACGCTAAAATTTGTTAATGGTGGTTGGTTTACGGTCAGTTTCTCGTTACTGGTCTTGCTCGTCATCATGACGTGGTTACGCGGAGTGAGCAGTATTAAGTCTTATGAGATGATGCATAGTCAACAATTAAGCAACTTTGTTAATAATTTAGCTGTACTCAAACCGTATCGAAGTAAAGGTACTGCCGTATGCTTGACGAGTGATGAGCAGATCGCACCCATGGCGCTCGTGCTGATGGCTGAGCGTTTGCATGCGATACAAACGAAAGTCATTTGTCTAAACGTTAATATCGCAGAAGTTCCGCTGGTGCATGAAGACCAACGGCATACTATGCAAGATATGGGTCAAGGTATCTACATCATCATTTTAAAATATGGCTACAGAGATCAAATCAACTTGCCCAACGAGCTTGCTAAACTCTTTCCAACAGACGCCACCATTGACCACTATGGCTACATTATTAACCGGTGGTCAATCGAAGTTGCTCGCGGTGCTGGCTGGGCTGTTTGGCGAAAGAGACTATTCGCTCTACTACTGCGCAACGCCACCCCGCAAGCTCGCATGTTCGACCTGCCACCCGACAGAGTGATCGAAATCGGGACGAGGTTAATTTTATAAACTCGCCGCATCATTAAAGGGGTAGTGCCAGAAATTAATCTTAAATAGAGAGGTGGTGCCGATGATCGGAATCGAACT
>DITR01000014.1 GCA_002422175.1 Alcaligenaceae bacterium UBA6179
CGGCTGAAACAGTCGCACGATGCATCCGCTCAGAGGCAAGCGACGTCCAAGAGTTGTTGGTGTGTGGCGGTGGGGCACGTAACCCTGCGATGATGGCGGAGTTACAAAAACTGATGCCCTGCCCCGTCAAAACGACGGATAGCGAGGGCATTGGTACACAAGATGTCGAAGCGCTTGCGTTTGCTTGGCTAGCCTGGGCACACCAGCACGGTGTACCCGCCGGTCATCCATCTGTCACGGGCGCAAGAGGCCCGCGCATTCTAGGTGCTTATTGGCCAGCGTGAACAACGAGGCCGAGCGCTTAGACTGAGAAAGAAGATCCACAGCCACAGGTTGTTGTCGCATTGGGGTTGCGAATCACAAACTGTGAACCTTCGATGTCCTCTTTGTAATCAATCTCGGCGCCGACGAGGTACTGGAAGCTCATTGGATCCACCAGCAGGGCTACACCGTTCTTTTCAAGTGTCGTGTCGTCTTCGTTGACGTCCTCGTCGAACGTGAATCCATACTGAAAACCCGAACAACCGCCGCCCTGAACAAAGACGCGTAATTTTAAATTTGGATTACCCTCGTCAATCAACAAATCTTTAACTTTTGTTGCGGCCGAATCAGTAAAAAGAATAGGAGTAGGAGGGACTTGTAGGTCTACTGTTTGGGCAGTGCTCATGATAATGCTCCGAAGGGTTAAACCAGACTTGGTTAAATACCCGAGTAATTAAGTCAAATATAGCCGAAAACGCAATTTATAACACCTTAAACCCTTAAGGCAAAATGGCAATCTGCATCAAACCAGTGGTTTCAGGCAAACCAAACATAACATTCATGTTTTGAATCGCTTGACCCGATGCACCTTTCACCAAGTTGTCTTGCACAGCGGTAATAATTAAACGTTTACCCCCGGCAGGGCGGTGTAAGGCAATACGCAAAGTATTAGAAGCCCGCACAGAGCGCGTTTCTGCTTGACTACCGGCTGGCATAACGTCAACAAATGTATCGTTATAGTAATAGGCTTCATAGAGCGCTTGAAAGTTAGTATTGAGTGCCTCGGGCAAAATATTCACGTACATTGTCGTGAACATACCGCGAATCATAGGCACTAAATGCGGTACAAAAGTTAAGCCGACGGGCTGCCCAGCCAACTCAGTGAGCTGAGCGGTGATTTCTGGGTGGTGGCGATGGCCAGACAAACCATACGCTTTGAAGTTGTCACTCGCCTCGGCAAACAGTGTGGCTACCTCGGCTTTACGCCCTGCCCCACTCACACCCGACTTGGCATCAGCAATGATGTCATTCACATCAATTAAATGTTCGCCCTTAAACAAAGGTGCTAAACCCAACAGCACAGTGGTTGGGTAACAGCCCGGGTTACCAATTACGCGGGCTTGCGCTATGCGGTTGCGATTCACTTCAACCAAGCCATACACTGACTCGCTTAAAACGTCAGGGCAGCTATGTGACATGCCATACCATTTCTCAAATTCGGCTGTATCTTGCAAACGAAAATCAGCGGCTAAATCAATCACTTTTACACCCTCTGCTAACAAACCCGGGGTTTGACTCATCGCAACACCATGGGGAGTCGCAAAGAACACCACATCGCAATGGCTGAGTGGCGCTTTTTCTGGTGTTGAAAAAGCTAAATCAACTGCACCCCTTAGGTTTGGGAACATGTGCGCCACCGGCATGCCGTCTTCTTTACGCGAGGTAATAGCCGTTAACTCAGCGTTAGGGTGCTGAGCCAATAATCGTAACAACTCAACGCCGGTATAACCGGTGCCACCCACGATTCCAATTTTAATTTTTTTAGAAGATGCGTTTACCATGCCGATCACCTTTTTTTCTGTGCCTTTTGCGACACACTTGATATGCTTTTATAGCACTGCGAGAGCCGTATTAGAGGTTCATTAAGCAAACTGCTTGCAAACTATCGCTGACTTAAATATTAAACTGAATCAACCTATACAAAAAAGGCCACACACGGTGACCTTTTTTGCAGAACATAAACGCTGAAAAATTAGCGCTTGCTGAACTGTTTGCGGCGACGTGCTTTGTGGAAACCCACTTTTTTACGTTCAACTTCACGCGCATCACGCGTAACGAAGCCCGCTTTAGACAAGGCAGGTTTCAATGTGGCGTCGTAATCAATCAATGCACGCGTAATGCCGTGACGAATCGCACCGGCTTGACCGGTTTCACCACCACCGTGCACATTGACTTTCACGTCAAACGAGCTGAGGTGACCTGTGAGGTCAAGCGGTTGGCGCACAATCATGCGGCCGGTTTCGCGAGCGAAGTAGTCATCAACGGGTTTACCGTTCACAACAATTTTGCCCGAACCCTTTTTTATAAACACACGTGCTACCGAAGTTTTGCGGCGGCCGGTGCCATAGTTCCAATTACCGATCATGGCGAGCTTCCTTAGATGTCGAGCGGCTGTGGCTGTTGAGCGCTATGTGGGTGTTCTGCACCTGCATAAATCTTCAGCTTTTTGATCATCGCGTAACCCAAAGGGCCATTAGGCAACATGCCCTTAACAGCTTTTTGGAATGCGCGGCCTGGGTGCCGTTCTTGCATCTTGACGAAGTTCGTCTCGGTGATACCACCGGGGTAGGTCGAATGGCGATAATATTTCTTATCGTTTGCTTTGTTACCGGTTACAACGATGTTTGCAGCGTTGATAATGACGATGTAATCGCCTGTATCAACGTGAGGCGTAAATTCTGGCTTATGCTTGCCGCGCAGACGGCGTGCGACTTCGCTGGNNGGCTTGGCCACAAAGGTCTTCATGAGAGGAATTCCTGATAAATACCGGTAAAGACAATCTTTACCGCCCTGGTTGATAAACGAGGCCAAAACGTTTTGTGTCGCCCGTGCCTGCTTTTCACCCTAGGGAACCCGTGATTCTACTACAAAAACTCTTTGCATATCAAAGCCTAGACAGCCCTTAAGGTTTGTCTAACTCCTTAAAGGGCGGTTTCGAGTGCACAGACTGGTGTCGCTTAGGTACCCGCGATAGCCATCTTTTCAATCAAAATCGAACCGGTTGTTTTACTACCTCGGGTCAACTCGTCTTGGCCAATGGCCACAATTTGGGTAAACATATCTTTTAAATTGCCCGCAATGGTGATTTCTTCAACTGGGTATTGAATTTTGCCGCCTTCAACCCAATAGCCAAAGGCGCCACGTGAATAATCGCCCGTGATGTAATTTACGCCTTGGCCAATTAGTTCTGTGACCAATAAACCTGTACCCAGTTTTTTTAGCATGGCCACAAAGTTGTCTTTTTTCTGGGTTTGACTCGATGTCATACGCAGATTGTGTGAGCCACCCGCATTGCCCGTTGTTTGCATACCTAGTTTTTTTGCAGTGTACGTTGATAAAAAATACCCCTGCAATACACCGTCACGCACCACATCGCGCGCATGTGTTCGAACGCCTTCGTCGTCAAACATTGAACTACCCATGGCACCTGGTATGAAGGGGTCTTCATGTATTTGAACGTGAGTTGGAAATATCGTTTTACCCAAACTATCAACTAAAAAGGTTGATTTGCGGTAAAGCGCCCCGCCACTCACCGCCTGGGTTAACGCACCCAGAAGGCCAAGGGCTAAGGGCGCTTCAAACAAAACTGGGGCATGACGGGTAGACAGGCGGCGGGCGTTTAAGCGGGCTAAGGCGCGTTGTGCCGCATATTTGCCTACTGCTTCAGGCTTAGCTAAGCGTTTAGCATCTCGATCGCTGGTGTACCAGTAGTCTCGCTGCATGCCATTGCCACGGCCCGCAATCGGTGACACTGACAAGCCATGGCGTGTATAGGCAAAGCCGTTTAGAAAACCACGTGAATTAGCCATCGTAAAGTGGCCTTCGTGGGTGTCAACGGCAGCGCCTTCAGTATTGGTAATGCGACGGTCGACGTCTCGCGCTGCTTGCTCAGCAACAATGGCCAGTTTGGTGGCAGCCTCGACCCCAATTAACCAAGGGTGATGCAAAGAAAGCTGATCAGTGCCGCCTTGATACAACTCGGCTGGGTCAGGCAAGCCGGCTGCAGGGTCTTCAGCAGTGAAGCGGGCAATATGCCAAGCGGCTTCAACCGTTTGTTTGAGTGCTGAATCGCTAAAATCTGAAGTGCTGGCAGAGCCTCGGCGTTGACCGGCAAAGACCGTAACCGACAATGAGCGATCGCGGGTTTGCTCAACCGTTTCAAGCTTACCCTTACGCACATTAACCGACAAACCTTGCCCTTCAGACACTTCGGCGACCGAATCGGTTGCGCCTAAAGTTTTGGCATAATCAATAGCGTGCGACACTAATGATTCAAATTGAGTGCGATTTTCTTTAATTGGCAGTGCAGGAAGATGTTTACTCATGATGTTCCAATGTCAATGACGCTTTATGATAGCGAACTAGCTGACCGAGTGCGACCTATGACCATACAAAACCCTAAAAATATGCCACAAGACGATTCAAATAAACCCGTTTATGACGGCCCGAGCAAATCTCAAGTCAAACGTGACATGCACGATTTGCTAGATTTAGGCAAGGCTGTGGTCGAGTTGAGTCGCGATCAAGTCAAGCAATTGCCGCTTTCAGAGCGGCTTGAAGACGCGGTTTTGCTTGCTCAAAAGACCACCAGCCGTGAGGGGCGACGTCGCCAGATTCATTTTGTCGGCAAACTTATGCGCGACGCCCCCGCTGAACTGATTCGACAACAACTAGAAACTTGGGCCAATGGTTCGGTTGAAGACACCCGCGCCATGCACAGACTTGAAACCCTGCGAGAACGTTTATTAGGTAGCGATGACGCCCTGACTGAATGGTTATCTCAAAACCCTGGGGTTGATGTACAGTCAATTCGCGCTCAAATAAGAGCGGCACGGCGCGAACAGGCAGCCAATTTGTCATTGCAACCGGGTCAAGAACCCCAGCGCAAAAACTTTAGGGCATTATTTCAAACCTTAAAGTCGGTTCCAAAGCCGTCTGACACCCCACCTGAACCATCTTCTGATTAATATTTATTGGAAGTATTGTTCATTGTGGGCTTGCAACCATTGAAATTCATGTACTGAAGCATATTGGCAATCGTGCCTTTTTAAAACCTTTTTTCTGAACTTATCATGACAACACCATTTCTTGAATGTCTTGAAGTTGAAACTGCACCGAACCCAACGCGCAGTGTCATTTGGCTACACGGCTTAGGCGCTGATGGTCACGATTTTGCGGGTATTGTGCCCGAACTGGGTATTCCGGCATCTCAGGCAGTGCGGTTTATTTTCCCTCATGCTCCGGTTCAGCCCATCACCATTAATGGTGGTATGGCGATGCGGGCCTGGTATGACATTCGAGTGCCCACAATAGTTCATGCTGAAGATGAACACGGTATTTATGCGTCAGAGCAATCTATTGTGGCGCTCATTAATCGTGAAAACAGCCGCGGCGTGCCCAGTCAAAACATTGTGTTGGCCGGTTTTTCACAAGGCAGCGCTATGACACTGCACATCGGCTTACGATACCCTCAAAGACTTGCAGGCTTAATTGCCCTTTCGGGTTACATACCACTGGCTGATCAAGCCGCACAAGGCTGGTCAGAGGCGAACCGTGAAACCCCTATCTTTTTAGCGCATGGCACGTCTGACCCCGTGGTGACGTTTAATCGTGGCACCCATGCGCGCGATTTACTCTTAGCACACCGGTATGCAGTGAATTGGCATGCATACCCCATGCCACACAGTGTTTGCCCTGAAGAAATTCGTGATATTGCTGATTTTTTAAAAAAAGTGATTTAAAGCATTTCTAATTTTCTTCGACGGTCGGTGCATTTAAGGTTAACCAGATGCGTCTCATCGAGGCATCTTCCTCGTCGACGTCATCAACCATGCCAAATGTTTGCATCAAGCTACGCATTGGCCGATTGTTACCAATAACCAAGCCTTCAATCAACACAAGACCTTGATCACGTGCGGCTTCAATCAAACGACTCATTAATAGACGACCCAACCCTTTGCCTTGCCAGTTATCAGCAACCACTAAAGCATATTCTGCGGTGCGGCCATCACGGTTACGCAAGTAGTGGGCTAACCCAACAATCATGTCTATGCTGTGCCCATGCTCATCAACTTGCGGTACGGTTGCAATTAAAGCCAGCTCTCGGTGATAATCAATTAAGGTGTAGCGCGCCAACATTTTGGGTGTGAGTTCACGCATTAACGATACAAAGCGCATATAACGGGCTTCATCAGACAAGGTGCGCACAAAAATTTGCAAGGCACTGGCATCGTCAGGTTGAATAGGCCGAATCAAACAGCCGGTGCCATCTTTTAATAACAATCGCTGCACCCAACGTCTTGGGTAGGGGTGAATGGCCATATGGCTATAGTCATATGTATGCAACGATTGACGCTTATCATGCTCAATGAGTTTGACCTCAGCGCGCCGCGCAAACCATGTTTCACCATGAAGCTCAAGCGGGTCAATGGTTACGCTGGCCACCTCGGCGCACTCGCAGACCAAATCAGACACCCATTCGAGCATCGCTAATAAGTGACGATACGCTGCAGGCGACACGGCGTGTCGACCAAGCCGTTGCCATATTTGGCTACGTTTGACCAAGCGGCTAGACAAAAATAAATTTAAAGGCGCTAAATCAACACCATCGTCTAGTGACGCCAATGAGCCCATGACACCACCCGCAGAAAACCGAATTACGGGCCCGAAACGTTTATCGCGGATCACTGATATACGGTAAGCAATGGGCGTTTCTTTAATTTGAGAGACTAATCCGTCTTGGGGAAGGCCTCTCTCAGTTGGATCGCTGAAGACGAGATTAAATTTTTCAAATAAAGCCAGTGATTGTTGCGTATCAAGCGTAGTCTGACCATTCAAATACGAGTCATCAATCAATTTGCGCGCGGCAACCACTCTGGGTTGCGCATAATCAGGCTCAGCAGGTTGAATTTGCAAAAGCAACTGCTGATTGTAGTGATAACTAGCCAAGACACCCAACGCATTGGCAGCTGATTCAGGCGTTCTAAAGGCAGGTGTACCCACATCATCTAAAAGTCGACGAATTGGGCGCATGCTGGCCTCGCCAATAAAGCAGGGTAAAACGGGTTTAGTTGAACGCTTAATGGTGATGAGCAATTCATCAGTGAGTGCATAAAAATCAGTACGGGCATCGGGTGCAAAAACAAGCAAAACACCATCAACACCGCTATCTTGTGTCACATAGTCAATTATTTCAGTCACCACTGATGGCATCAAGGGTGAGTGCGTCACAATCGGGTTTAACGCTTTGGCGCCCGGTTCGAGTAACTTACCTAAACGCCGCCGAGTTGCCGCAGTTAATTCTGCCTTAACTACAGGACCCTTGCTGCTACTCATGTCTAACGCTAATTGTGCAGGACCTTCTCCGTTTGAAATCACGGCCATACGAGGGCCTTTGGGTCGATGGCTATGGGTAAATACTTTAAGTGCAGCAAACAACTGAATGTAGTAACGAACTCTGACCGCCCCTGCTCGCCTGAGTGCCGCATCAAACGCTGCATTGGCTTGTTCAGTGTCGAGGGTGGCGCCTGACTTCAGCACGACAACCGGTTTAACGCTGGCTGCAGCGCGCAAGGCGCTCATAAATTCACGGCTAAACCCAGTTTCATCAATATATAAAGCGATGCTTTCTGTACGTGGGTCACTGGCTAAGAAGTCAAGCACCTCCGGTAAGCTGGTGAAGGCTTCATCACTCATAGCAATCACGGCTGAGAAGCCAATATGGGCATCGTCAGCCCAGTCCATCACTGAAGCCATGATGGTGCGCGATTGTGCGATTAATGCGGCCCGGCCACTTCGCGCTAAGACAGGGTGTTGGCTGAGGTTTAAGCCCAGATGTGGGCGCTGTAAACCAAATGAGTACGGCCCCAGTAGAGCGACTTTATATTTTTTTGCCCACAGCGCGCACAATTCACGCGTTCGCTCAGGCGAAGGGTCAACCGCATCATGAGCCATGAGTATCAAGGCTCGAGGCCTCATGCGCGCTAAGTTAAACAGTGTGCGCTGCAAGAGCAAGGGAGGCATGCAGACAACTGCCAAATCAACCCGTTCGCCTTTGACCAGGCCGTTGAGCTTTTTAGGTAATGCGCACCACTGACCCGGAGCGCAGTCAACCCGCGTTGTGCGAGCAGCCATGGCCGGAGGCATCGTGTCAAAAAGTGGCAAGGGTCGGTCACTAACAACCAGTAAACTGGTAGGCTCAAACAGCGGGTCGAGGGTATGACGCAACATAAGAGGCCTTTCTGGTTGGTGCGCGTTCAGAACGTAAACTTGTGATCAGGCTCTAAAATATAAACGCACTGAAAAATATGAATCACGTTCTTCTATCTTAACAAAATTTTGTTGCAATGCAACAATCGCTATATTTAACACATATCAGTTGATAACGAAACAATACCTATGACCCAATCTAATCGTCCAGTTCGTACCCGTTTTGCACCATCGCCAACCGGTTTTTTACATCTTGGCGGCGCACGAACCGCTTTGTTTGCTTGGGCCTTTGCACGCCATGCAGGCGGCACCTTTATTTTAAGGGTTGAAGACACTGATTTGGTGCGCTCAACACCCGAGGCAGTTCAGGGCATTCTTGATGGTATGGCTTGGTTAGGCTTAAACCCCGATGAAGGGCCGTTTTATCAAATGCAGCGTATGGACCGATATCGAGCCGTTGTACAAGACATGCTCGCTGCTGGTACAGCATACCTCTGTTATAGCTCGCCCGAAGAGGTTGAGGCTATGCGCGAAGCCGCGCGCGCTCGTGGCGCAAAACCCCGCTATGACGGCACCTGGCGCCCAGAGGCAGGTAAAACGTTGCCGCCACCGCCCTCTGACCGTCAGCCAGTCGTACGTTTTAAAGGGCCTCTTGAGGGCGTGACAGCTTGGCACGATATCGTGAAAGGCCCCATTAGCTTTGCCAATGAAGAGTTAGACGATTTGATTATTGCGCGCCCTGATGGCACACCCACCTACAATTTTTGTGTTGTCGTAGATGATCTAGATATGGGCATCACCCATGTATTAAGAGGCGATGATCACGTCAACAATACCCCGCGTCAAATCAATATATTGAAAGCTTTGGGTGCCCTCTTGCCAGAGTACGGCCATGTACCCATGATTTTAGGCCCCGATGGTGAAAAGCTTTCGAAACGTCATGGTGCCGTGAGCGTCATGGAATATGACACCCAGGGTTACTTACCTGAAGCCATGATTAATTATTTAGCGCGCCTTGGTTGGAGTCATGGTGATGACGAGATCTTTGATCGCGAAACGTTTATTAAGTGGTTTGATACCGCACACTTATCAGGCTCACCTTCTCAATGGGACCCTAAAAAATTAAATTGGGTCAACAACCAATATATTAAACAAGCCAACAACCACGATTTAGCAAGTCTGATCAAACCCCGTGTGCTGGCCTTAGGTGGCAACCCCGATCAAGTAGATTTAAGCGCGGCAGTCGGTTTGCTTAAAGATCGATGCGACACCTTGGTGCAACTGGCTCAAGCCACCCTGTTGTTTTGTGGCGAACCCGCCACACCAGACCCAGCGCTCATGACGCAACACATGACGCCTCAGGCTGTGGCGGCACTGCGCGACCTAAACCACAAGCTATTGACAGTTGATTGGTCACTGAGCGCAATCAGTCAAACCATAAAAACTGTACTCAATGATCATGGGCTCAAAATGCCACAACTGGCCATTCCAATTCGCTTGGCCGTAGCGGGTACAACCCAAACCCCGTCTATTGATGCTGTACTGACGATTATGGGCTCAAAGCTTGTGTTAAATAGGCTTGCTCAACATATAAGCTGATAACACAAAGCGCTCAAGCATATTCAAGTATATGGGTGCAGGGAAGACACCCTGACCATCAAAAAACGAGGGTAATCATTTTAAAAGAAAGTTTGACCTTCCCAGCCTGAGACACTAGAATTAGTGGTTGAAAAGAAATAAAACACAACATGTAGTGTTTATTTAGCCATTTCAGAGGTCGCTCATTTTGTTGCGGCCTCTTCTAGCAGGAGCCTTTATGCAAGTCACAACCCCAATTTCGTTAGTTGCCGAACAGCAAAACATGCCTGGTGCAACCCTTCAGCCTCTGGTGCAACAGTCATGGTCGCACTACAGCATTATTCGCCGTAATGGCTCAGTCGTGCCCTTTGAGCCCGGCAAGATCGGTATTGCCATGACCAAAGCCTTTTTGGCGGTAAACGGGGGCTCAGGTGCAGCCTCTGCCCGCGTTCGCGAAATGGTTGAGCAACTTACACAACAAGTCGTCAACGCGATGGTGCGTGGTCGCCCAAATGGCGGCACCTTCCACATAGAAGATGTGCAAGACGCTGTTGAGTTAGCACTTATGCGTTCAGGCGAGCATGATGTAGCCCGCTCTTACGTTCTTTACCGCGAGCGTCGCTCACAAGAACGTGCGCAAGAGCGTGCGCTAGCTGGGGTCGACGCCAAAACTGAAGCGCCTGTTATTCACATCACTGAAGGCGGTGTACGCAAACCGCTTGACTTGGCAAAACTACAGGCCACCATTGAAGCAGCCGGCGAAGGCCTGGGTGATTTCGTCAATACACAAATCATCCTGAAAGAAACCCTTAAAAATTTATACGATGGCATTCCCGTTGATGAAGTTTATAAATCGGCTATTTTGGCTGCGCGCGCTCAAGTTGAAAAAGACCCAGCCTACAGCAAAGTAACGGCTCGCTTGTTGTTACACACTATTCGTAAAGAAGTGCTGTCAACTGAAATTCCACAGCAAGACATGGCTACTGAGTACGCCATTCACTTTCCCAAGCTCATCAAGCGTGGCGTTGAAGGGGGTTTACTTAACCCCGAAATGGCTCGCTATGACTTAAAGCGTTTAGGTCAAGCACTCAAAGACAAGCGTGACTTGCAATTCGATTATCTCGGTTTGCAAACACTTTATGACCGTTACTTTTTACACATAAACGGTCAGCGCATTGAAATGCCACAAGTGTTTTTTATGCGCGTCGCCATGGGTTTGGCGCTTAAAGAGATTGATCGCGAAGCCCGTGCAATTGAGTTTTACGAAATTTTGTCATCTTTTGACTTCATGAGTTCAACCCCAACTCTGTTTAACTCGGGTACAACTCACTCGCAACTCTCATCATGCTATTTATCAACCGTCTCTGACGACCTCGATGGCATTTATGAAGCCATCAAAGAAAATGCCTTACTTGCTAAATATGCCGGTGGCTTAGGTAACGACTGGACACCAGTGCGCGCCATGCGTAGTCACATTAAAGGCACCAACGGCGAAAGCCAAGGTGTGGTGCCCTTTCTCAAAGTCGTGAACGATACGGCAGTGGCCGTGAACCAAGGCGGCAAACGTAAAGGCGCCGTATGTTGCTACCTTGAAACGTGGCACCTTGATATTGAAGAGTTTTTAGATTTGCGTAAAAATACGGGTGACGAACGCCGCCGTACCCACGACATGAATACTGCCAACTGGATTCCCGATCTCTTCATGCGTCGCGTTATCGAAGGCGGTGACTGGACACTCTTTTCACCATCAGATTGTCCTGACCTGCACGACAAGTTCGGCAAGGCGTTTGAAGTCGCCTACAACGGCTACGAAGCTAAAACAAAAACCGGTGAAATAACCCTTTTTAAAACCATGCCTGCCGCCCAACTCTGGCGTCGCATGCTGTCAATGTTATTTGAAACCGGCCACCCTTGGTTCACTTTCAAAGACCCTTGCAACATTCGTTCACCACAACAACACGTGGGCGTGGTGCACAGCTCAAACCTGTGTACCGAGATCACCCTCAACACCAACGAATCAGAAATCGCAGTGTGCAACTTAGGTTCAGTCAACTTAGTCGCACATTTAAAAACTGACGCAAATGGTCAACTGAGCCTTGATCACGAAAAACTTGAGCGTACCGTCAAGACTGCCATGCGTATGCTCGACAACGTTATCGACATTAACTTTTACGCTGTAGACAAAGCACGTGCATCAAACTTGCGTCATCGCCCAGTCGGTATGGGCATCATGGGTTTTCAAGACAGTTTGCACATGATGCGCATTCCTTATGCATCTGAAGCTGCGATTAAATTTTCAGACGAATCAATGGAAGCCGTGTGCTATCACGCATACAGCGCATCGTGCGATCTGGCAGCAGAGCGCGGTCGTTACGCAACCTACGAAGGTTCGTTATGGTCTAAAGGTATCTTGCCGCAAGACTCTGTTGCAATGCTGCGTGAAGAACGTGGTGGCTACGTTGAATTAGACGATTCAAGCGCACTCGACTGGACATCGTTGCGTGCACGCATCAAACAGCATGGTATGCGCAACTCTAATTGTGTTGCAATCGCCCCAACAGCAACAATTTCAAATATTATTGGTGTGTCTGCATGCATCGAACCGACCTATCAAAATTTGTACGTTAAATCGAATCTATCCGGTGAGTTCACAGTGGTCAATGATCACTTGGTACGTGACCTCAAAAAACTGGGCCTCTGGGACGAAGTCATGGTCGCTGACCTGAAATACTTCGACGGTAGTCTATCCCGTATCGATCGCGTTCCGAATGAACTGCGTGAGTTATACGCGACTGCATTTGAAGTGGATGCCAGCTGGATCGTTGAATGCGCGGCACGTCGCCAAAAATGGATTGATCAAGCGCAGTCACTCAATATTTACATGGCAGGTGTGTCAGGCAAAAAACTTGACGAGACTTATAAATTAGCTTGGTTACGTGGTTTAAAGACAACTTACTATCTACGTTCACTCGGCGCAACGAGTGCAGAGAAATCAACGGGTCGTGGCGGTGAGTTAAATGCCGTCAGCATGAACCCAACAGGGGGTGTGGTCGCTTCGGCTGCTGCACTGAATCTTCCAGAAGCTGAAATACTAGGCCAAGCCTGCACGATGAGACCGGGCGATCCGGGCTTTGAAGAATGCGAAGCGTGCCAGTAAATTAAATCAACATAAAGGAAAACGATCATGCTGAATTGGGAAGATGACACAAACCCCGTAGCCACCGCCGCACCCGGCGTGGCACCAAGAACAACCGCACAAGCACCCGTCACGAGTGCAGCACCCGTGCGCTCTGCCACAGGCGTCTTTGGTGACACCGAAATGCCCACACCTGGGTTAACCGAACAACCCGTCGCTTCTGCAATACTTGCTGCAGCAGGCGCCGTTGAGCAGACCCGTGTCAAGGTTGCTGACAAACGTATTATTAACGGTCAAACTGACGTAAACCAATTGGTTCCATTTAAATACAAGTGGGCTTGGGAAAAGTATCTCGCGACATGTGCCAACCACTGGATGCCGCAAGAAATCAATATGTCTCGCGACATTGCACTCTGGAAAAACCCCAACGGGTTAACCGAAGACGAGCGTCGTATTGTGAAACGTAACCTCGGCTTTTTTGTCACCGCTGACTCTTTGGCTGCTAACAATATTGTGCTGGGTACCTACCGTCACATCACCGCACCTGAATGCCGTCAATTTTTATTACGTCAAGCATTCGAAGAGGCTATTCACACGCACGCCTATCAATATATCGTCGAAAGTCTTAACTTAGACGAATCAGAAATCTTTAATGCTTACAACGAAGTACCTTCTATTCGCGCGAAAGATCAATTTTTAATTCCTTTTATTGATGCAATTGCTGACCCTCACTTTCATACCGGCACAACGGCAGATGATCAAAAGCTCTTACGCTCATTGATTGTTTTTGCTTGCCTCATGGAAGGCTTGTTTTTCTATGTCGGCTTTACGCAAATCTTGGCTTTAGGCCGTCAAAATAAAATGACAGGGGCTGCCGAGCAGTACATGTACATTTTGCGTGACGAGTCCATGCACTGCAATTTTGGTATCGATTTGATCAACACCATCAAACTAGAAAACCCAGATTTGTGGACGCCTGCATTTCGCGAAGAAATGCGCGAGCTATTTAATAAAGCTGTCGAACTTGAATACGCCTACGCCGAAGACACCATGCCTCGTGGCGTGCTGGGTCTGAATGCGCCGATGTTCAAGTCATACCTGCGCTTTATCGCTAATCGTCGATGCCAGCAGATCGGTATCGAACCTCTGTTTGCCCAGGAAGAAAACCCCTTCCCCTGGATGGCTGAAATGATCGATTTAAAGAAAGAAAGAAATTTTTTTGAGACACGCGTCATTGAGTATCAAACAGGTGGTGCGCTTAACTGGGAATAAGATCCAAAAGAGCAACCCTTGAGATCTTGGCGTCTCTAAACGTGAAGGATATAAGCGATGCAACGCTGTCAGTTGCATCGTCTGTTGTTAAAAATGTGGCAAGCCGAGGCTTCGTCTTGCACATTATTAGCAACAACGCAGCATTCTGTGGCACGTATCGATATTTGCCGGCAACGAAGTAACGATACGGTTCACAAGAATAGCGCGGGCTTTGTGGACGACCCATTTGGGTGGTTTTCAAGGCACGCGTTCCTTGTTTTGGGATCCTGACTTAAGGAGTTAATCATGGCAACAGCCAAGAAAGCAGTGAAGAAAGTGGCAGCAAAGAAGGTTGTAGTAAAGAAGGTTGCAGCAAAGAAAGTCGC